>CAIYBH010000158.1 GCA_903924405.1 uncultured Planctomycetaceae bacterium | reverse complement strand
TGGTCGAGTCCGCACGATGACGTGCAGATGATTGCTCATCACGGCATAGCGGAGAATTTCCACGGCAAAGACACCCGCCAGAACCTCAAGCCGCTGGCGCACCCACTCTCTGCGAGGTGACTAATCCTTTTTCGACAACGGATCCCGGCCGCACAGGTTTGTCCGGCGAACACACCGATTGACCACATGAAAGACCTGAATTTCTGAATCAGCCAGGATTTCTCGACGGTTCACGCGTGGCATGGCAGAGGCTCCGAAGCAAGGATGGGGATATCTTAGCGGGTGATTTTCCCTTGTCAAGGTGCATGGCACCTGAGTGAACAGGCCAAGACTTTGTTGGCGGAGTGAGGGGGGAGTTTTAGATCCCTGTGAGTGACTTGAGAACGTTTTCTTCGATGTAGATTGGGAGGATGGGGGAGTGGTGGACGGCGAGGGCGATGCCGTCGCTGGGGCGACAGTCGATAGCGTGAAGCTGGTCGGCGACTCGGATGCGGACGACGGCGAAGTAGGTGTGTTCCCGGAGTTCAGTGATGAGGATGTCCTCAATCCGCCCGCCGAGTGTTTCAACGATGTTGTTGAGCAACTGGTGTGTGAGGGGGCGAAACGGGGGTTCTTCCAGCAGGCGGCGGTTGATCACCTGTGCTTCGATTTGTCCGATTACGATGGTGAAGGTTCTCTGGCCGCCGACTTCTGTCAGATGAATCCAGTGCTGGTCATTCAGGTCGCAATCGACGACGCGGGTGAGTTCCATTCGGACTGGCACGGGGAAGTCTCCTGGCGGTCGCCTTCGAGGTCCGGTGGGAAGCTCGAAGTGCCGGTAAAACAGAAAGCACAGAGAAGGAGGGCGCGGCGCCCCGGTATTGGCGACCGGGGCTGAGTTGCCGGGTTTGAGTTGGGCTGCTGTTGATTATTTCAGACGGCGGACTCGGATGTTGCGAAAGTACACCTTGCTGTCAGGGTCATGGGCCTGCAGGGCAAAGGTTCCTTCGCCGAGACGTCGTTCGAATTCTGGTGAGAAGGCGGCTTTTCCCTCGGGTTCCGTGTAGTCGACGGTGGTTTTGTCGTTGATTTTGATAACGATGTGCCTGCCTTCGACGCGAATGGTGGTTTTGTACCACTCGTTGTCTTTCAGCCCGGGGTTAGGGACATCAACCACCCCATAGAGGCTACCGGATTTCTTCGGGTCAGACTGGGTGACATTGACCTGGCATTCCAGTCCGTAGCGAGGCCATCCGGTGTCCTGCCACCGGGTGTGGAAGTAGATTCCGGCATTACTTCCCGGCGTGGTCATGACTTCGCATTCGAATTCGAAATTCCGGAAGGGCTCTTTCTGACCTTCATAGAACAGGTGGCTGCGCTCGCCGTGGCAGACAAGTGTGCCATTCTCGACCTTCCATGATTCTTTGTGTTCACTGGCCTTCCAGCCGACGAGGGACTTTCCGTCGAACAGGGTTGTCCATTCTGCATCGTTGTCAGTGGCCTGAGCTGGCAGGCACAGGAGTGCGGCGGCGAGAGTGAGGAATGTTCTGCGAATCATGGGTATCTCCGATGGGAAAAATGTCCGTCAACAGGGTGTCGAACAGAATGGGAGGTGTGAAGTCAGGTTACTGACTTCATGCACAGGCCCCGCTGGTTTGTTTGAACCTGTCTGCGTAGGCTAACTCATCGCGGCAGAGGATTCCACAGCTTACCGTGAACCGACAGCATTCTTCTGTTGTTGTTGCCCGTGAGGCTGGTTAGCATGGGGTGTGAAAGTGCAGTCGACGGCGGCAGCGGTTGGACGCGTGGTTCCGCTTTTTTAGAGAGTTTTGGTGGAGGGTGGTGGATTTCGGCAGGGTGTTTCAGCCGGAATTGACATCTGCAAGCTGGTCATTGAGGGTGAGAGGAATTCTGCCATGCTGAATCTGACAGGCCGGGGAAAAGCGCACACCTGTGACGGTACGACTCGCCGGGATTTTCTGCAGGTGGGTACTCTGGGGGTGAGTGGGCTTTCGCTGGTGGATTACCTTGAGGCGAAGGAGCAGGGTCAGGTTTCAGAGGGCCATGATGAGCGATCCTGCATCATGTTGTTTAACCTTGGGGCCCCCAGTCAGCTGGATACCTTTGACATGAAGCCCGAGGCACCGCTGGAGGTGCGTGGGCCGTTCAAGCCGATTGCCACCAGCAGTGGCGCCTATCAGTTATCGGAGATACTGCCGCGGCATGCGGCGATTTCAGAGCATGTGGCTTTGGTTCGGAGTTGCCATCACACGGGTGCGGCTGTCCATGATGCTGGCTGGCAGATGATGCAGACCGGGCGTCAGTTTCAGGGCGGAGTGAATACTCCGCATGCAGGTTCGGTTCTGAGTTATCTGCGTGGGCGTCGTTCTGATCTTCCGCCGTTTGTGGTTTTGCCGGAGACGATGGGGCGTGGGGGTGGAAACCTGCCGAATGGTCAGGCTGGCGGTTTTCTGGGGAAGGCTCACGATCCGTTTGCGTTGATGGCAGATCCATCGCGGCCGGATTTTCGGGTCCCGGACCTGTTACCACCAGCGACGCTGGGTGAGGTTCGGTTGTCGCGTCGTCGTCGCCTGCGTGACCTCGTGGATTCGACGGTGAAGGATTTCGAATCCACGGAAAATGCGGGAATGATGGGGAAGAATTTTGAAGCCGCCTACCGTCTGATGTCCAGTCCGCAGGCCCGTCAGGCTTTTGATTTGTCCCAGGAATCCTCATCCGTTCGTGACCGTTATGGGATGAATCGTTTCGGGCAGTGTTGTCTGCTGGCTCGTCGTCTGGTGGAGGCGGGTGTCCGGTTTGTTACAGTCAATACGTTCCTGACCGTGTTTGATGAGATCACCTGGGACATCCACGGATCGAAACCATTCACGTCGATCGAAGGCATGCGGGACATCGTGGCGCCGATGTATGACCAGGGATATTCGGCGCTGATCGAGGATCTGCATCAGCGAGGCTTGCTGGGCAATACGCTTGTCTGCAACCTTGCCGAATTCGGTCGCACTCCGAAAGTGAATCCCGCTGGCGGGCGAGATCACTGGCCTCAGTGCTTTACCGTTGGTTTTGCGGGTGGCGGTGTGAAGGGGGGACAGGTTGTGGGGGCGAGTGATCCGATTGGAGGTGTTCCGGCGGATCGACCTGTACAGCCCGGGGACGTGATTGCCACGATCTTTCACAGCCTGGGACTAAAGCTGGATTCCCATCTGCCCGGTCCGGCGGGGCGTCCGTTTCCGCTGGTGGACTTCGGGTATCGGGAAATACACGAGTTATTCTGAGCGAGCGACATCCGTCGCCCAGGCTGTTGTTCTGCGCGTAAGCGGAATATAGCCGGATTTTCGTGGACGTCGCTGGGTCAGACTCCTGAAGATGATACGATCCATGCTGGCGAGGAGATCGGTGTCGATCATCTCGCAAACATGTCTTCAGGAATAGTTGAGCGATGGGACACTGTCATGGACGGCTCAGGACATTGATCCTGAGTTTATTGCTGGTTTGCATGCAGATGTCGGAAGCCCGTGGCCAGGCTGTTTCACCTGCGAAGTCAGCAGCTGTGTTGCCCGGTCGGCATCCACTGAGTCCTGTTCAGGAAGGGCAACTGCTGATCTCGGAGTTGAAGTGCCGCGCATGTCACGTGGGCGACGCGGAGTTGCCGGGACCGCTGGCGGATTGTACGGCGCCGGACCTGCGGGTCTCGGTGAAGGGTTTGTCGCCCGAGTATCTGCGCCGCTTTCTGGCGGATCCGGAGTCTGCGCATTCCGGTACGAAAATGCCGGACGTGTTAGGGGAACGCGATGCCGAGGAGCGTCAGGCGATTGCTGAATCGCTGACACATTTTCTGGTGTCGCAGGCGGTGAGCGCACCAGGAGACGAGGCGTGGAGCACTGCGGAAGTTCGCGACCTGTCGGCAGGTCGCCAGCTGTACCATTCTGTTGGTTGTGTGGCCTGTCACGGGGTGCGTGAGGCGATCGCGGAGTCTGCGGTGGCAGCACCGGGAGTTGAAGAGGATGACGATGACGAGCAGGGGCAGGATGCGGCGAAGGCTATGGAATCTGTTCGCCCTGTGCTGACAGAGCTGGGGCATGTTTCCGGCAAATACAGGCTGGAAGGTCTGAGCAGTTTTCTGTTTCAGCCACTGCGTTTTCGGAGTTCGGGTCGCATGCCGGACATGAAGTTAACCCGTGATGAATCGCGGGCGCTGGCGGAATATCTGCTGGGTGAGCAATCCCGGCAGGCCGTGGTGGAGGAACTGCGACCGGACACACTGCTTGTGCAGCAGGGACAGCGCTATTTTGAGCAATTCAGATGTGCTTCCTGTCATATGACTGAGGGAGCTCGGGCAGCGTCATCGGCAGTGTCGCTGAGGGACGCTGTGACCGATCGGGGCTGCTTATCCGGAGAGCCGGGCCGGCATCCGGATTTTCACCTGTCGGCAGCAGAGCGGAGTGTCATTCGTGCGGCTCTGGCGGAGGTTCAGTCACCGGAAACAGATCAGGATTTGATTGCGAAAACGCTGACAACATTCAACTGTATTGCCTGTCACATTCGGGATGACTATGGAGGAGTTCCGCAGGACTATAACGCCTACTTTTCGACCACAGAAAAGAATCTGGGCGACGATGGCCGTATTCCTCCACCATTGACTCTGGTTGGTGCCAAACTGCAGCCAGCGTGGCTGAAGAAGGTTCTGTTTGACGGGGAAAGTGTTCGGCCCTATATGGCGACGAGGATGCCGCAGTATGGCTCGGTGAATCTGGGCCATTTGCCGGATATCCTGGCGCGTGCTGACGTACTGGAAAGTCCGGCGGTGCAGATTCCGAGTCCGGAGAGTCGCTCGGAGAGCGAGCGTGAACGGGAGAAGTTACTGCGGGCGGCAGGGCGGGAGCTCCTTGGAGACAAGGGCCTGAACTGCATCGCCTGCCACAATTTCAATGGCAAGCCTGCACCGGTGAATCGCGGCATTGACATGATGACCTCATATCAGAGATTGCAGTCGGGGTGGTTCAGCCAGTTTGTCAGAAACCCGGGAGCATTTCGGCCGGGGATTATCATGCCGAATGCATGGCCGGGTGGAATTGCGGTTCATCAAACGATTCTGGGAGGTGATACAGAGCAGCAGATTGCTGCGATCTGGTATTACCTGTCACTGGGAACTTCGGCTGCTGATCCCTCCGGAATTCGCTGGATCAATACAAAACTGGCGGTGGGTGAAGAGGCGCGCACGTACCGTGGGCGAAGTCGAGTTGCGGGGTTTCGGGGCATCGCAGTGGGGCTGCCGCAGAGGATCAGTTATGCCTTCAACGCCGAAACAGGGACGGTATCGGCGATCTGGACGGGCGACTTCATCGGAGTGGATCGCAACGGTCAGGGGTCGGGTGGATTTCAGCCGGCAGCGGACCCGATTCTTATGAAGCAGGATGTCAGTCTGGTGCGATTGCCGGACAGGGACGCGGCCTGGCCGCTTTTGCCCGTGATGACGAAAGATGCTCGCGTCAATCCGGATCCGATGTATCCGAAGAACCAGGGGTACCAGTTTCGGGGATATGATCTGGGCACTGGTGGAATACCCACGTTTCGGTATCAGACGGGCGCGATTGCTGTTGAAGATTGTCTGGTCGCAGTGAAGGTTGGGGAGAAGTGGGGACTGACGCGTACGTTGCGGTTCACAGCGGACGCACCTGAGGAATTGTGGTTTCGAGTGCTGACGGGCGAGATAACCGCGGAATCGAAGCAGGCATACCGTATCGGGCGTCTGCGAGTGACCGTTCCGGACATGGAATCCGTGCTGCGTCCGGAGACGGAGAATGCCGGGAATTCAGAACTCCTGCTGCGTGTGACGGTGCCGGGCGGAGTTTCGGCGATGGAGGTGACGTATGAACCCATTTAGCGACCGTATTTTTCGGATGGCGATGTTACTTGTGATCGTCATGGTTTCGAGTGTCGCAGTTGCGGGGATGGAAGAAGTCGGAGAGCGTTGGGGGACGGAAGTCCGTGAGCGGGAGTATTACCCGATTGTCAGCCTGCCGATTCCACCGGGGCTGGTGATCGAGGCTGGGGCTTTTGCGGTACTCCCGGATCAGCGCATCGCCGTGGGAACTCGGCATGGTGAGATCTACGTGATATCCGGAGTGGATGATGAGAAGCCGATGCCGGAGTATCACCTGTTTGCCACCGGGCTGGACGAGATTTTCGGACTGGTCTGGAAGGGCGACGCGTTCTATGTGACTCAGAGCTGTGAATTGACGCGGGTGAGTGATCGGGATGGTGATGGTCGGGCGGATCGTTTTGAGACGATTTCGGATGCCTGGGGCTATGCAAACTATCATGAGTATGCCTTTGGATCGGAGTTTGATGCCGACGGCAATCAATTTGTGGCGCTGGGGTTATCGGAATCGTATTACTCGCACGCCCTGAATCGCGGATTTGTGATGAAGGTATCGCCGGACGGGCGGACGACGGCCTTTGCGAGCGGGTTGCGAAGTCCCGGCGGGGTGGGGCTTGACGAGTATGGGGCATTATTCTGCGTGGAGAGTCAGGGCCCGTGGAACTGTTCATGCAGTCTGAAGGCGGTTTCAGCCGGGAGCTTTCAGGGGCATCCGGCGAGTTTCGAATGGTACCGATATGCTCCTGAGCTGGGCCCGGTCCCGGAGCTGCCGAAATCCGGATCAAGGGTTGTGCTGGAGAAGGAGCGTGTTCGGCAGCTGGTGCCTTATGCGGTGATCTTTCCCTACATCAGGATGGGCCGTTCTGTGACCGGATTCTGTGTGAATCGTACGTCCGGGAAATTCGGTCCGTTCGAGAATCAGATGTTTCTGGGGGACTACACGCTTTCAGTACTGATGCGGGCGACCACGGAGCAGGTGAACGGGGTCTGGCAGGGAGCCTGTTATCCGTTTCGCGAGGGGCTTTCGACCGGCATTCTGAATGTGAAATTCACGGCGGGTGGTCACCTGCTGGCAGGCGGGACGAACCGTGGCTGGCCGGTGCGGGGAATGAAACCCTTTGCTCTTGAACGAGTGCAGTGGAATGGGCGGATGCCGTTTGAAATCAACCGGATTACGATTCGGCCCGAGGGATTTCATGTCACATTCACGAAGCCGGTGGATAGGGTGACGGCGGCAGCACCGGAAACGTACTCGCTGAAGTCCTTCACGCATCCCTATCATGGCGGGTATGGCGGCCCGGAGATTGAGCGATCGGTTGTGACCGTGAAATCGGTTCAGGTCGGCGACGACGGTATGTCCGCGACGCTGGAAGTGGACAGGCTGGTTCAGGGATTTGTGTACGAGTTTGATCTGGAGAAACTGCGTTCACAGGATCAGGAGTCGCTGTTGCACAGGGATGCCTACTACACCGTCAATGAGATTCCGTCACCCTCGGAACAGGCGCTGAAATGATGCTGAAATAGCAGAGTCCGGTGCTTTTTCGCGCTGAGTGACTCTGTGAAGGTGTGTTCATCGTACTCATTTGGAAAGTGAACCTTTGTAATGGCAGTCAGGGCAGGTATCCGGTGCCGACAGGCGTGTGTGATTGGGCTGAATCTATTGTTGTTGATCTGTTTTGTGAGTCCCGGCCTTTGTGCGGGTGAGCACCCCGTGCCGGAGAGTCAATTGTGGCTGACGTATGAAGGTGGAGAGGGGCCGGGACGAGGGAAGCATGTGGTTCTGATTGCAGCGGAACAGGAATATCGCAGCGAGTATGCGATGCCGATGCTGGCACGGTTGCTGGCGAAGCATCATGGTTTCCACTGCACGGTGCTGTTCAGTGTGAACGGTCGGAATGAGGTGGATCCAACGCAGAAGATTCGCTGGGAAGACAAGACGGTGATGCATCGGATCCCGGGCCTTGAGCATCTGAAGTCCTGTGATCTGCTGATCGTATTCAGTCGACTGCTGTCATTGGCGCCGGAGCAGTTGCAGCATGTGTACGAGTATCTGGATTCGGGCAGACCGATCGTGGGGATCCGCACGGCGAACCATGGATTTCTGGACTTCGAATATCGAAAAGCCGGCAAGCGAGTGGATTTCGGAGAGCATGTGCTGGGAGGTTCGTTCAGGAATCATCATGGTCGCTGGCAGCAGGATTCGACGCGGGGACGGATTGTCGAGGCCAACCGGGAGCATCCGGTTCTGCGAGGAGTGCGGGACATCTGGGGGCCCTCGGACGTCTACCGTACATTTCCCGAGGGAGGAGGATTACCCGAGGGCTGTCTGTCGCTGGTGGATGGGCAGCCACTGGTCGGAAGGAAGCCAGACGATCTGCCGAATGAGGAATTGGAGGCGTTGCCTGTTGCCTGGGTGAAGACCTGGACAGGCAACTCGGGGCTGACAGCGCGGGTCTTTCACGTCACGATGGGCAGTGCCCGGGATTTTGAGAGTGAGGGACTGCGTCGTTTAACGGTGAATTCGGTGTACTGGTGTCTGCAGATGGACGGGGAGATTCGGTCGGATTCCTGCATGGACATTGTTGGAAAGTACGCACCTCCGGACAGCGGCTTCGATTATCGGCGACTGGAAATTGTTCCCCGGTTACCGGCATACTATCGATAGACGGGCCTGAGAGGGCTGACAAGGATGTCAGTACGGCGGGGATTTGCCAGCTATCAGTTCCGGGGGGGGGCACCGGCAATCGATGGGATCTGCCGGCTTTGTCGCGTCTGAGCTTACTTGAACGAGAAGATGTCAGCGGTCGGGAGATCGGCGAGAGACTTGAGGCCGAAGAGTTTCAGGAAGCGGGCCGTGGTCACATAAGAGACATCGGAGCGACGGTTACCGGTTCTCTGGATTTCCACCAGTTGCAGTCGCAGGAGCTGACGCAGGACGCCTGGTGCATTGGGCTTGTTGATGGATTTCAGTGAGTCCGTGGTGATGGGTTGATTCCACGCGACGAAGGCGAGGACTTCGAGTGTTTCCGGCGAGAGTTTGATATCGCGGGGTCCCAGACCGAAGGTACGCGTCGAGACGTCGGCGAATTCTTCCCGGAGTTCGAGGCGATAGCCGCCTTCCTGCAGTTGAATCTCGTAGGGGCGATTTTCGCGAGCCCACGATTGATTGATGGAGTCGATCAGCGAGACGGCAACGCGATTGTCAACATTCTGTCCGATCAGGGTGGCCAGTCGTCTGGCGGTGAGAGCCACGGGTCCACCGACGAACAGGGCAGCCTCCACAACTTCCCGTGGAGTCACGCGTCGCACGCCTTCAACGAGGACGGTCTGACTGGAGGCTTCGGTCTGGGCAGCGGTTTCACGGAGTTCATCGGCCAGTTGAGCACCGATGGAGAGGCCGGAGGGAGCCTGAAGTTCGTCCTGAGTGGCGGTCGAGGATTCTGCAAATTCCACCAGCACGGAGCCCATCTGTTCTTCAGCGGCATCGAGGGCCTGCAGGGCCTGGCGATAAGCGAGTTCGATATCATCCAGATCCGCGGTCAGTTCCGGGGACTCGAGATTGCCGTGGAGGGGATCGAAGTCCGGGCGATCGTCATCAGGAGCCATCGGGGTTCATCTCCGGGAATGGTGGAGAGCGAGCGCAGAAAACGCTCTGCTTTCCGGGAAAGCAGAGCGTTTGGGTTGGCAGGCCACGCGGGTGATTGCAGGGCATGAGCGATCTCAGGCGGGGCTGACTGAAAGGGATCCGTATCCCCAGTGCGATCCCGGAGTTACTCTGCTTCGAGGTTCTCCCTGGAAAAAGCCGCCATCTGCTTACCAACGAAGCGAAGGATGCCGGTTTCGACGGTGAGTGTGGTCAGCACATGTGAGTCCTTGACCTGAGCATCAAGCACAAGGGTATCACCACCTTTTTCGAACGCTTCAACAGCGCGAGCGCGCTGCCGTTCGGCGGAGCGCCAGAGATTGAGTGCCTCGCGATCCTTCGGAGGTGTTTGTCGGCTGTAGAAGTCGACCAGTTGTCGTGCCCATGGCAGCATGGTGAGTTCGACATGCAGCGGGGAAGATGTCATTTCGGGCGCTCCGAGGTCCGTGATAGTTTTCCTGAGTGCTTCGAGAGCACCTTCACCGGAGCCCAGCCAGACCTGATCAGCTCCAACACCCACATACACATCCCGATCGGTACCGAAGTGTCGATCGAAGACATCCAGCAGGCCTTCTCCGAGTTTGACATGGTGGATGTCCACGCTGCCTACCTTATCGACATTCATTTCGACGGTAGAGCCTTTGTGCATCTTTGCCATTTCGGGAAGGATTGTGGTGATGGACGAGGCGGTGGGTGAGGCATATCCGACGACGGTGACCCAGTTGCCCTTGCCATCGGGAACGGCTTCCGTCATCAGATTGATCCAGCCCGCCTGAATAGCGGACTTGACGTGCTGAACGAGTTGTGAGACGACTTTGTCGATGGCTTCCTTTTCAGAGGCCGGTCGTGTTTTGGACTCTTTCAGTTTTACGTTGATTTCCTTCTGCAGCAGATCGAGGAATTCTGACATTCCGGTCTGTCGCATGGGATCGACGGGGTGATTGATACGAATGGACAACGCGGAGCCGGGGAATTTTTTCACGGTGGCAAAAAGATCCGGCTGTGCATTGAATAGAGCCACAGCGCTGGCGAGTCCGGAGTCGGGAATTGCTGTGAGATCTCCGGAAACGGAGAGTGCAGGGGCGTCTTTTTTGCTGCTGTCGAATGTCAGGGCAAGGGCGAGTTTATCTGATTCTGCTGCGAGGCGTTCCGCTTCATCCATCATCAGTCTGGTGGAAAGTTGTCGCATTTCGAAGCGAACGGCGGTCTCATCGGGACGCTTTTTTACGGAATCCAGCGCAGGGTTCCGCACGTTTGCAAAGACCTCGCGGCGGTATTTCTGAGCCGCTGCGGTGGCATCAGAATTGATCATTTCAAGGAGCAGTTTTCCGTCGGTAGCGATCTCCTGCACACCGGACTGGAGGCAGAATTCCTTCAGTCGGGGCAGGTTGGCGCGTTTTGATGTGGAAGCCATCAGGAGGTAATTCACATCGGACAGAACCTTCATCCAGCCAAGATCTTCAGTCACTTCGGCAGATGCCGGATCCTGAGTCTGTTCGGAGTCGACCTGCATATTGAACTGATAGAGGGACACATCACCGGGATCACGCGTGAGCTCATAGCCGAGGCCTTCGATGTTGTCGCGGAATGTCTGAAAGCCGCCATCGAGTGGCACAGTGATCAGGTAGCCCATAGGGTTGAAACCGGGCAGCAGCTGCACCTGAAACGGTCGTTCGTAGTCGACCCCGGCGACAAACGTATCGATGAAATCTTCAATATTGGACCATTGCTTCTGTTCTGCGGCTGTCGTCAGATCCAGAACGGATTTGAGATCTTTCTTGAGTGTCTGGAACCCTGGGTGGCTGACAGTGATGCGGGCATCCTGTGGGTTCTGGGCCAGACTGCCCGTGGGAAGAATGGCGAGACAGAGCAGCAGAGTCGACAGTCGAACTGCGATTTTCATCGTATTCACCGATTGGATGAGTGGGGATGCCTGGCCAGGGGGGCTGGCCGCCTTCAGTGTGGTTGAATTGCCGTTTGACGGCTACTGCCGGAGACGACTGCGTTGAGGAGCGTCCGGAAAGTACCGTGGGGCGGGCAATTCGACTTTGGGCATTCTATTCCAGTCTGTCAAATCGGGTAAAGACTGGTTGAACAGGCTGGAACCGCTTGAGATTGGGGTAAGGAAAGGTTACTAACGTGTGTCGGCGCGTGCGAAACGACGGATTTGGGGGTTACGAGGCCAGTTCCTCGCGGTGTGATGTCCGGGAACGCGGGGTCTCGGGGGTCCGAAAAAGTCTGTTGAGCGGGCAGCGTCGTCTCCCCGATCGTCTGGGTGAATGTCCCTATTGGCCTTGTTTTCTGGTGTAGAAGTTCGAATGCCGCGAGATTTCCTGCAGGGCACAAAAGAGTCTTACGATGTGGTCGTGATTGGCAGCGGACTTGCTGGTCTGACTTCCGCGAACATACTTGCGCGTCAGGGGTATAGTGTGCTGCTGCTGGAGCATCACTATCAGCTGGGGGGGATGGCGACGTGGTTTCGTCGGTCAGGCGGCCACATTTTTGATATTTCGCTCCATGGTTTTCCGTTTGGCATGATCAAGAGTTGCCGGAAATACTGGACTCAGGACATCGCCGATTCGATTGTGCAGTTGAGGGGAATTCGCTTCGAAAATCCACAGTTTTCACTGCGGACCACATTCAACCGAGACGACTTCACTCGCATCCTGACGGAGCATTTCCGGATTGCACCGGAGACTATTGCTGCCTTTTTTGATACAGCGCGGGGGATGAACTTTTTCGATGAGCAGACTCGTACAACGCGGGAGCTTTTTGAACAGTTTTTTCCAGGTCGGGACGACGTCGTCCGGATGCTGATGGAGCCGATTACCTATGCCAATGGATCCACACTGGAAGATCCCGCGATTACCTATGGGATTGTGTTTTCCAACTTCATGCAGAAGGGTGTGTATACGTTTCAGGGTGGCACGGACGCACTGGTTGGAAAGATGCGTGCGGAGTTGATTCGGAATGGTGTAGACATCCGGATTCGCAGCCTTGTGGAACAGATTGAGGTGGGGCCGGATCGGACGGTACGAGCGGTGGTTGCAAACGGGAAGCGGATTGCCTGTCGGACAGTGGTTTCGAACGCCAACATCAGGAGTACGGTTCTGAAGATGGTGGGTGAGCAGCATTTTGACAGAGCATTTATTGAGTCCACTCGAGCCATTCGGCTCAACAACAGTTCCTGTCAGGTCTACATGGCGTTGAAGCCGGGCGAAGGGTTTGACTCGGACTGTGGCGATCTGTTGTTCCATTCCGAGCATCGTGGGTTTGACATTGAGGCGATGCTGAGCCGTGATGTGAGCAGCCGGACATTCAGCTTTTACTATCCGGAAACGCGACCGGGCAGTGATCGCTGGCTGATTGTGTCCTCGACAAATGCCAACTACAGAGACTGGGCAGACCTGTCAGAGGCGGATTATGAGCTGGCCAAAGCGGAGCTGATTGAATCGACCTTATCGTGTCTTGAGAAATATGTACCGCAGATTCGAACGGTGCTGGATCATGTGGAAGCAGCAACGCCGATGACTTTTGAGCGATATACAAAGCATGTGGCGGGATCGTCGTTCGGGACAAAGTTTGAAGGTCTGCAGGTCAGTCGGGACCTGCCCCAGCAGATTCGCGGGCTGTACCATGCGGGCAGCGTGGGGATCATCATGTCGGGCTGGCTGGGCGCGGTGAACTATGGCGTCATTGTCAGCAATGATGTGGATAAGTATCTGACTGTGCCGGGGCAGGCCTGAGGTGGGCGATTTCGGATACTGTCGCGGTGAGAGCTTCTGTTGTCCGGATGCCGTGGACTCAGATTGGCATCGCGATGGTGTTGAGGGCACTGGCCGATAAGTTGGGTAACGCCGGGGATCGTCTGTTTTTTGGCAGGGTTTTCACTGCATCGAAGAAGACGGGCGCTAAAACAGAACGCGGCGTTGAAAGTACAGGATCATTTCCTCCGGGTTTTCGGGGTTAGGAACAGCGTCCACCAATTGCCAGCCGCGGGCACCAACTTCGTGCCGGATATTGCTGCCGCGGAACTCGCCTTCCTTGTCGGTTTCCAGGTAGTACGTCATGTACTCCATTTTTGGAGTGATAAGGGCATCGAAGAGCAGGCGGGTGAAGATTTCCGCGGACCAGATCGTGAGAATCAGCAGGAAAAGCTGCTTGTAGGACATTCCGGAATTCACCTTTTGAAATGGCCCTGTGAAAGGAGTCATAAATGGCATTCCTGGCGGATGCGGTGACTGACAACGGGGGCGTGATTCCGCGAGGAGCGAGTACACGCGGGCGGTAGCGGATGCTTGAGCCTTGTTCCCGGGGATTGGCCGGCCCTGAATTCTGTCGGAATCCGGCTGCGGGGTAAATCTGAAAATCGCGACGGGGAAAAACGGGACGGGCATCTCCAGGGCCTGGGGAGGCAGGAAATGCTGTTCATCGGTTGTTTGAGAGGTTGTGGTGTTGTTGCAGAAAGCCAACAGCTTGATGAGAAAGTGTGGTGTTCACGCAACAGTCCCGAATGGTTGTCCTCAAAGCGGAACTCAGGAATTGAATCCGTGGAACAGGCTTTGTTTTTGAGGATGGAGAAAGCTATGTTTCCGGCGCAGATCATCCCCCGACCTGCACTGCGGAATTTCTGAATCCCCGCGATCTGTCAGGACGGCTGATTGGGGTTGATTGCAACCACTGACGATGAGGGGGATGAGATCCATGAGCAGCCGAAGGCCCGAGCGTCTGAGTTGTCGAGTACAGGGTCAGACAGCCATTGTCAGCCTGCAGGATATGGAGATTTGGGACGGCGCGGACTTGTCGCGTTTGCGTGAGATTCTGACCCGAATGATCATTGACGACGGGTATCGTTCCGTGGGGGTGGATCTGAGTTCGGTGAAGTACATTCCGAGTGGTTTTTTCGGAATGTTGTATGAGTGGTATGAAAGTGGAGTGGAAATCAGTCTTTGCTCCCCGCGTCGCCACGTAGCGGAAATGCTGTGGTTTCGGATGTTTTTCGTGCTGGAATCGGGTGACACCTATCGCCTGTCGGACGCGGAAGTGCGGTACAACACGCCAAACGAGCAGGTCGAATATCATCGTCGAGCTTTTATGCAGGCGGACGATTCGGACGAACTGGACGAGATCCCTGAGACGCAGATGCAGCGATTTGGTGGCGAGACAGGGATGCGTTCGTGGTCACTGCTGTTGGGTGGGGGAGATGTTGCGAGTGGCGTGTCGGGATCTGGCAGAGCGGGATCACGGGGTGGTTGAGACGAGCGGAAGAGACGCATGAGCCGTGATCAATGCCGCTCGATTGGAAGCGGCATTTTTTGTTGGGAAATCTGCGTGTTTCGGGGACTTGTCGGGCAGTCGATTCTGAGGCAACGGGGCACGCGCGGGCTGGGCCGACCCGTGTGTGGGCGTGGGTTGAGAATAGTGAATCGAATCATGGGAATCGTGGAAGTCGGGAAACTCAGAAGAATTGTGGAAAATCCGGAAACCGGTTCAGTTGCAGAAACCCGGGGAAGAATGCTTCCAAAACGTTGACGTGAGCCCATCGACAGCGAATAATTTGCAGCGAACTGCAGACGATGTCGGCAGGCCCCCGGAAATGGAGTTCCTCAGAATTCGGGGTCTCTGCAGTCTTGTTTTTGTGGATTCCTCCGAACCTGATTTTTTTGGGTTCGGCTGGGATTGATTTTTCAGATTCATGGTTATGCTGTTTTTCTGAAAATCAGTCGGCGGACTTTGGGCCCAGGGAAGGCCGGGAGCAAAGTTTTGCAGTCAATGACCAGTCCGAGACTGGTCAGGCGTGTGTCTCAACAAGGAGGCACGGACACTCGTTCAAAAGACCGGAAGCAAATCGCTTCGCCGGGGTGTATCAGTGGCTGGTATGTTGCTGTGCATTTCGGAACATTGAAAAGGGGTATCGTGTGTATCGTCTGGACGCGGGATTGAAGGCGATCATCGAAGAGGGCAGGAAGCGCGGGTTTGTGACTGTACAGCAGGCACACGCCTGGTTGCCGGACGAGGGTGGAGATCCGGCAATGGTCGACAGCCTGATCATGGTGCTGGACGAGGAAGGGCTGGACTTTATTGAAGATCCGGACATCCAACTGGAGCCGGAGCCGGTTGAAGAGGAAGTGAAGCTGGCGCAGGCAGAGAAAGCGGCTCGTGCTTTGCTGGGGCCGGAAACATCTGCATTGTCGTCTCGCGATCCTATTCGGATGTATCTCAGTCAGATGGGCAACATCCCTCTGCTGACCCGGGATCGAGAGATTTTCCTCGCCAAGCAGATTGAAGTGACGCGAAAGCGAATGCGTCGGCACGTGTTGGAGTCTGACTTCGCGTTGAACATCGCGGTGGACACCATTGAGAAGGTGCGTCGTGGCGAGCTGCCTTTTGAGCGGACGCTGCGAACATCAGAGACCGAAGAAGTTCGCAAGGAGCAGATCGAGGGGCGTATGGAGTTGAATCTCCGTACGCTGCGGCAACTGATGGAGGTGAACAAGGAAGAATTTCATCAGTGGCGTGCGTTGCCGGAGAATTCACGGGAGCGTGCTCAGCTGGCGGATCGAATCACCCTGCGTCGCCGAAAGATGTGTTCGCTTTGTGAAGAGTTAAGCGTTCGTACGCATCGTCTGCAGCCGGTGATGAAGCGGATGTTGCAGATTGGCGAGCGGATCGAACAGTTGCGTGAGGAGATTGCGTGTCTGCGGGGAATGCGGACGGCGGACACTGAGCGTCAGGCGCTGGAACGTGAGCTGGAAGAGTATGTGCAGATGCTGTTGGAGACACCGGAGCAGTTTCTGCGACGATGTCGTGAAGTGCGTCGGCGAATGAATGGCTGGACGGATGCCAAGCAGAAACTGTCTGGTGGTAACCTGCGGCTGGTCGTGTCCATCGCCAAAAAGTATCGAAACCGAGGGCTCAGCTTCCTGGACCTGATTCAGGAGGGCAACGCCGGACTGATGCGCGGTGTCGAGAAGTACGAGTATCGCCGGGGTTACAAGTTTTCGACGTATGCCACATGGTGGATTCGTCAGGCGATTACTCGAGCGGTTGCGGATCATGCTCGAACGATTCGTATTCCTGTTCACATGTTTCAGAGTATTTCGATGCTGAAGGCCAAGGCGGAAGAAATCCGTCAGGCGACCGGTCGCGAACCCAGCAATGAAGAGCTGGCAGAAGCGGTGGGGATGAGCATTGAAGAGACTGAACGGATCATGAAAACATGGAAGCACCCCATCAGCCTGGATACTCCGGTTGGGGAGAGCGAAGACAGCAGCTTCGGTGAATTTCTTGAAGACAGTCATGAGAGCAGTCCGGCGGAGTCTGCTGCCAAGCAGATGCTGCGGGATAAGATCGATCATGTTCTCAAGAGTCTTACCTATCGTGAGCGGGAAATCATCAAGCTGCGTTATGGGCTTGGGGATGGCTACAGCTACACGCTGGAAGAGACAGGCCGAATCTTCAAGGTGACTCGCGAGCGTATCCGACAGATTGAAAGCAAGGCACTGAAGAAACTTCAGCATCATACCCGAGCGATTCATCTGAAGGGCTTTGTGGACATGGCTGACGATGCTCCGCTACCGGTGATTGAAGACGTCGAACTGGAAGATGCGGGCGTAATCTGAGACGGTTGATTGTTCCGCATTTCGAAACTTGTAAGGGCAGCCGTGATGTTTCATGGCTGCCCTTTTTGCTTGCACAAACCGCTGGCGTGCGAACCGCGCTGGTTCTGTCCACGCCAGTCGGGTGACCGACTTTGGGGGGCTCGCAAATGCCGGTAGCAACCGCACTGTGGCAGCACGACTGTTGACGGTGTGATGAAGTCATGGAGCTGTCGGCAGAGTATTGATTGAGTCGGCGGTCACGGCACCGCGATAGATTCGCAGGTCCGCCAGTCGTCCGTTCAGGGTGCCATTCATCCCGGCGCCGATGCGTAGTGGAGCCTGAGTCGTCAATGTCCATGCGGTTGTCTTCAGTGGCGGCGACTGCGCTACTTGTTTCCGGTCCACGAACAGGGTGAGCCGATCGTTTGATCTTACTGCGATGACTTCACACCAGCGCGGTGGAAGAGGATGTCCCCATTGGACCTGCTGTCCTGCTGAGACGGAATAAATGTGACCGGACGGCAGGGTACTACAGAAGAGGCGACCGTCATGTTCTGCCATGGTCCATGCGCGGCGATAGCGAACATCCGGTGTGTGATCCAGTTGTGTGAGTCGCGTCCAGTTGGTTGCACCTCGGTATTCATACACCTCGGCGAGAGGCAGTGTCCCAGCGAGGAGTCGACCGTTGTGAACCATCATTCCCATGACTTCCAGTTCCTCACCCAGTCGTCCGCAGTCGATCCACTGAGATGGGCTTTGAAAGCGATAAGCGCGTCCACTCGGCCATGTTCCCACGTACAGAGCCCCGTCGTACTGAGTGAACGAGTAGGTTTGTGTGTTGTCCCCCAGTTGTCCGCAATCCTCCCATGTCGTTCCGTCAAAGCGGTAAACATGTCCGCCATCGTAACTGCCGGCATACAGGTGTCCTTCATACACTGTCAGCGATTCGACTCGCCGCTCTGTTAAGGTCCGGGTGGTTGCGTCCATGCTTTCAGGAACGGGTAACGGTGACCATGAATTCTGGCCATCGAAACGGAAGAAGCCAGCGGGCTTATACAGGGAAGACGCGAACAGGCGGTCGTTGAAGACGACCATGCCACCTACGGCTTCAGTGTTGGGAAGTTGCCCGCAGTCAATCCAGCGTTGATCGCCGTCGTAGCGAAAAATTCGCCCACCGGGATTGACGTTTTCTGATTCGGGCAGGCTGGACCCCGCCACTCGATACTTTCCGGTGCCGGCGTACAGTTGGCCTTCAAAGACAGCCATTGCGGTAACACTGTTGGACGTATCCGGAGCTCCGCAATCGATCCATTGATCCGGAGCGGTGTATCGATAGACGTGGCCAGCCTCGTTCTTACCAGGCTGGCAGGTGCCGACAAACAGTCCACCCTTGTGTTCGACCATGCTGAATCCGAGGAGTGCTGTGCCTGGTCGGCCGTGATCCTGCCAGCTTGTCAGTTGCTGATCGTCGATACCGAACTGAAGATGGCGAAACCCAGCCTGGCTGGAGGTGACTCCGGGGGAAGACTTGAGAGTGAGGTGAAAACCACGTGCCGAAGTCGGGTCATACTGGCTGATCAGATCACCAGTCACTCTGGTGGAGGAAGCATCGCAGAGTACTTTCACTGAGATCGTGAAATCCTCGTGACTGAAATGGGGTAACGTGTCTGCCGGGATTTCGAGCCAGGTGCCGTTGTTGAAGAATCCGGTGGAATTCGGATCACTGTGAGTGTCTGGTTTTCCTTTCAGCAGAACGGTCGCGTTTCGATTGAGCGTGTTTTCGGTGGTCCCGTTCAGTGGCCAGTGGGCAAGCAATTGGGGCGTTGCAGAGGAGGATCTGGCGACTGCGGGTGATGGTTTTGTATCAGGCGGAGCTGCGGCCGCGGCAGAAATTGTCCAGAGCAGCAGCAGGGTACAGGGAGTGATGCCGCGGGTGAGTTGGCGTTTGTGCAGACCTGAACGGAGAGGTTCCATTTATGGGTTTCCGAACGTAAGTGCTGGAAGTGAGGTGATCCCTGAGGCCCGATGGAGATCATGAGGGGATTTGGGAAACGATGAGCGGCCTTGTGGACTCCGGGTAGTCTTCAGGAGGACTGTTTCTGCGAGCATGAGTCGGCAGGGAGGAAATTCTGGCGCATGACCTGAACGATGGCGCTGTTGTCCAGTTGTCCCAGCCCCATGGCTTCCGCGCGTTCGAGAAGTTCCCTGTGTGTTTGAGCAAGTGTGAGACGCAGACCCTTTTCCGCTGCCAACTGAAGTATCAGGCACACATCCCGGAGGTGTTGTGTCAAACGAGCCTGTACGGAGAAGTCCTGATGGATCATTTTTGACCCTTTGGTATCCATCTGACGTGAATAGGCCGCGCTGGCCTGCAGGACTTCGAGGGTGGCGACGGGATTGAGTCCAAGGGTTTCTGCAAAAGCAAGGCCTTCGGCCAGGGCAGCGCGATTGAGTCCGAGGACGAGGTTGGTGACCAGTTTCATACGGGCGGCAGCACCTGAGCCGCCCACATGAAAGACGTTTTTTCCAAGGACGCTCCACAGATCACAGCAGGCGTCCCATGCGTGGCGTTCGCCACCAACAAGGACGGTCGCTTCACCGCGTCGTGTTTGTTCACTGGAACCGGAGATCGGCGCATCGAGATAGGAAATACCGCAGGCTGCCAGTGTTTGGCTGATTCGCAGGCTGTGTTCGGGATCGCTGGTTGTGGTATCGACGATGATTTGTCCGGGGCGCATAGAATGCAGTCGTTCGGAGAGTACGGATTCCACAACTTCGCTGGAGTAGAGACTCACAAGAATGCGATCGCATTCGGCGAAGGGATTGTCAGAAGCAACAGCGCCGAGAGCGATCAGTGGTGCGGCTTTGTCGGCTGTACGATTCCAGATCCGTGGCACATAACCGAACTGAAGCAGGCGTTCGGTCATCGCGGTTCCCATCAGTCCGAGTCCGATGATGCCAACACGGGTTTGGGGGGCTGAGGGCATGGCGTTGTATCCGATGAAGAGGTTCTGCAGCCCATCAGCCAGGACGTCAGGGCTGGTGCGTTTTGCGGTTTTGCAGCCGGTATTGGCCGAGCGAAATTGCCTGAGCAGGGTGGTCAGTGATGTACGTCATGTCGCAGTGTTTCAGCCTGATTTTCCGAAAACGGCTGCGAGCAGAGTGATCGTGCAGGCCGAGTGGCCTTCAGGATGAGGAAGTGATCAGTGGAGGACCAGTCGGAACAGAAGCGGGAATTCGAACACCCGGGTAGAGCGAATTGATGTTTAATGAAAACCTTGTCAGCCGTCCAGCGGGCATTAAGGGTTCAGGCGGCGCCACGAAAATCCTGTTCGAGGGGTTGTGCTGGGTTGGGAACTGAATTCGGGGCTGGAGTTGAGGGACTGATGTCTGAAAAGAAGGCTTGTTCCGGTGGTGGCGGTTGCGGGGGCTTTGGGAGTTGTGGGGCTGGCTGAGGCATTGCTCTGGCGGTGGTTTGTGTTGATTGTTCGGGCTGTTTTTGGTGGCTGGTTGTTGTTTTGGTGATTCGGCAGATTCAACCGGAAACCGCTTGCTTTTGTGGAAAAGGCGGTTCGATAGACAGTGGGCTTTGCCGTTTTGTGGAAGAGCGGCGCTGGAGTCGTATCGGGATAAAGAGCAGGCCCTGCAAAGGGCGGCTTTTTCCCGGGTGGGATGCTGTGGTAACGCGGCATTTCCGAGCTGTGCGGTGGAACCGCATCAGCGATGGGCTCGGAATCAGGACATTATCAGCAGCGGATGGATCCGTGCCGAAGGACCAGACACTTTCCTCTGGAGAGTTCCCGGATGGCGCGAAGGAATTATTCACTACCCGGATGTGCGGTACTTCTGGCCATTGGACTGGCTGCGGGTGGGCATCTGGAGTTTCTGCGTCTGACGACGCGTGTCAGTGCCGTGCCTCGTGAGAGTGCAGAGTCCCCGATGAGTGCTGTCGGCATGGCACTGGTTCAGAGTGGTGAGCATATCTCGCAGGTTTCGGCGCAGGTGCTTCCGTCGGTGGTTCACATTCAGGCGGTACGGGTTGAGAAAGAGAAGAAGGTTGAAGAAACGGGTTCCGGGGTGATGATGCGATCATCAACGGCCCGTGGGTTGTTCGCGATTACGAATCAGCACGTGATACGCGGGGCAGAACTGCGGGACATTGAGATCCAGCTGGCGGATGGATCGACGGTGAATCCGCTGCGGATATACCGTGATTCGGAGAGTGATATTGCGGTGCTGCAATTGCCGGACGGCGGTCAGGCCGGGGGGCAATGGGGTGACAGCAGCACTGTGGAGATTGGTCACTTTGTACTGGCCGTGGGAAGCCCTTTTGGTCTGAGCCAGTCTGTAACGATGGGGATTGTCAGTGCCAAGGGCCGGCGGGATCTTTCTCTGGCATCTGATCAGGTGGTAACCAACCAGGATTTTCTGCAGACGGATGCGGCGATTAATCCGGGCAACAGTGGTGGTCCACTGATTGACATGTACGGTACCGTGGTTGGGATCAACACGGCGATTGCGTCGAATGGTGGCGGCAACGAGGGGATTGGCTTCAGCATACCCAGCAACCTTGCTCATCGTGTTTTTGAGCAACTGG
This sequence comes from uncultured Planctomycetaceae bacterium, assembly GCA_903924405.1. Taxonomy (GTDB): domain Bacteria; phylum Planctomycetota; class Planctomycetia; order Planctomycetales; family Planctomycetaceae; genus SXXK01. Next base: position 27,612 of record CAIYBH010000158.1, on the reverse strand, counting down.
TTGTTCATGGTCGCGTGAGACGCGCCTACCTGGGTGTGGAGCTGGATAATAATTTCAGCGACGAGGTGGCGGAGCGACTGGGGTTGTCACGAAATCTTGGTGCCAGGATTGTTCGGATTTACAACCAGAAGAACAGCCCTGCGGTACGAGCTGGATTGAGACCCGACGACGTCATTCTTTCGTTCAATGGTGTAGAGGTGATTGACGAAAATCATCTGATCAATCTGGTCAGTCTTTCTGATATCGGTGCTGCGGTTGACATTGAGGTTTACCGGGGGCGACAGAAATCGCGACTGAAAGTGGTGCTGACGGATCGGGAGGAGTACCGCACTGCGGATGACCCGAGGAACACCTTCAATACTCGCTGAGAGCGCTCGATTTCATGTCGGCGGACGGCTGGGGGAAGGCCTGCACGCTGGGGGAGTGGAATGGGTGGCTTTGCAAAAAATCGTGAATAATCGATAATCCGGGCGGCATACACCTGCTTGTTCTTCGTTAGAGTGAAAAGCGATGGATCCGCAGGGGCTCTTTTCGCTTCTGGAGATCAGGCAGCAAGGTCCTGTGGCTGACGGAATAACAGCCGACAGCCGGTCTCCGCAGCACTGCGGCTCCTGTGGGCATTGGAGTTTCAGGCGTGCGGGCTGCGAGTATGGCGCACCAGACTCACGGTTGGTAAGTGCCGTCTGCGGAAGTGTGGGGCTTCGGGCTGCAGCTGATGCGGCATGTGTGTGGTCTCTGAGCAGGAATTCCTGAATTGCCTCAGACCCGGATTGCCTGGGTTTCGTCCTGTTCTAACCGGAACCAGGGACAGGTTTGCTCTCAGGAATGTTCGGAAAGTGCACCGAGTACCCAGCTCGGAAGTGTGGAAATCAGAACAACGGAAGTACACAGATGTCAGACAAGGTCCGGACAGCGGACAATGGACCTGCAGGTCCTCGTAATTTGATGCCCATGGATCCGCAGTTGAAGGATATTCAGCCTGGCGGTGGCGTTATTATTCGCTGCGAGCAGGCGTGGGGGCGAATTCGAAGGGCGTGGCTGAAATGTTTTCGGCCGGGCTATGTTCGCCGGATGGAGGCCTGCCGAAAGGGAAATTTCAATCCCTGCCCGCACGAAGTGCTGGATCCGCGAGACCTGAAGTTTCACAGGAATCAGGGAGGTTGGTATTGGGAGCCCGAGGATGATCCGTTTGTGTGGCGTGATCGTCTGCCGTTTGCCCGAGTAGGTTTGGCAGAGCTTTTTGCGATGACGGGGGCTGCTGCGCTGGTGATGGTCCTGAGCCTCTGGTGGTCCGGACGGGTAACCGGGGCCATGCAGTGGATCTGTTGGCTGCTGGCTGTCACCGCGGGCGTGATTGGGGTCCTGATTGCCTGGTTTTTCCGGAATCCTCAGCGGTCAATTCCGGCTCAGCCGGGGCAGGTGGTTTCGCCTGCGGATGGGACGATTGTGGAAATCGAGGAGTTGGCTCACGACGAATTTGTTGGTGGACCGGCTCGCAAGATCGGGATTTTTCTTTCGATCTTCAACGTGCATATCAATCGAGCGCCGATCGCGGGGCGTGTCATCGGCTTGAAATATCGCCCGGGCAAATACCTGAATGCACTGCGTCCTGAGTCGGCTCGTGAGAATGAACAACTGGCCGTATTTATGGAAGAGCATCAGGCGCCATATCGTGGCATGATTGTGCGTCAGATCACGGGCGCGATTGCGAGAAGAATCGTTTGCTGGCTGAAGCCGGGGGACGTTCTGGAGCGGGGCGAACAATTTGGAATGATCAAGTTGGGGTCTCGCACGGAACTGGTGATTCCGGCGGAAGCAGGGCTGGAGATCTTTGTGAAACCCGGTGACAAAGTCAGGGCTGGCAGCACAATCCTTGCGACCTATCGGGGCATAGAGCATCGTTGAGAGTGGCTGTGGTTCTCGTCACCGAAAGTGAGTTTCGTGCTGTATGTATTGATCGGGGTGGTCCCGGAGAGAGCAGAGCAGGTTGAGCATGTCTGAGCCATCTTCGGCAGTCGTCAAAAAAACGCGTCGGCAGAAAGTTTTTGCCGTTCTGCCCACGCTGCTGACGCTGTGTAATGCGGCCTGCGGTTTTGGAGCCATTACGATCACAGCGAAGGTTGGTCCGGAGCATTTCGGTGGCAGCGAGTTGATCACGGCGTCGCAACTGATTTTTCTGGCGATGTTGTTTGATATGCTGGACGGGAGTGCTGCGCGGCTGACGAATCAGACGTCAGATTTCGGAGCACAGCTGGACAGTTTGTGTGACGCAATCAGTTTCGGAGTGGCACCGGCATTCATTTTCCTGCAGCTATCGCATCCAGATCATCATCTGATGGACACGATCGCAGCAGCTCCGTTTCAATTTCATCCTCGAATTCTCTGGGCGATAGCCGTCCTGTTCATGACTTGTGCCATATTGCGGCTGGCCCGTTTCAATGTGGAGACGGATGAAGAGGACTCTCACGAGTTTTTCAGCGGATTACCTTCCCCGGCGGCTGCGGGTGTGGTGGCATCGCTGCCGATTGGCATGAAGGAGCTGAAGGATCAATTGAGTGAAACGGGAACTCTGTCGGGGCTGACGAGTCTGGCCAACCTGATCTGGCCGGCACTTGTGGTTCTGGTTCCGCTGATCACGTTGCTGGCCGCCGTTCTGATGGTGTCTCGGCTACGGTATGCCCACGTATTCAATCAGATGGTGCGCGGTAGACGCGGCAGAAAGCAGATACTGCAGATTGTGTTCAGCCTGATGTTGATCTTTATCGTGAGAGAGCTCGCGCTTCCGGTGCTGTTCTGCTACTTCGCCTTCTCTGCTCCTGTTCGTTCGCTGTGGCAGCTTTATCGTAAGCCGGCAGGAGCAGGAACTGGTGAGGACCTGCTGTGAGTCGTGAGTCTGAGTGGATCGTCGGCTCCGAATCTCCTGAGCCGGATTGGTTGCTGCAGATCCGAATCCATTTGAGGGCAGGATGAGGCCATATTTACTGATGCTGGGCGGGGCCTTCGCCTTTGCCGTGATGGGCGCTTTCGCGCATGCGGCGGGCAAGGTCTGTCCGTGGCAGGTGATTGCTCTGGCACGTTCTGCCGTGGCACTCGTGATTGCCGGGAGTCTGGCATTTTATGAGCGGACACCTCTGGTCCTGTTCCGTCCAAAGACCCTGTGGCTGCGAAGTCTCGCTGGCAGTCTCAGTGTGTTGTGCAATTTCTATGCACTTTCAAAGCTGCCGGTCGCAGATGCGTTGACGCTGACTAACATGTTCCCGTTGTGGATCGCTGTGCTGTCATGGCCAATGCTGGGGCGACTTCCGGGATGGTCTGCCTGGATCGGAATTGTCTGTGGGCTGCTGGGGGTGGTGGTCATGCAGCAACCGTACCTTGCAGAGGGCAATGCTGGAACACTGGCAGCAGTTACGGGATCGGTGACCAGCGCCGTAGCGCTGCTCGGATTGCATCGACTGAGGACAGTGGCAGCAAATGCCGTGGTCGTGCATTTTTCCTTTGTGTCGGTGACGATGCTGTTGATTCTTCTGCTGGTATCACCTCCGCAGGCATCGGATGTGTGGCCGTTACAGCTGAATTGGCGGCTGATCGCGTTGCTTTCAGGTGTCGGTGTCACAGCAACGATAGGTCAGTTACTGCTGACACGTGCATTTGCGGAAGGAGCCCCTGCGCGTGTCAGTGTTGTCGGACTGTCTCAGGTTGGCTTTGCAATGATCTTCGATATTGTGATCTGGCACAGGCAGTTTCATCAGCATACGGTGCTTGGAATACTGCTGGTGCTGGGGCCCACTGTCTGGATGATTCTGTTCGGAGGTTCGCGGAAAGACGAAGTTCAGAATCAGGATCGCTCAAGCACTGCGACATCGGATAAACTCGCTGAATGATGATGCAGACTGGGGCTCCACAGTTGCACCTGGTCACCGATTCGCAGGTCCATGGCCTCGGATGTCAGATGCAGGACAGCATGATCCGGGAAGAGCCGGACCACGGAACCGCCGCCTGGTACTGTCACACGAACGTGTTCGGGTGAATCATGCAGCAGCAGTGAGCCGGCATTAACGACACAGTGATCCAGAGACGGGCGGGACAGGACTTCAGCAGTCAGGGCGATCGGAGTTCCATGGATCGCAAGTGATTGGGGCGGAATCAGAAACGGGCTGTTCAGAAACCCTGTTCCGGGAAAAGCGGGCAGAACTGATGAAGGGACGTAATCCAGAAAAACCTCACTGCACTGTATCTGGCTACCCTGAATCATCCGTTGACAGTGCTGACAGATCTGGACGGCACTGAGAATCTGCTCGGCCAGAAGGTGTTCCGGTGTCGTGATACTGTGGAGGGCTGAGAACAGACCTTCGAGTTTTATTCCAGCCAGTTCCGGGATTGCTCGTGCGAGAGCCGCTGTATCAGGGCCTGGGCAGGCCCCGGTGAGATGTTGCCCGGTATCCACATCAATCAGGATTCCGGCCGGGCGACCACCCGTTTTTGCGGCCAGAGACGCCAGTTCCAGATGCCGAAAATGATCGGCTACGACTGTGGCATCGCAGGATTGCAGCAGTTGAGCCAATAGTGCCGCATCAGCCAGGCTGGAGATCGGAGAGGTGATCAACCATCTGAGGGGGCGACCTGACTGCTGAAGAACGGGTGATTGACTGAGTTGAACGGCCTGCTGGACGTTGAGACTACCAAGTCGAATCTCGGAGTCTGCGGGAAGCTGTTGAAACGCGGACAGAATCTGCAGCAGGCATTCGTGGGGAATACCAGTTCGGATTTCCGGAACCCAGCAGGCGGATTCTGGCTGGGCCTGTCGGAGTCTGCTGATGTTTTCTGCCAGAGCGGGAATGGAAAACTTCACCGACGGACTCATGGGCGGGACTCCAGAGACTTCTGCAGGTGGTTGGCGCGAGTCCTGCGTTCGGTGTCGCCCCAGTCAGGATACAGGGCGTCGACAAGTGCGATGATTCGCCTGGCTTCTGCGGGGTTGTCAGCCTCGAAAGCCTGTTGAGCCAGTTGCAGAGACGCCTCCAGCCATGCAGGCTGTCCGGATCGGGATTGTTTATAAATTCGATTCCAGAAGTCCCTGCGAAGTGCCGGGGGCAGCGGAGACGTTCTGCCTGTGCCCAGCTGTGCAGATGCGACGAGGGTTGCTGCCTCGCTGAGTTGTTCTGCGGAAAGGGGGCGACGAAGGAGCTTCTGAAGGATAACTTCCACATCTCCGAATTGACCCGAAACAGTGGCCAGCTGGAGTGTCGTTTTCAGGTTGATGAGTTGAGTGGCAGCGTTGTCTGGTCCGGCTGACAGAGGTTTGCGAAGCTGCTGCAGAATGGCCGCAAGCGATGCTTTGACCGGCATGTCGAGGTCATTCAGTTTTCCCTCCAGCAATTGTGTGAAAAAGAGTTGTCCGGACTCTGTTTGCTTCGCCAGAAATTCCAAAGAGGATATGCGGTCGATTTCAGGAAGAAAAAGCTGAACAGAGGCCAGAATGCGTGTGGCGTGAGCCGCCAGAATTGCTCGGTCTGCAATCACTTCAAAGCTATGTGGATCCCGGGATGCAGAATCTGTTGTATCGGCAGGTGTGGAGTCCTGCGTTTCCCGTACAGTTGCATGGGGAGTCTGCAGGAGCAGTTGGGTGAGCTCAGCGTGAAGCGCCTGCCATTGTGGTGGCCCGAGCTTATCGACTGAACTGATCAGGGGCTCGCATCGCAGGAGTAATTCCAGAATATGCGATTCGGAGGACGCACTTTCCTTCGGCAGGGATTGCAGGCTGGCTTTGGCAGAGCGAGCAAACTCCTGAAACAGCGAGTCACGCAATGGCGGAGTTGTCAGAGCTTCAGGCTGACTGCGAGTGGACAGAAGATACCGATCCTCAAGCAACAGGTCGGCCAGCAGACAAAGTTTTTGTAATTTGTCTGAGGGTGTCCGGGTGTTTCCCGGATTCGTGGCCTCTGCCGTCGGCTGTTCCTGAGGCGGCAGGTTGAGGAGCGTACGAATATCGCTGGCTGCCTGCAGTGGTTCCGTGTCTCTGTAGTACCGCGCACGATACTCGAGCGCTGTTTCGCAGGTGGGCTGCCCGGCGAATTTCTGCAGGTGCTGATTCACTGCCAGCAGGTAGTCATCTCGAGTCGGGGCAGAGTCTGTCCGGGTATTGGAAATCTGACCGAGACAATAGATGCGGAGGAGATCGGCACTGGCTTCCCGTTCCGGGTTCTGAACTTCCTGAAAGAGTGCAATGGCACGATTCAGGTCAACGATCGCTGCCGACCAGTCCGCTGTCCGCGCTGCGAGATCACCGGATTGAAGCAGAGCGAAAGCGGTCAGTGAAGAATCGGAACGACTGCGATCCGCAAGAGTCAGCAGTGACTGTCGGGCGTTTTTCAGGTCACCGGAGTTGATAAGAAGGGAGATCTCCTCCAATGCGGTTGCACCTGATGACCCGACCTTCAGAACCAGCTCAAATCTCTGCTGGCAGGATTGAATACGTTGTCGCCAGACGCCCTGAATCTGAGGCTGAAGTCGTTCATGAAGCTGGCGAAACTCGGATGCTGTCGCGAGCAGGAGCTGTTGTCGCTGCGGATTGTCGTCCTGCAGTTCCAGCAGCACTTCGCACAACTGAAGCAGAGACTCCAGTTTCAGCACCTGAATGACTGGCGCGTCCCGCCACAGTGCCGACTCTTCCGGAACCGTCAATTCAATGGCCTGCGAAGGCTGTCGCTGCAGCAGGCGAGCCTGCATCCGGAGCGTCAGTACGGTCGTGTGTTCATCATTGGCCCGAGCTTCTCCCTGCAAGCTGCGCAGCCGCAATTCGAACGCGGAAAAATCACGTTGCTCCAGTTTCACCTGTGCCATGAGTTGGCGGGCGCGAAATCGGTCGTTCTGCCCGGCGCTTTTCAGCAGTTGTTCGGCTTGCTCACTGACGCTCTGCAGCAGGGCCTTGCGTTGCTTCCCGGAGACGAGCCCGGATTCTGAGAGTATCAGCTCGGCGATTGCGAATCGGACTCTTAATCGTACGGATCGGAGCACGTCCGCGTCGAGATCCCTGCGATGCAGATCCAGTTGCTGCAGCATTGCCTGTCCCAGCTCCCGTCCCTGCTGACAGGCATCCAGTGCAAAACGTTCGGATGCAGGAATCTTCGTCGATGCCGCGGGGACGTTTGAGTTGTCTCTGAGTGATTGCTGATGAACTGAGAGTACACTCCATTCCATTCGGGCTGCAGAGTTCAGCAGTTCGATCTGACGGAGTCTGAGCCAGAGATCGTATTCCGGCGAAGGTGTGTGGGTGCTCAGGAATTCAGTGAGCTGGGTTGCCGTCTGGCTGATTTTTTCGATTCGCTGAGAGCGTTCGAGTTGCCATGCATGGTCCTGATCGCAGTCTGTGGCCAGGATCTCCCAGTGTGTCTGCTGGTCCGGATTTGAAGTGAGTTGCTGCTGAGTTCGACAGTATTGCTCAGCAAGCTCGTGGAAACCACGCTGTCGTAACTCGACAACAAATTCGTCCTGACCATCACGCATCCGGTCATCCGGTACGCGTGCTACCGGGACGCCGCTGGTTGTGGCGGCCCTGAACAGCATCAGAATCAGGAACATGACAGTCATGGAGACAGTGTACTGTATTTTCCACGATTGATAAAAGTTTTGTGGGTGGGCCATGGCCCGAGAAGTAACGACAGGTATCGATGTCGGGGCCCGTTCAGGAGCGTGCAAGTTGTTAGCGAGGCCGCAGTGTTCATTGCCTGTCTGTCGCCTCGGCAAGGGTTGGTTTCGGGGTGTTTTCGAGTATTGTGTTGAGATGTGAGGGGCGGTTTATTGCGAGGAATGCTGCGGAATTTGCGTAAGAAACGTGGTTTCCCGGGTGTTTTTCTTTCGCGGAAACCGTCGGAAGCGGATACTGACGCCGAAATCCTGTTAGGTCCCTGTCCCGGGTGCGTCTGATTCCCGGAGGGCTGAAGAGGTCGGAGGCTGTCGGTGACGGTGGTCGGCGTTTTCAGGAAGTCGGAAGATTTGAATGACCGATTCTGGCCCGAAACAATCGGGAAAACCCATTCAGAGTCCTCAGGTTGAGGAATTCTATCGGGAACATTCCCGGGAATTGTGGGCTCTGTTCTACTCAATGTGCAACGATCCTGAGCGCGCCTATGACGCTGTTCAGGAGGCGTTTGTGCGACTGTACGACTACCGCGGAGAGCCTGTTCGGGATCTGCGGTCGTGGTTATTGCGGGTGGGGCAGAACTGGTTGCGGGATGTTGCTCGAAAAAAGAGCAATTCCTGTCACCTTTTACCCGGGCTTGATGATCAGATGGGACAGGGCCAATCGCCCGAAGATCGTCTGGCTCTTGCCGAGCGGCAGACTCAGATTCGGCAGGCGCTCCAGGAACTGAATGAGGATGATCGCAGAGTGCTGGTGATGAAATATTCAATGGACTGGTCTGCTGCGCAGATTGCCACTGTGATGGATTGCAGTGCCGCGGCGATTGATATGAGATTATCCAGGGCTCGCCGTCGCCTGGCAGAGGTTCTGGCGGAACGAGGGTTTCAGAATGACTGATCGCACAAAACAGAGTGACCCCCAAACGACGCTGTTTTCTGATTCAGAAATGGATGAGATGCTGAGGGCGTTTTTTCGCATGGAGATGCCTCGGACATTTCAGCCACCCGTTCGACGACAACAGGGTGTGCTCGACTCTTCCCGGCCGACTTTGTTGACCATTCCGATAGCTGACCGTGCAGAATCGATGACGGGGTACCGTGATCGTCGGGGCTGGGTGATGGTCATGACTCTGGCTGTCCTTGCTTTTAGTGTCGTGCTGCTGGTCTCTGATCATCCATACAACACAACACCAGTGGCTGGAAAGGTCGAGTCGCATCGGAATTCGCCTTCGGACGCTGGACCGCTGATGCTGGTGTCTCCGAATGGCGAGTCTGCTCAGACTGAGCGGCCTGTCAGTGAGGATGGGCTGCTGCTGAAGGAAACAGAGCAGATTGAATTGAGTCCGCAGCGTAATGACTGACCTGCTCGCTGAGGCTGAAGAACCACGCAACAGCCTTTATCGAGCACCGCCTTACTGGATGTGCTGAGCTGATTCTGGTGGTTGCGTTAGTTAACGGAGCCGCGGCCTCGCGATAAATTCCCCGTGCATCTGCAGGAATGATTCAATGAGCTTTCCGGGACTGGCGGGCTGATGCAGGTGCAATGACAGCAAGTCACCGGATACCGTCAGTGTTGCACTGATCCCCTTGATCTGCAGAGTACACCAGGTGGCTTTCCGATCGTAATCCAGTACCACTCCGGTGACCTGTCGCTCTTCGATCTGGTCGATGAGTTCTGCCGGGTCCACTGGCTGAGTTGGCAACAGTTCCACGGTATCAAAAAAACCATGGAATGCCTGAGTGACTTCGGGCGTGGAGAGCTTTGGTGGATCTCGGAAGTCGGACAATTGCCATCGCCATTCCACTTCTGTGGTGTCATCGCTGGCGAGGGTTGCGGAAACACGATACTCGAACCACGGAGTGTTGATTGCAGCCACTCCCGATTCAGGATCTGAAACAACCAGTTCGGTGCGTCTGCATTGCAGTTGCCGACGGAAATCGGCGAATCGTTGTTCAAGATCTTCTGAAAGATCGTCTGCCGCGATGCGAGCCACAAATGCAGCAGTGTGGTCGTTGTACTCCGTCGGTAATTGATGCGACTTGCGAAAGCCCTTCAGTTCACGTACGCGAGCGCGTCGTGTTCGGACGAGTGTCAGACCGGAAAGCAGGGTGTCGTGAGGGGTAGCCATGGCTGGCAGTATAGAAAAGAATGGATTATTTTTCGAACAAAGCGACGACCGCCGGATCAGATCAAGTCCGTGTCCATTCGAAAGCGAATGTGCGGTAATCTGCTGACAGGCAGCCCGGTTGAAATATCATACGCGGGGCTGATTTCACTGGTTTTGTATACACTCCGGAAATGCAGTATTCGTCTGCATGATGGAGTTGTGTGAGGATTCTTTGTTCATGAACAGTTGGTCGGCTGAGCAGATCAAACTGGCCACAGATGTTCTCAGACATGCTGATCCGATCATGGCTGAGATCATTGATCAGGTGGGCGAATTTCGACTGGAAGTACGAAAACGTGGTTTTCCAGTCATCGTGCAGTCCATCATTTCCCAGCAGATTTCCACAGCAGCGGCGAAGACAATTTTCCGCCGCCTGCAGATGTTGTTCCCCGGAAAGCCCTTGAGTCCGGAATTGATTCGAACCCTGGCACCCGAGCAGTTTCAGGCTGTCGGAGTCTCCGCTCAAAAACAGGCCAGTTTGCGGGATCTGGTTCAGAAAACGCTGGATGGTTCGGTCAGCTTTCGACGTATCACTCGAGCTGCAGATGAAGAAGCGATTGCTGAATTGATCCAGGTGCGGGGGATTGGTCGCTGGACAGCTCAGATGTATCTGATCTTTTCTCTGGGCCGACCAGATGTCTTTGCTCCGGATGATCTGGGACTGAGAAATGCCATGCTCCGGCGTTACTCGTTGCCGGAATCAGCGGGGCGACGGCACTTTGAGGAACTGGCGGAACGCTGGAGGCCTTACCGCAGTATGGCCTGCTGGTATCTCTGGAGAACGCTGGAGCTGGCAGAATAGCCGGTATCACTGGTTGCTGTTTGACGCGATTTTCTGCGTTGTGAAATCAGCGTCGATGATTCCCGACAAATGCCATTCAGTAGGTGGTGCCGCCCTGGAAGTCCGAAGTCGTAACTACCCGACGATAGAGCGACGCTGTTCAGCGTCCGCGAAACTCAGCCAGTGGATACTCAGGAAGTGGCACCGTTTGCGCCAGTTCGGCCAGTTCCTGCAGCCGATGCCATCCACGAGTTACCAGCAGCGAGCGTTCACGAACAAATTCGGGATCCATCAGCCGACGATCAAAGTCACCTTCGACCACGACCGGAGGAAATGCATCTGTATCAATGAACTGTGAGTTTACCGGATTGCATCGAAGGTGACGTTCCGGTGCAGCCAGAAGGTGTCGCGACGGGAGTTCACCGATGACAAATCTCAGATAGAGATCGCTTTCCCGGATCGAATCCACTTCATCACCACACACATCACACAGGTAGCCCTGGTCACAACGCGCCATCTGAAAAAGTCCTGTCAGCAGTACAGTCGTTCAGACAGGAATTATCCCGCCTGTTGGATTCCTTTTTGGCCGCCGCCTGGCTCGCAGCGGCCCACGGCACTCTCTGTCGGTCTTCATCCTGCGTGCTGTATCTTAAACAACCTGTGCAATGAAAAAACCCTGCGAAGCTCTTTGTCTTCGCAGGGCTCGATTCACGTTTATGATTGTGACATCAGCGACCGTTACCGAAGCGAGTTGGGATACGCACGGGACGCGGTCTGTTGAGTCATCCCGGTGCGTACGATTGGGGCCTGACCACGATAGGCGTTCTGGATCATGCCGGTCTGCCGAGGGCCTGCAAACTCATGGTCGCCTGAGATGTCACCTGCCATACGAGGAGCAGCACCGAACGCTGGGTTTCCGCCCCATGCTGGCTGTGCGAACGGATTTTGTGCAGTCATCTGAGGATAGCCAGGAGCAACGGTTGATCCGTTCCATGCAAATTGCTGCATCGGCATTGACTGAAATTGTGTCGCAGGCTGCATGACCATCGCCTGAGTACCGGGGTGCCATGGCTGAGGTGTCACACTGCTGTAGTGCGGTGCTGGGTAGCCCGGTGTAGTCCGGAAGGCCGTCGTCACGACGCCTCGACGAGGAACCGCTCCACGCCACGGACTCGACGGAGCCATTGTGGACATGGCCTGCGGAGACGGCCAGGTCTGTGCCAGTCCCGCAGATGGGTAGAACTGAGAGTGATGACCATACGGAGTACTGGTGTTCTGTGGGTTCCAGGCGACTGGTGCAGCACCATAGGCCGGAAGCGGTGCAGCGTAGCGAGGCTGCGGCTGAACCGTATTCCATGCGGTTGCTGGTGTCCAGGGGGCAACGCTGTTCCATTGGGTGGATGGTGTCCATGCCATCACAGGCTGTACAGGGTTTGTCGCAGCCCATGAACCGTAGGAAGGCCAATTCTGATTCCAGCTTTGCCCCGGGACAACATAGCCAGATGCACCGTATGACAGGGTGTTCTGCGGCATGAAGGCCCCGGACGGCGGTACAGCCATGGGGATCGCTGACGGATCTGTCATTGAGCCACCAGCGCAGCCACAGTCGCTCTGCGGTTCCCCGCCCTGCATCATTGGATAGCCGACCGAACCCTGAAAAGAGGTTCCACAAGTATCGCAGCCACTATCACCCCATGAAGCCCCCGGCATCATCCATTGTGTCCGGGGAACCATGGTGGTGACTGGCCGAGGAACCCAGACGGTTTGCCAGTTCCCCTGATCCACGGTGACCGGCTGCATCGTCGTCATTGGCATCGGGCCAGGTGCCCAGGTGTTGGCACAAGGGTCGCAACACGGGTCCCAGTTCGGTGTGTAAACGGGAGCCGCCGGCAACTGCAGCGGCATCGGCATTTGCATTGGCATTTGCATTGGCATCGGAGAGGGCATGGCAAGAGCCGGTCCAGCCATTGGATAGCCAGGCCTCATATGCGGATGAAGATTGCGATACCAATTACCGGGGTAGTGTCCGAGAGTCCCTTGTTGATTTCGGAGGTATCCATATCCAAGCCAGTCATCGATCAGGCGATAACAGGGATCCGGTCCTCCCTGAGAGTAACCATGGTAGTGATCGCATCCAAACAGCCATCGAAATGGGCTCAACAGGCCGCAGGCCGAAGCGGATCGGATGGGCGTCGAGACCATCAGTGCCACAAGCAGCAGAAGTCTGATACGGGAGCTCATAGGATATTTCCTCGAACCAACACAAAGACGGGAGATACTGAGAGACTGGACGACAAAGGGTGGCAGAGCGATAACGCTTTGCGACGCGAACGCCGTCCGGAGAGGTCGGTCAGGAAATTACGCTGTTGCGAGGGCTGAGAAAATTCGAACTTGACTCAAGTTTTCGATCCGCCACGATTTTCGGGGGCGGCCAAAATGCATACCGGCCGGATCCGCCGTTCAGAGTGCGAGAACGGCAATGAGCGTGAGAATGACGAGGGCTGTCACTACCAGGACAATCGGCAGAAACTGCTTCCATGTGGCAGATCCTGCCGAAACGTCGCCGGGTGGGATCGCCGCGGTTGCGGATCTATCAGGTTCGAACAGCTCCATCACAATGGATTGTTTAAAGCTTCGTCCCTGATCGCGCTGATCGACAAGCGGCATCTGGTCTTCGTCAGAGCCGATCAGCAGTTCACCCAGTCGCCCCTGAAATTCCCGCGCCGTTTGCGGTAGTTGACCTGCAGATCCATTCAGGCATCGGGCAAGAAGGCGTTCCAGCATTGAACGAGAACCAACTGCCATACGGGGCAGGGTGGTGTCGTCCCTGGAAGCGGAGGTGAGCAGGTGTGACAGCAGCAAGGCCAGATCTTTCAGGTCGCGTTCGATCTGTTCGCGGCCGGCAAGTGCGCTGATCGTGGCCGGTGTTATGCTGGACGCGGACTTCGACTCCTGAACGATTGTCAGCCAGCGTTGAATTCCAAAGCCTGTCAGCAGAACCTGAAGATTGTCGGACAACATGACGGTTTCAGTTGTCAGTCCACCATACGCCAGGCCGAGGTTGTGGGCGTGTTGCAGCGCTGAGCAAAGTTGCCATCCAATTTCGATCACATCGTCGACGGAGAATGTTCGACCATTGGACAGTTGCTGGCTGAGCGGGAGATAGTCTGAGGCCGCTGTCCAGAAGAACAGAGTCCCGTCTGTTTCTCCCGTTCCGAGAAACCGAATGATGGACTGATGATGCAGCATCATCAGCATCGTCCGATCCATTTTCAGGGCTCTACGAAATTCCGGGCGACGAGAGACGTCTGCGGAGAACACCGTCAACCAGACTGAAGCGCCGGAACTGTCCGCGGCAGCAAGGAGTCGGAAGTCGTGTGTTTCAGTCAGTGTCTGAGTGATCTGAAAGTTGCTGAGTTCAGGTTCAGACACGCTCCTTGAACCTCCGCAGAATCACCCAGGCATCGGCTGCCACGAATTATGGCGGCGGTCCTGAGCACTGACCCGGACTTCTGTAGTCCCTTGCAGGCGGCAAGGGACTACAGGAGGTATGGCAAGCCAGCGAGGTCAGATAGTGGTGATGATTGACGAGCCAGGATCACGAAAAATCAGAGGGATTTCCAAACAAGCCGCGGCCGCCAGCATTGGTCCCCGTACCACCACGCAGATTTGGGTTTCGTGGTTTCCGCGGCTCTTCCGGTGCTGCAGGCGCTTCCTCAGCTTTGTCGGGCTTCGCTGTTTCCGGGCGTTTTTCCAGTGCTTTTACGGAAAGCGAAACACGTTTGCGCTTCGAATCCACCTCAACCACCTGAAAATCGCGGCTTTCACCCACCTTGAGGATCTCGCCGACGTTTCCGACGCGACGCCATGCCAGTTCACTGATATGAACCATGCCTTCAAGGCCTGCTTCAAGTTCCACGAAGGCCCCGAATTCCGCAATGCGGGTCACGGTGCCGGAGACCGTCCGACCCTGTGCGTATCGTTCAGCGGCGCTGGCCCAGGGATTCTGTGCGAGCTGTTTCATCCCAAGGCTGATACGCTTCTTTTCCGGATCCAGCTTCAGCACCTTCACATCCACCTGCTGACCCTCGGCCAGCACATCTTTCGGATGGTTGATGCGCGACCAGCTGATCTCGCCAATGTGCAGAAAGCCGTCCACTGGGCCAATGTTGACAAATGCCCCGTAGTCTTTCAGTGTTTTTACTGTGCCGGTGTAGTCCTGGCCCACTTCAACTTTGGCCCAGAACTCACCTTCACCTTCGGAACGCTCTGCCTGCAGCAGCGCACGGCGGCTGACAACCAGGTTACGCTTCTTCGGGTTGACTTCTGTAATCTGCACGGTCATCTTCTGGCCAACATACTGTTCCAGATTTCCGGCAAATCCCAGTTCCACCTGGCTGGCTGGCATGAATGCGCGCAGGTTGCTGACGGTGACCTGCAGACCACCCTTGTTCACCGCTGTGATCAGACAGTCGACGACCTGACCAACAGCCAGTGACTCCCAGTTGCCACCGGCGCGATGTCGTGCACGAGGGATGCGCCCGCGAATCAAACCATCAGCATCTTCGGCATCAATGATCACATCCAGCTGATCGCCAACGGAGGGGTGCTTGCCTTCAGGGAATTGAGTCAGTTGCAACACGACATTCTGACGCAGTCCGGCATCCAGAAAGACTTCACCCCCGTGAACGGCCTGAACCGTGCCTTTCACTTTCGAGCCCGCTGCAACTTCTTTGGCAGCCGCTTCGCCTTCAGCGGCCGGTTCACCACTATTAACCGTCACAGGAACGGTGGTGTCGCCCGACATGGCAGCAGAGATCTCTGCTTCGAGGGAAGAATCGAGATCATCCACGGCAGGGATCTCAATCGCCCCGCCCCGTCGTTCCCGGGTTCCGGCGGTTGATGTTTCCTGAGGCTGTGGCAGGGCCTCTGTTGCAGCGGACATCTTTTCACGAATTCGGGATCCCGCGGAATCTGAATCCTCAGTTGATGCGATCGCTTCCGCAGAAACAGCAGATGGCGAAGCGGGCGATTCAGCCTCGACTGCTGGTGTGGGCACTGCTGCGTTATCAGCCGGTGTCTCGGAGATGGAAGACTCTGGTTGCACTGGATCCGTTGTCATCTCTTTTGTCCTGTCAGAGCTGCCGCCGATTCTGTTGAATCTGCGACAGCGTTCTGGAATTCCCGAGTGTTCGTCTGACTTCGAATTTCGGGAGGGTGATCACCGCTGAGAGAAGATTTGCAGAAACTTCCTGTCACACGGTTGTGAAAACACCAGGAAGGTGGGTTCATTTCGCACCGGCGAAGCACTATGGATTGTTCCGTTTGGCTGACCCGCAGAGGCAGCGTCATCGTTTCAATTCTGAAAACTTCTGCAATTTCCAGTGAAGAGCATAGCCAAACAAACATGGGTTCGCAAAGTCTCCGGGCAGTCCGACAGCAGTTTTCAGGCACTCTTTTTTCCTGAAATTCCACATTTTGCGCGACGAGTTCATCTTTTGACCCACCGGGGATGCAGCGTATTGCTCCGGATTTGGTCCTGAAAATCCCTGAGTTAGCGCAATTCAGGGGCTGGCAGGAGGCAAAAAACGTGTTTTATCGCAGGCTGGGACCGTCAACTGCATTCTGAAAATATCGTGGTGGCCTCCTCGTCGCGAGAAGTCTCGAACTCTTCAGTAATTCGGGCGTTTTCAGGTCAGAATTCCGGTTATACTGCGAACTACCGATCGATCCCCGACACCTCATGCCAGCACCTGCTCGCGCAGGTTCTTCCGAATTTGGTTGGCGAGAGGTGTTCGAATCACCCGGTGTGGCTGTCATGTCCTGCCCGGGGAATTCGTTCCCACTTCAGAACGTTGTGCCACGTCGCCTCAGCCTGCCGTCCCGTTGAGTCCTGACTGAAAGAGCTTTTCGATGCAACAGGTTTCTTTGTCCGGAGACTCTGTGAATCTGTATCTCCGGCCGGCCGCGCATTCCTGGTGTTTCCACGGCTTTCTGCTGACTGCCGTTTTGTGGCTACCGGTATGCGCAGCGCAGGAGACTCAATTACCGGCCGACGGATTCGCGCTGTTCGATGTTGACGGAAGCGGCGGACTGTCAAAAGTCGAAGTCGGTGATGACTCGCTTTTCAGCACTGTGGATGTGGATCAGAGCGGAGAGCTTTCGCCTGCCGAGGTTCGCGACGCAATCAACTCGGGAAAGATCACCCGCGACAAGGTCAACAGTATGGTTGCTGAGCGGAGAGCAATGCTCGTCGCTTCGGTGGCCTCGAAGGCTCGGTCTGATTCTGCGAAATCGCCGCAAATACTGAAACCCGGCGAGCATCGCGTGGGACGATACGTCGCGGATCTGGCGTTCAGGGATGTGCGGGGCAACGAGCTTCGTCTGTCTGCACCGGGAGCGGCAAAGTTCACCGTCCTTGCCATGACCAGTACCAGTTGTCCACTGAGCAGGAAATACCTGCCAACAATTGCTGAATTATCGAAACGGTATGCTGATCGCCCCGTGCGGTTCGTGCTTGTCAACTGCATCACCTCAGACTCAGAGGTTGCAATGGCACGTGCGGCTGAATCTCTGAGTCCTGGTGCAGCCTATGTGGAGGATCATGATGAGTCGATTGCCGGGCACCTTGGGGCAGTCTCAACGACCGATGTGCTGATCCTCGATTCTGCTCGCACCATCGTTTACCACGGGGCTGTCGATGATCAGTACGGGATCGGATACGCCCTCGAACAGCCTCGCAGGAGCTTTCTTCGCGATGCCCTCGATAGTCTGCTGGCCGGGGAGGCACCGAAAGTCACCGCGACCACAGCACCGGGCTGTCTGCTGGATCTTCCGCCTGCTGAAAAAGTCGTTGGGAATATCACGTGGCATAATCGCATCTCCCGTATCGTGCAGCAAAACTGCGGCGCCTGCCATCGTGATGAAGGTGTGGGCCCATTCTCGTTGAATACGCGTGATGAGGTGCTCGCACATGCTGCTATGATTCGTCAGGTTGTGGCTGATGCCACTATGCCGCCATGGTTTGCTGCAAAAACGACAGATCAGCATTCGCTGTGGGCCAACGATCGCTCGCTGACAACGGCGGATCGCGAAGATCTACTGAACTGGCTGGCAGGCGACAGCCCCGAAGGAGATCCTGCGGATGCGCCGGCTCCCGTGACTTACGCGTCCGGATGGAACGCCGGTGAGCCGGATGCCATCGTGCAGATTCCCAAACCCATTCGAGTCAGGGCGACCGGCGCGATGGCCTATCAGAATATTCGAGTTGACTGGACGGGAACTGAAGACGTCTGGGTACGCGGTTATGAAATTCAGCCGACGGATCGCAGCGTTGTGCATCACGTTCTGGTCACCGTTCAGGAACCTGGCGAGGAAAACCGTCGTCGAGACGACGGGATCGGAGCGTACTGGGCTGCCTATGTTCCTGGTAACGCGGGACAAATGTATCCGAAGGGATTCGCCCGTCGGTTGCCGGCCGGCTCAATCATTCGTTTTCAGATTCACTACACTCCCAATGGAACGGCGACTGAGGATCAGGTGAAGCTGGGTTTGTACTTCGCCGAAGAACCCCCTGCCTGGGAAGTCAGCACCATCCCACTGGCCGCAGTCAACATCCGAATACCGCCGCGAGCCGCAAATCACGTGGAAACCCTGACACGTCCCGTTCCGACGGACATCCCGGTGATGGCTTATATGGCCCATATGCATGTCAGAGGGAAGGCGTTTCGCTTCGAACTAGACCTGCCGGATGGGACTCGGGAGACCCTGCTTGATATCCCTCAATATGATTTCAACTGGCAACTGAGATATGATTATGCTGAGCCGCGAGTTCTGCCAAAAGGCAGCAAAGTCATCGTGACAGCCGTTTATGACAATAGCGAGGCCAATCCGGCCAATCCGAACCCTGATCAGGAAGTGCGCTGGGGGGAACAGACGTTTGAGGAAATGATGATCGGCTACGTGGAGACGTTTGCTCCCCGGGGAACCGCCCCGGCATCAGGGCGCTTTCAGGGTGCCACTGGTACGCCTGAAGCGATGTTCATGCTGCTGGATGCAGATCAGAGTGGAAAGCTCAGTTCCATGGAACTCCAGCAGGCCACAGAACGATTTCCTCGCCTGAAGGAACGCCGAGCAGCACTGGATGCCGCGTTCCGAGAGTCAGATCTGGATGGAGATCAGCAGTTGAGTCCTGATGAGTTCAACGCGGTTCGCGAACGCCTTCGTCGCCGTTAATGGCCTTGACCCTCAGCATTCCGGAAGTCTCACCTGCCATTGACTTCTGTGTTGGTATTCCGGATCCCGCAGTTGCCTCGCGCGTTTCGACAGAAAGCACTTCAATGTTCATGTCACAAAGACTGTTTGTGAGAATGCTGGTATTGCAGTTGCTGCTGTGCCTGACAGGCAACGTGGCCCTCTGCAGGGAACCTCAGATTCGTAAGTGGACTGTTGATGGTGTTGCACGGGAGGCACTCGTTTACCTGCCGACAGATGCAGCATCAAAGCCCGCACCTCTGGTGTTTGGTTTTCATGGACACGGAGGAAGCATGTCAAATGCGGCAAAAACTTTCCGGATTCATGAGTTATGGCCCGAGGCCATTGTCGTATACATGCAGGGGCTGAAAACGCCCGGACAACTGACCGATCCGGAGGGACGCAGGTCCGGTTGGCAGAAAACAAGTGGTGATCAGCAGGATCGTGATCTGAAGTTCTTTGACGAGGTCCTGCGGTCTCTCCGGAAGGAATTCCGGGTCGATGACGCCCGGATCTATTCAACCGGACATTCCAATGGTGGTGGCTTCACCTATCTGCTGTGGGCGGAACGTGGGGATGTCTTTGCTGCGATGGCACCCTCAGGCGCCGCTGCTTATCGGTTGCGCGATCGACTGAAGCCAAAACCTGTTCTGCATATCGCCGGCACAAATGATCCGTTGGTGCGTTATGAATGGCAGAAGCAGATGATCGACATACTGAAGTCCCGCCAGCAGTGTCAGGCAGGTGTACCGTGGCAGGGCAGGGCCACCCTGTTTGCATCACCGATTCATGCTCCGGTTGTGACGCTGCTGACTGAGCAGGGCCACAAATATCCAACAGGGGCCGCGGAACTGACGGTCAGATTTTTTCAGGATCATCCACGACGAGACAGCGCTGAGCCCACAGGCTCAGCGCCACAGTCGGATGCAGTCAGGAAGAGCACTTCCGAGGGGCGGTGATCATTCCTCATGACCCATGTTGTCGGGTATTCTTCGGTACAGTCCTGCGCCGTTTCTCAGGTTCCGCCAAACTCGTCGTCGTAATCCGCGATTGCCGCTCGGACGACCTTTTCGGCATGCGCCCGGTCGTAGATATGGTCAATCGAGACCTGTTGTGTCGTGTCGCCAGGCATCACCTTGTAAGTGGTGAAGTAGTGTCGTAATCGCTGGACCAGCGCCTGGGGAAGTTCGTCAAGGTCTTCGACGTGGGACCAGATGTTGTCCTGGGCCAGCACGCCAATGATCTTGTCGTCAGCTTCCCCGCCATCGATCATCTGCAGTCCACCAATGACTCGCACGTTAACGATGACTTCTGATTTGGTAATTGGTCGTTCACTGAGGACGCAGATGTCCAGTGGGTCACCGTCGCCGCGGCGGGCACGAGGCATCAATTCTGCCACGCGTTGTCCACAAAATGTGCGAGGAATGAACCCATAGAGCGCCGGTGGCTGGGATGACGTTCGCTGCGGGCGATCCACTCGAAGGTAACCCGTCACCTTGTCAACTTCGTATTTGACCAGATCGAAGGGCGAGATTTCGATAAAGGCATGCACGAGGCTGGGAGGATTCGGACCGACTTCCAGTCCGTGCCATGGGTGAGGTCGCCAGCGAAAGAAAGGCTTTGGAAATGCCATGGTTGTATCCGTTGAAACAGCGATGCAGAAACCGGATCAGAGAATCGTGATCACGAGGCTGCATCGCCAGAAGACTCACTTGAAAGTAGCAGATCTTTGGTGATCACTGGACTCTGGACGGCCAACAATGCAGAAACGCATGAAAAATTCTCAATCCAGCCGAGTCTGAGGTGTTGAATTGCAGCAGTTCTCGCGATGGCAGCGGTTAAGTTGCCTTATGCATGAACTCCGTCGTCTCAGCAGTCAAAGTACAAGGCAAATTCGTACGGGTGTGGACGCTGCAAAACAGAACTGACGTCAGCTTCCCGCTTATGACTGATCCATCGTTCGATTACGTCAGGTGTGAACACGTCTCCCCGCAGAAGAAATTCGTTGTCTTTCTCAAGAGCATTGAGGGCCGCTTCCAGTGATGTCGGTGTGCACTCAAGACCTGCGCGTTCTTCAGGTTCGAGGTCGTAGAGGTCTTTATCCTGAGGCTTGCCGGGGGAAATCCGATTCTGAATGCCGTCCAGCATCGCCATCAGCACTGCTGCGGTTCCGAGGTAGGGATTGCAGGCGCCATCCGGACAACGAAATTCCAGTCGACGCCGTGATTCGTGGCCCGAGTTCGCTGGTATTCGGATGGCTGCCGATCGATTTCGATAGCTGTACGAAAGATTGACCGGTGCCTCAAACCCTGGTGTCAATCGTCGATAACTGTTGGTCGTCGGGCAGCAGAAGGCCAGCAGAGCGGCCGCGTGTCGCAGGAGGCCGCCCATGGCGAACATTGCTGTTTCGCTGAGTCCTCCATATCCGCTGCCGGAAAACAGATACTGATCTCCCTGGAACAACGCCAGACCCATGTGAAGGCCGGATCCGTTGTCGTTCCAGACAGGTTTTGGCATAAAGGTCGCTGTGCGTCCATGCCGTGCGGCAACGTTTCGAACCAGATACTTCAGACGCTGAATGTTATCGGAAATCCGCACAGGGGATTCAGCTCGCAGGGAAATCTCACACTGCCCACCTGAGGCGACGCCATGGTGCTGACCTTCAGTACGAATCCCGCTGTCCTCCAGCAGCATCATGATTTCCGTACGCAGATCCTGAAACGAGTCAACTGGTGGCAGGGCGAGGTAGCCTTCGCGATGGCGAATTGCATTTCCGCCACCCCGTGTTGTGGTCCCCCGATTCCACTGCCCTTCGTCACTCTCGATGTAGTAGAACCCCTGCCGCTCATTCTGATCAAACCGGACACTGTCGAACACAAAAAACTCGGCTTCCATTGAGATCAGCACGCGGTCGGCAATACCTGTCGACTGCAGGTAACTTTCCGCTTTTCTGGCAATGTTGCGAGGGTCGCGTGGGTAGGTCTGGTGAGTGACCGGGTCTCGCACGTTGCACAGCATGGTCAACGTGGACTTCATAAACGGATCCACAGAACAAGTCTGTGATTCCGGAACGACCAGCATGTCGCTTTCGTGGATCGCCTGCCATCCACGCATGGATGAGCCATCAAATGAGAATCCCTGCTCGAAACTGTCCTCGGTCAGCAACGACACCGGGATCGTGAAATGACGCTTTGACCCGCAGAAGTCAGTGAATCGCAGGTCGATCGCCTGAATCTCACGCTGCCGACACAACGCCAGCACTTCCCTCGGCGACAACTGATTCTCTGACATGCTCTCAACCTTTCGTACCAACACATCCTGGTTGCCCCTGAGGGGCAATCTACAAGGGCACTCACACTGCCCTGCGGCCAGTCACTGCCACTCATCTCACACAACAAGCAATGGCGGAAAACGCAGGGTCCAACGTCTGCCTTACGGACGAGCCAGCCCATGATGTTGCAAACGCCAGGCCGTTCCGAACAAATCAAACACCCGATTAGGTGTTCTTTTGTTCATATTAAATCAACGGCGTCCCTTTTCTCCGACATTGTTGCCGCCAAAGACCTCATCTTGAAACCCGATGGGTCTGCGCATTCTAAATTGTTGTCGAAACTCTGTGATTGTCGGCGGCAATCAGCGATGGTTGTGCCTGAATTTTCGACGCATTTGCCTGAATTCTGGTCAATGATTAAACAGGAATTCCCGACTGCTGACAATTCCCCAGACAAGATCTTCCAGCACGACCCTGCGTTCGTCGGGTGGTGCTGATGCCAGCATGGCAAGGGTCTCCGCCTTCTCCTGCTCAGTAGGATCTCGCGAAAGACACGTCAGAAAGACTTCCCGTACCAGTTGCTCATCGGTTGGGATGTCACGGAGCCAGCGTCCGAGGCGATTATCGGCCACGGCCAGTTTTCCGTTGAGTGTGTCACCATTTGAGAGGTGGAGCACCTGCACCATACTCGGTTCATCCGAACGTTCGCATTCGCAGGTGATACGCCGCTGGTTTCTTCCGAACGTCTGCAGAAAGTAGGACTCCACAGCTGAATCCTTCAACTGGATGGCCCGAGTCCCTTTGGGGTAGGCGTCCGTCGGTTTGATGTCGGCTCCAGGATAAACGATGTGGCTGAACTCTGTGGGAACATCGGTCACCTGAGCGACGGCATCCAGCAGGACTTCCGCGGGCAGACGTCTGGGAAAGTATCGGGAATACTGCCTTTGGTCGCCATTATTCTCCGGCAGCGTTTCACTGCTTCGCTGCCAGCTTTCGGATTGCAGGATGGCACGCATCAATGCTTTAAGGTCAAAGTTCTGCTGGACAAGATAGTCTGCTGCGGCTGTCAGCAGTTCTTCGTTGCTCGCGGGGTTGGATGCCCGCATGTCGTCGACCTGTTCCACCAGTCCCGCGCCAAAGAAGTTCTTCCAGACACGATTGGTGACGGCTCGACTGAAGAGCCGATTGTCGGGTGCCGTCAGCCAGTCAGCAAGGTATTCGCGGCGGTCTCCTGGAGCGTCAAAGGCAATCGGTTCTGCGTCCAGCGGTGCCGGAGGTTGCGGCTTGCCCGTGCGTGGCTGAACCAGTTCTCCGGCTGATGCCGTGACGAGGGTTCGTTTCCCATCTCCATTTCTGGAGTCGCCTCCCCAACCCTTCGCACGCACCCTCGAAAATAAATTCGCGAATGCGTAGTACTGGTCATTCGTCCATTTTTCAAGCGGATGATTGTGGCATCGAGCACAACCGATGGAGAGTCCCAGAAACGCCTGACTGACGTTTTCAGCCATGTCCTCAGGAGCCTGGTGCCGTGCAAAAAAATTGGTGGCACCATTTTCAAAACTGGATCCTCGCGAGGTGACTAATTCCCGGACGAACTGATCCCAGGGCTGATTTGCAGCCACTCGATCATGAATCCACTGGTACCACGCCTGAATCGCATCCGGCCGTAATTCTGTCCCGTTCAGCAACAGCAGATCTGACCAGCGGTAGGTCCAGTAATCGACAAACTCAGGACGGCTCAGTAGTGACTCAATCAGGAGGTCGCGTTTGTCGGGTTGTGTACTGGCGAGGAATTCCTGAACTTCCTGCGATGCAGGGAGCGTCCCGATGGTGTCCAGAAATGCTCGTCGCACGAAGACTTCATCTGAACTGCGAGGTGAAGGTTTCAGATGCAGACGCTTCATTTGCTTCAGGACCAGGTCGTCAATGAAGTTTCTGCGAACTGCCGTCGTATAGATTTCGTCCGGGATCTCATTCGGATAGGGGACTGTGACACCGGCAATCGCAATCTGACTCGAGAACCAGGCGGTCACCGCGCCTTCGCCGGACCCAACGACCGTCACCAGTCCATTTTCGTCAACCGTCGCGACAGCCTCCGCTGCGGCAGAGAATTTTGCGAGGTGAGTCACGTCCTCGATCCGGCCGTCCGAATAGTGAGCGCGAACGATCAGTGGCTGTCTGGCACCCGGGCTGAGAACTGTACGGGCAGGCAGGATTTCCAGGTTGGTCAGTTGTGCATCGGATTCTGCAGGTGGGCTGGCACCATTGGCGATCCATTCTGACAGGATCTGGTAATAAACGGTGTCCGGCTTGAGTTTCAGTCCGCCTTTGTGAGGCAGGGCCATTGATGGCTTTGTCAGTAACAGGCTTGCTGCAGGTTCATGGATATCCACCCGCCGTCCCAGTTGCTGTTGTACAATGGTAAAATAATCACGCTCCGGATCGTAACCTCGCAGGGAAATTCGAAACCCACCCTTTCCAGCCAGCGCGCCGTGACAGGCTCCGGAACTGCATCCAAGTCTTGCCAGAACCGGTTCCACATGATTCCGAAAAGACCAGTGAAATGGCTGATCCATTCCCGTGACTGTCACTGACTGCTCGGCAATGATGCTGCCAAATGCTGACGCACGAATAGTTGCAGTCCCGTTGCTGACAGGGATCAGAGTCTGCTGTTCAATGCGTACAACGTCCGGGCGATCACTGGTCAGTTCTGCAGACTCCGCCCAACGGATCGCTTCTTCATTGCGGTACACTTGAGGCAGAATACGATGACGAGATTCCGGACCTGACAGGGTCACCTCCTGTGGCAGAATTCGCATCGATTCCTGCGCATCAGCCAGCTGACCAATGATCATGCACAGTACCACGGACGGCAGAACCTGTGACAAATGCATCATCAACCTCGCTTATCCCGATTCTGGTGAAATGGCCGTTGCCGTTCCAACGGCGTTTCCTCTGTTCAGAGCTGAATTTTCAGCCATGTCCTGCGGCAGCTTTCCGGAATTCGTCCACGATAACAGACAAGTCATCCGCCGCACAGACACCCTCAGACTGTTCTGAGGCCTTCTATGAGAGGTCCAGTTGCCCACCAACGCCCTTCGGAAGACGCCGTGACCTCGGAACGCAGGTGCAGGAAACAAAACAACGGCTGACTGAATTTCGTGCACGATGGCATGCCCGTGAACTCTGTTGCCCGACGATTTGGAGTTGCCTGCAGCGTCAGATGTTTGCACAACACAGCCCAATCACGGAGACCTGCGGTCCCTTTGCGTAAATATTCAGCGAGCCGGCATCTGATTGCAACTGACAACTACCGCAGAGGTCCAGATCTGCAGAAACGCAGAAGACTACTCCCTGCTTTCCTGAACCGATCAATTTCCCGAATTCGCTCGAAAAACAGATTCGACTCCTGAAACAAGGGTTGTTTTAACCGCCAGGCCTCGCAAGAATCCAGTAAATTCACGAGATATTGAGTAGCGGTGTTATGTTCCTGAGACATTTTCGTCTCTCCTCCCGGCGTCGGTCTGGATTGGTGTTCTTCAGGTGAATATCCGTTCAGAATCTGAGTGATCTATTCCTTTGCTGAAGCGAGTTGTCTGGTGCCACTCACCGATCTTGATCGAAAACTGCTGAATGAACTGCTTGCGGGCCATGGTGGTAGCTGGAAGCAGTTTGTTGATCGTTTTTCGGGTCTGATTATGCAGGTGATCCGTCAGACTGCCAGCGCCCACAGTCTGAGACTCACGGCGGACGATGCCGAGGATCTTTGTGCCGACACATTCTCCGAATTGTTGCAGAATGACATGGCGGCCCTGCGGAGTTTTCGCGGGAGATGCTCGTTTGCAACCTATCTGGCCGTCATCACCCGGCGAATCGTTGTTCGCAGGTTGACCGAGCATCGGTTCATGAAGGCCCTCGGGCACGTCAAGGCTCACCAGGCTGCTGTGGACTTCGCTTCCTCCGATGCTCCTGCGTCGCGGCAGGTCGAGTATCGTGATCAGGTGGAGAAACTGCTGATGTCGCTGCCTCAGGATGCCGGTCAACTGTTGCGAATGATCTATCTGGAGGGCCTCAGCTATGCCGAGGCCGCAGTGCGGTTGGGGCTCTCTTTGAATTCCGTTGGCCCCATGCTGTCACGTGCCCGGGTTGCGGCTGCCGTCACGCAGCAAGGCTGAGTCCGCCGTAATTCGCATATCGGATTGCTGGAGTTTTGCGATCGGGCTGAATGTTTCGGGAGGGTTGTTTTGCGTTTTCCCTTGCCCGAGCGAATGTCATTTTTCCGGAGTCAGGAACTTCCCGAGGCTCTGTTCCTGCAGTTGACCGTCCCGCGATACATCGAGAAACATGACGTCAAACCCGGCTCTCTTCGCGATTTGCAGACCTTTTTCCGGCCCCAGAACCATCATCGCTGTGGCGAGCCCATCTGCGGTCATGCAGGACTCATGAATCACAGAAACGGCCGCCGGCGGGGCCTCAACCGGGCGGCCTGTTTTGGGATCCAGTACATGCGAGTACTTCTGATCGTTGATCACAAAGAAATTGCGGTAATCTCCGGATGTCGCAATGGATGTTCCCGTTAGCTCGATGACCTTGTGAAGTCCGCCCAGTGGAGATTCAACCCCTAATCGCCATGCGTCGCCATTGATCTTCGGTGCGCCCGCTCGATTTTCCCCACCCACGTCGACCACCCACGATTTTAAGCCCCGTTCATTAAGCAGGTTCGCGATTCGGTCTGCCGCATATCCGGGGGCGAGTGCATTCAGGCTGATCTGGATCTCCGGAAGAGACTTCCGCAGGGCAGGTGGGTCCATGCGAACGTGAATATGCTGTGTCCCCATGGTGTTTAACGCGGCCTCGATTTCTGACGGCGACGGGACACGCCGGGATTTGTTTCGCCCGAACCCCCACGCCTCGATGAGCGGCGCAATTGTTATCTCGAGCGCTCCCTCCGTTAATGTATGCAGCCGCTTTGCCTCAGCAGTCACAACCGCAATGTCGCGACTGACCGCAATCCACTCAATACTCCTGCTCTGATTAAATCGAGTAATCTCTGATCGATCGTCCCATGTGGACATTTGCGAGTTGATTTCCGCAAATACACGCTCCATCTCATCCTGCAGTGCTTCAGGATTTCTCGCTCCCGGCGAATCGATCACCACGGAGTAATAAGACCCCATCGTCTTTCCGGAAATCCGCAACGGCTCCTGCCCCGCAGACTGTTGAATACTCGCAACAAACACCCAGACACTCAGCCACACAACACGCATACGATGCTCCTTATCAAACCCCAGTATGACAGGAAGTTCACAGAATCAAAGCAAAAAACAAGCTGCTTTCAAAAAGGTGCCATGCACCTTGACAACGCGAATTGACCGGCTAAGATTTCCTCACCCCTGCTTCGGAGCCCCTGCCATGCCGCGCGTTAACCGTCGAGAAATCCTGGCTGATTCAGAAATTCAGGTCTTTCATGTGGTCAACCGGTGTGTTCGCCGGACAAACCT
>CAIYBH010000157.1 GCA_903924405.1 uncultured Planctomycetaceae bacterium | reverse complement strand
GAAACGCAGAGCACCCTTCGGGCCATTTGGCTATTCGTTCCTGACCCCTTTTTATGCCGTATTGGTGCCTGACCTCTTTTTCTAACCTCCTGTACTAACCCGAAGCGCCAGCGAGGATTTTCTTGAGTCACATTGGGATAGGTTCCTCGCTTGCGCTTCGGGTTAGTATTCAATCTCTGGCCAGGAAACGCGGAGAGCCCTTCGGGCCATTTGGCTATTCGTTTCTGACCCCTTTTCTGACGCAACGGCTTCGTTTCGATTTTCCGGGATCAGTGAATTGCTATGAGTAAAACGGCGCTCATTACCGGCATCACCGGACAGGATGGTTCTTACCTGACCGAGTTGTTGCTGGAAAAAGGCTATGAAGTTCATGGCATTGTACGCCGCAGCAGTTCGTTGGAACGCATTCGGCTGCA
The DNA here is from genome assembly GCA_903924405.1 of uncultured Planctomycetaceae bacterium. GTDB lineage: Bacteria > Planctomycetota > Planctomycetia > Planctomycetales > Planctomycetaceae > SXXK01. The sequence continues at coordinate 6,801 of CAIYBH010000157.1, read as the reverse complement.
CCCGCTGTTTGAGCAGGAGAATGTGTACGGAAAGCGCCTGTTCCTGCACTACGCTGATTTGACAGACACGACAACCATCCGGCGAATAGTGGTTCGAGTTCGTCCGGCCGAGTTTTATCATCTCGCAGGGCAGAGCCATGTGGGGCTGAGCTTCGAAATTCCGGAGAGCATCTGTGAGCTGACAGCCATGGCGACTCTTCGTATCATGGAAATTCTACGGGATTTGTCAGAACCGCCGAGATTTCTTCATGCCAGCAGTCGCGAAATCTTTGGGACGCCGGTCGTCAGTCCGCAGAATGAACAGACACCGGTGAATCCTAATTCGCCCTATGGGTGTGCCAAGGCCTTTGCGACACAGATGACGCGGATTTATCGCGAATCGCATGGTTTATTCTTCTGCAACGCAATTTGTTACAACCACGAGAGTCCGCGACGTGGTGAGAACTTTGTGACTCGCAAGGTGACGCTGGCCGCTGCACGGATTGCCGCCGGGCTTCAGAAAGAACTGACCCTCGGTGATCTTGATTCTGCCCGGGACTGGGGCTACGCCAGAGATTTTGTGCAGGCCATGTGGCTGATGCTGCAGCAGACCACGGCTGAGGATTATGTGCTGGCGACGGGGCAATCGCACACGATTCGGGATCTGATGGAAACCGCCTTCCACCGGGTGGGCTTGAACTGGCAGGATTATGTCCGTGTCGACAGTCGTTTTCTGCGTCCGGCGGATCCGTGTGCCCTGCTGGGGGATCCGGGAAAAGCCGAGCAGCAGCTCGGGTGGCAACGGACAAAGACGTTTGCGGAAATGATTTGTGAAATGGTCGACGAAGACGTGCGCGGGATAGAGATGTCCGGCAGACGTCAGTGAAGTGCTTTGTGGCCGTCGTGGTCAGATCGATGGCTGTCGACTATTTTAAGGCCGCAAACGGCACCGGCATCCAGTGATCAGGATCGATTTTCGCCTGGCACTGATCATTGCCGGAAGATGCTCTGGTTCTGAACTTGATACCAGCGACTCAATCGCCCGTCGTATCTCGGTGTTTTCCAGGTCCGAGTGCACAGGCGGTGAGCCATATGATTTGATGAGGTGCTGAATGGCGACTGTTGTACAGAACAAAAAGAAGGAACCTCGCCTGGCATTGGTTCTGGTGGCCCTGATCACCTCGCTGGCTGTGTTGAAATTCCTGAATGCCAAAGTCTCTCTGAGTAAAGTGCCGGGCCCGGAACGTGGCGACATGATGTTGCAGGCGGAGGCACTACCTGCAGAGATCGGTGAGTGGAAGCAGGTTCGGTTTGACGCGCCGTCGAAACCTGAAGAACTTCCTGATGGGCAGTTCTGGTGGGTTCATGGCTGGATGTGGTCTAACGAAAACATCGCGTGCCTGATCAGTCTTGACCAGGCCGACTGGACCACATGGCATGATCTTTCGGTCTGCTATAAGGCGTCGGGCTGGACCATCAGCGAACGCAGCATTTACGAGATCCCGGAACAGGGCGGCGGCACGTGGCATGTTGTCACCCTTGATCTGCAGAATGGGGCCAACCAGAAGGGCTTTGTTGTGTTCTCGCTGTTCGGCAGTGATGGAACGCCGATGGATGCCCCGCAGATCGATGCTGAGGCGCAGAAGCAGGCGGATGGAATTCTGGCACGCATGAATGAGCGATTTCGGGAAAAGAAGGAAGCGGAGCCGATCGTCAAGAAATGGGGCCACGAACGCGTCATTCAGTCGCAGCTCTTCATGACGTACAGCGGTGAACTGAGCCGAGACACTCGTGAAAGCCTGATGGCTCTTTATCTGGAATCGCGGCAGTATTTTCGCAATGAATGGAACCGGCACTGGGCCGACTGGAAACAGAAGAATCCCTGAGCCGATTTTCCTGCGTGCCACGTGGGAGCGCGAGGTTCCACCGGAGCCGAAAGCCAGTTTTGCGGCTTGGCCAAAGCCGCGCCCCGGGATGGCGAAGCGATGTTAAACCGCCAGATTGTCGCGTTTCGCTCCGCCGAAACGATCGTCCAGCGATTTCCAGCACACCGGCGAGCGGAGGGTGTCAGCCCGCCGAGACGTCCGTGTTCGTTGCTGTTCACTTCCAGGTTTTCGTCTGGGTGGGCTGACGCCGCACCTCTCGCCATTTTGAAAGACGCCGCGCTGCCATCAGGCAAAAATTCCCATGATCTCCCACGTGAGCAGCGTTTCGCCATCCCAGCCGCGCCATCCTCACTGCGTGCCACGTGGGTTCTTTGTTAGGCCGCATCACATCAAGGCCCGCTGAAATCCATCCGAATTTCGCTGTCTGTCGCTGGCTGCAAACACAACTCTGGCTGCAAACACAACTCTGGCTGCAAACACAACTGGGGAGCCCGCTGTGAGCTGGGAGCTTCTGTGCGATTAAGTCGTGTCTTCACCGGGATCGTCGCTCTGATCATCGGCTGTGCGCTGCTGAGCCTCTCGCCCTGGGGACGCTGGCTGCAGCATCCCGCACCGGCTGGAGCTTCCCCCGCATGGTCTACTGTCCATCGGGCTCGGTTGCTGGATGCCGATCTGCTGCGGTACCACCACTTCAGCGGGCAGGAGCAAGGTGACCGGTTCGAGAATCTCGCCGGGTGGACATCGCCGCTACTTCCCGCCGATACGCGTTCTCGCCTCGAGTGGATTTCCGCTCGTGAACCCGAGTTCAGTGCCTTGTCACTGGACACAGTGCCTCTGGAATCTTCGGTATTTGGTGTTCATCAGACACTGAGCGTGGAGTGCTGGATTCGGCACTATGGACGTGGATTGACGATTGGTGGAAATTCAGCCGGCAGTGGGACGCTGATGGCGATGGGGGATGGCATCTGGTCGGGCTTTTGCCTGTCGCTGCACTTTCCCGGCAACGTCGTCGCCTTTCAATTGGGACGTCCGAAACCGCTGACAGCGGTCGGAGTGACGGCAATGCAGCGGATTCCGCCGCGCACATGGACACACCTCGCTGCGACCTGGGATGGGGTAGAGATCGAGTTGTTTGTGAATGGAGTTTCCAGCGGTCGTGTGCCGTACAGCGGTCCATTTTATCCCCCACGTCGAACCAGCCGTTTTCGGGTGGGCTATGTGGGCAATGGATACGGCTCAATTCAGTTCGATGTGTCGGAAGTGGCCGTGTATCGACGCTGTCTGTCCCGGTCAGAAATTTTTTCGCGAGTTGCTCCGCTGATATCCCCGAATGATCCTGGGGTGCAGGCGTTGATTGATGCCGGTCACCTGCTGTCGGCTGGGCGTCTTCAGGATGCGGAATCACGACTGCGACAAGTCCAGCACACACCGATGGTCGCCGCCGTCCGTGACCGTGTGCAGTTGCTGCTGGGGCAATGCTGTCGGGAACGTGGTGCGGCCGCAGAAGCGCTGGCATTGTTCGAGCCGCTGAAACGCGACAGCGCGATCCCCGAGGTACAGCGTCAAGCCAGCCTTGAATACCTGGCGCTGCAGAATCAGTATCAGCAGCCCACGTCAATGGAGCGACGCCGGGAGCCCGCTGAGACCCGCGTCGACTTGCACGATGCGACTGCCGAATCGCCTGCGTGGCAGAAAGCCGTACAGCAGTTCACCGCAGAAGTCACTCAGGCGGAGTCCGTGGAGTGGAAACAGACGTTCACCGAGCAGATTCAGCCGGTACTGCAGGCGGCCTGTTATTCCTGCCATAACGGCGATACCGAATTCAATAGCCTGGACTTAACCCAGTTTCGCTCGGGGGAAGACGCTGCGGAGGCTTCCAGTTCGTTCTGGAAGATGCTGGGGGACCGCGTTGCCCGGGGAGAAATGCCGCCGCCGACCGCCACAGTACCACTCGCCGCGGACGCCCGCGCTGCACTGCTGCGCTGGATCAACTCCGCCCCTGGGCAGGGGCTGTGCGAAGAACTCTCCTCCGATGATGATCAGCCGCGATTTCTGGAAGATGTGAGATGGTTCGGCGGGGCTGGCATTGGCCGCCGACTGACGCGACTGGAACTTAGAAACTCGCTGCAACTGCTGCTGGGTGAGACCCTGACCGAGGCTGAATTGCCAGCGCCGGAGCCCGCCGGTGGGGAAGGCTTCGACACCGCCGCCGGTACCGTCACCACGTCCTCATCACTGATCGAATTTCTCGTGGATTCCCTCGGGGCCCTCGTGGATCGTCGCGTGGTCCACGAAAGCGATAGAAGCTTTTCCGGGGCACGCTACGTGCTGCCCGAGAATATCGACGCCGTGCGCGGACAGACAACCGAGAGCCAGCTGTTGGCGGCGCGGAACCTGCTGGAGCGACTGGCCGGCCAGGCCTGGCGACGACCATGGACCGACAGTGAACAGCAACGACTGCTGAGGCTGTACGAGCTGGTGCGTGCCGACGGTGCGTCATTTGAATCCGCACTGGGTGAATCGATTAAGGCCATTCTGCTGTCGCCGAATTTTCTGTTCGTTGCCGAATCTGAGCCTTCACAGCGCGGTTCCTATCGCATCAGCAGCCACGAACTGGCCACACGGATGTCGCTTTTCCTGTGGTCATCCCTGCCGGATGAGCCGTTACTGCAGGCCGCAGCCACCGGGCGTCTGGAAACTCCTGCTGATCTGCGTCGGCAGATTGCACGCATGCTGGCCGACGAAAAGGCCAGAGCTTTGGGGGAGAGCTTTGGGCTGCAATGGCTGGGACTGCAGCGACTGGAATACCTGAAGAAAGACACTCAACTGTATCCGGAGTTTTCATCAGAGCTGCTGGCAGATTTTCGTGAAGAAGCCCTGCAGTTGGTTTCATATATCCTGAGGAACAACAGGCCGCTGCACGAACTCGTCGGTGCTGACTACGTGATTGTCAACCAACGCCTCGCTGAACACTACGGTCTGTCGTTCCCTGAGGGAGCAGAATGGCAGCAGATTCCCGTGGACAATGCGGCACGCGGCGGTATTCTGACTCTGGGGGGAACGCTCGCCGCAACCTCCTTTCCCGGACGGACCAGCCCGGTCCTGAGGGGCCGATGGATTCTGGAAGAAATCCTCGGCCAGCGAATTCAGCCGCCACCACCCGGGATACCGGCCCTCGTCTCCGTAGCGGCCGATGGGCGACCACGCAGCATGCGTGAGCAACTGGAAGTGCACCGGAGCCAGCCCGGTTGCCGATCCTGCCACGAAACGATGGACCAGTTGGGGTTCAGCCTCGAGAAGTTTGATCCCCTGGGGCGTATGCGAGAGGAGGATCGAGGACTGCAGATTGATGATTCTGCAAGGCTTCCCGAGGGCACGGAATTTCGGGGGATTTCCGGGTTGCGGACTGTCGTTCTGGAACGTCGCGACGAATTTGCAGAAAACCTGTGTCGCCGTCTGGCTGGATATGCGCTCTGTCGTTCCCTGGACCGCTTTGATGACTGCGTGATTGACAGGTGCCTTGAAAAGCTGAAACAAAACGAGTGGCGGTCGGGCGTCGTTCTGGAAGAGATTATTCTCAGCTATCCGTTCCGTCATCGCTTTGCCCCCGGAAACGAGGGGGCTGTGAATGCCGATTCCGGGGTACGATAGAGCCGCCTGGAACGAGAAGTCTTACTGATGGAGTAGCACGCCGCTCAAGCCATGCAGGCTGCTTTCCGGGAATGCCGATCGCCGCCGGATTCATGACGTGGTATAATACCGCGGACTGCGGCGATTAGGCATCGGACGAGCACGAGCACGAGTACGAGCACGAGTACAGGAATGGAAATGGGAACTGAGCGATGGATCTGAATCGACGTCGATTTCTGCACGGTGCCGGGACACTCCTCGGTCTGCCGTGGATGCCGTCGTTGTATGCCCGACGATTTCATGCCGAACCCACGCGCACTGTCCCCGTACGAACTGCGTTTCTGCACTTTCCGAATGGTGTTTGGGAGCAGCAATGGACGCCGGCCACAGAGGGCCCGGACTACCAGCTGACGGCGACGCTGCAACCACTGCAGCCGGTGCGGGATCAGGTGCTGGTGTTGTCCGGACTGGACAAGCCCAATAGTCGCAAGCGAGACGGCCATGCGCAATCCACGGCCAACTTTCTCACGGGAATGCCAGTCGCCAGAACCACGGGAAATGATATCAGTGCCGGCGGAGTCTCCGTTGATCAATTGATTGCAAAACAATTCGGACACCTGACGCCCCTACCGTCTCTGGTCCTTGGAGTGGAACCAGTGCGCAGTGGGATCGATCGCGTTGCGGGGATCACACTGCTGTACGGATCCTGCATGTCGTGGGAATCGCAGCATCGTCCGGTGATCCCCGAGATTTCGCCCGCCGCGGTGTTTGACAGACTGTTTGGAAAATCCATTGCCTCCGATCCGGCAAAACGGAAAGCTGGAAAACGCTTATTGGATACCGTTCTTGAAGACGCCCGGGCGCTTGCCGGACAGTTGGGGCGGGACGACCGTCAGAAACTGGACGAATACCTGGAATCAGTGAATTCGATCGAAGATCGCATTCGCTTCGCCGAATCTCCGGCAGGGCAGCAGCGGTTGCGCGAAATGGCGGACCGCGAGATGCGACCGCTACGACCGCAGGAACCTTTGGAATTTCGCGAACACCTGCGCACCATGCTGGATCTGACAGCGATGGCCTTTCAGTCTGATGCCACACGCACGGTGTCCCTGATGATGGCGAATGATGTCTCGCACCAGACGTTTCCCTTCCTCGAAGGCGTCAAAGACAATCATCACAGTCTTTCGCACCATCAGGGTGATCCGGATCGGATTGCGCAGTACCAGAAAATCAATCAGTGGTATGTCCAGCAATTTGCTGATTTTTTGAGCAAACTGCAGGCGATTTCTGAACACGATGGAACGCT
>CAIYBH010000156.1 GCA_903924405.1 uncultured Planctomycetaceae bacterium | reverse complement strand
GCAAAGCTTTGTGCCTCGCTGAAAACCCACGTCGTGTTCGGGATGCTTGAGAAATCCGGAAATGATGTGTTTAACGCTGCTGTCCTGATTGGTCCGGCGGGATTGATTGGAAGTTACCGTAAAGTGCACTTGCCATGGCTGGGGGTTGACCGGTTCACGACACCGGGAGATCGACCGTTTCAGGTGTTTGAGGCAGAGGGCGTGCGGATCGGGATGCTGATTTGTTATGATGGTGGATTTCCGGAAGCGTCTCGCGTGTTGGCTTTGCAGGGGGCAGATCTGATTCTGCTTCCGACGAATTGGCCGCCGGGTGGGACATACATGGCTGACTATTCGGTGAATTCCCGCGCCATGGAGAACGGAGTTTATTTTGCGGCCGTGAATCGCGTGGGGCACGAGAATGGATTTCCATTCATCGGCAAGAGCCGCATTTGTCATCCCAGTGGGGCGACAATCTGCAGTCTCGATGAGGCGACGGCTGGTGTCCTGCGAACAGAGATTGACCCGCAGGTGGCGCGAACAAAACGTGTCGTACGGGTTCCGGGAAAGCATGTGATCGATCGGATGGCTGATCGCAGGCCGGAAATGTACGGCCCGGTTGTTGCTCCGCACACGCTGCTGCGACCCGGGCGTGAAGAGCCGCTGGGGTAGACTTATCGACCGCCGACCAGATTTTCAGGTGGGAGGCACCTTTTGCAAGGCCGAGTGTGGTTCCCGGGGTCGGTAGGGCCGAAATGCCTGTCCTGGCGCGGGCCGTCAATGCAGTAAGCCACCCGGGGGTGGCTTACTGCGGAGTTCGGTCAGGCCGTCGTTGGCTCAGCCGGCAATTTCCAGCAGCGCGTCGAGCCCCTTTCGGGCGCAGAAATCACCGAAGGATTCGCCGCCCTGGCGTTGAGCCTTGTAGGCCTGCAGCAGGGGGACGAGTACTGGAACGATGTTGTCGAGTTCTACCATGTCGCGGTAGATGAAACCGAGCCGTGTGCCTTCGGGATTTCCACCGATAAACATCGTGTATTTACCAACCGCTTTGCCCACAAGTCCGATGTCAGGCGTGTAGGGGCGGGCGCAGCCATTGGGACACCCTGTCATGTGCACGGCAATCTTGGCTGACTGCAGCCCCAGTCGCGCGACTTCGACATCCAGTTGGTCAATGATGCCGGGCAGAGCCCGTTCGGATTCTGTGATGGACAGTCCACAGGTGGGGAAGGCTGGGCAGGCGATGGAGTAACGGCGAATCAGCGAGAGTTCCTCGGCCGTTTTGATTCCATGGTCCACCATGATCTGCTCAATCTCTGCTCGATCACGCGGATTGATATCACAGAGCAGCACACTCTGCAGAGCGGTCAAACGGGTTTCCATGCCAAACCGACGCAGAATGGCACGCAACCCGGACTTCAATCGCAGAGATCCCTCATCCTTGATGCGACCGTTTTCGACGTTGATTCCGAGGAAAAGTCGGCCATCGCCCTGCTCGTGCCAGCCGAGATGATCGTCGACACCGGTGACGTCGGCCGGATGTGGTTCAGGAAGGGGACTGCCGAAGTATTCTTCAACTTTCGCCTTGAAGCGATCAACACCCCAGTCAGCAATCAGGTACTTGAGACGGGCGCGTTTGCGGTCTTCACGGTTTCCATAGTCGCGCTGAACTTTGACAATGGCTTCGCTGACAGCGATGACCTGTGCCGGCGTTGCGAACGTCAGTCTTTTGGCCAGTGCCGGGAACGTCTTCTCTGCGGACGGCGTGCGACCCATGCCACCGCCGGCGAGGACGTTGTAGCCGATGATCTGGTCGTTCTCCACAATCGCCATCAGTCCCAGGTCCTGCGTGTAAAGATCCACACAGTTGTCTTCAGGGAAGCCGATCGCCATCTTGAATTTTCGTGGCAGATATCGCGTTCCGTAGATGGGCTCGTCCACTGGCTGGAATTCTGTGGCCTCAGTCTCCTGACCGTCTTCGTCCTTCATCCAGAGATCAAAGTAGGACGTGGTTCGCGGGCGAAAGTGCTCAGCCATCTCCAGGGCCAGCGCCTGAACCTGGTCGCGCACTGCGTTATTACGAATTGGAGCCGGGCAGGCCATGACGTTGCGGTTCACGTCACCACAGGCAGCAAAGGTGGTCAGCTTGATGCGGTTGATTTCCCGGATACTCTCTCGCAGATCTTTTTTCAGAACGCCATGCAACTGAAATCCCTGGCGGCTGGTAATTCGCAGTGTGCCATTTGCCAGTTGCTCGCAGAGATCCAGCTCTGCAAGGAACTGTTCGGCGGTGACACGCCCCCCCGGAATCCGCGTGCGTACCATGCAGCTGTACTGCTTGCCCTTTGCCTTACCGTCTTCGTCCTTTGCCTTGCGTGAATCGCGGTCGTCCTGAAGGTAGGAGCCGTGGTGCTTCAGCAACGTGGCCGCGTCGTCGGAGAACTCCGGCTTGTCATTGAGGATTTCCTCGGCCAGTGTGCCGCGAAGTTGGTGAGAAGCTTCCTTGAGCAGTTCGACTTTGCTGAGCTTTTGTGTGTCGGACATGAACAGATTTCCAGTGTGAATACAGGAACCAGAGCCTTGAGTGTTGCGTGGAAGGGAGCGAACGCGGAAGCCAAACGACTTGGAAAGAAGTTTGTTTTCCGACCAGTCACGGAACGTGCTGACCGCAGTAAATCAGGTGTGCAGCTACTTGAAAACAGGCGACATTCGGAGAACTGGCTGCGCACTACGTCGCAGGCAACCCTTGCACGCCACGGCCTTCAAGCCACCCACAGCGCGAACACGGTTCGAATGCTGCAGTCTCTCCCTGAATTGCAGTATAAGCCACTCGAAATTTTCTGAATAGTCGACGCCCCCGAACAGTTCCCGCCGGATGGAATTCGTGCGAGTGTCAGGAGCGACAACGGGCCATCACAGCACGTACGAAATCGCTCGGTTTTCATTTCAGGCATTCCAGGTGCCATGCACCTCAATAGCTTGGTTCAGGCATTCCAGGTGCCATGCACCTCAAAAGCGTGGTCTGTTTTGGGATATGAAGATCTTTAAAAGTTTCATCCCGTGTTCTGGGGGTCTCAAACAGAGTCTGGCGAACTCAGGTGCCATGCACCTGAGTTTGAAAACACAGTTTTTTCTGGCGTTTATTTGATCGCGGCCAAGGGGAACCCCTGTGATCAATCATTGCTGTCAGCGGCGGCACAGCAGTTGACGACGGGGTAGCCGGTGTGCCCCATGCACCTCATTAAGTGCGCTATTTTTGCGACAAAATGAGCCCAACGAGGATGCGTCGAGTACCGCGGTGGATGGCACGTGGACGGATGACGGGGCGGTTCTCGGTGGGCTCACGCCACACCGCTCGCCTTTTTGCGGGTGCGTTACTTTTTTTTCCTGCCGGCGGATCGTCCGCGTCCGGAAGCTCGACGGGCGAATCCCGGGCGTGTGGAGCCTTCGTCTTCGGGAACGGGCTGTCCGATTTTCTTTTTCATTTCGTGGATGCGGTCTCGCAATTGAGCGGCACGTTCGAAATCAAGTTGTTCGGCGGCCTGCAGCATTTCGCCTTCCAGTTCGCGGATGAATTCCTGGGTGACGAACTGAGATTCTGCGGAAACTCCGACGGACTCACGTTCAACCTGACGAGCCTGAATCTCTTCTTCGATGCCTCTTCGGATGGCCTTGCGAATGGTTTCGGGAGTAATTCCGTGTTCGCGGTTGTATTCGGTCTGCAGTTTGCGTCGGCGATTGGTTTCATCGATCGCACGCTGCATACTCTCGGTGACAGTGTCCGCGTAGAGGATCACTTTGGCATTCACGTTTCTTGCCGATCGACCGATGGTCTGAATCAGGCTGGTTTCGCTTCTGAGAAATCCCTCTTTATCGGCATCCATGATGGCCACCATTGAGACTTCAGGAATGTCGAGTCCCTCTCTGAGCAGGTTGACTCCGATCACCGCATCGTGTTTGCCTTCTCTGAGTTCGCGGATGACCTCCACGCGTTCGACGGCGTTCAATTCCGAGTGCAGCCATTCGCAGCGAATCCCTTCTTCGCGCATGTAGCTGGAAAGATCCTCAGCCAGGCGCTTGGTGAGCGTTGTGACGAGCACGCGCTCTCCGGCGGCCGTGCGTTCGCGAATCTGTTCCAGCAAATGCGGGACCTGTCCACGAGCGGGCACAACACTGATTTCCGGGTCGACAAGGCCTGTGGGTCGAATGACCTGTTCGACAACCTCGCCACCGGTCTGATCGAGTTCCCAATTTGCGGGGGTGGCCGAGACCAGGACGCGGAATGAAGGTTTTGAGTTCCACTCGTCGAACATCAGCGGGCGGTTGTCTTTTGCCATGGGCAGGCGAAACCCATGGTCCACCAGGGTGGTTTTGCGGGCATGGTCTCCTGCATACATCGCACGAATCTGGGGAATGGTTACGTGAGATTCATCAACGAAGAGCAGAAAGTCCTCGGGAAAAAAGTCATACAGAGTATACGGCGGTTCTCCTGGTTTTCGGCCGGCCAGTGCGCGACTGTAGTTTTCAATCCCCGGGCAGAAACCGGTTTCCTTCATCAGTTCCAGATCGTGTCGCGTGCGTGCGGCAAGTCGCTGAGCCTCCAGCAGCTTTCCTTCCTGCTGAAACGTTTTCAGCGTGCCTTCCAGTTCTTCGCGAATTTCATCGAGCGCCGCATCCACGCGACTCTGTGGCAGCACAAAGTGCTTTGCCGGATAGATATAGATTTCACGAAGCGACTGCGATTCTCTTCCGGAGACCGGATCAATCACGCTGAGTTTTTCAATTTCATCGCCCCACAATTCAATCCGATAAGCGAATTCCTCGTACGCGGGCCAGACTTCAATCACATCTCCGCGGACTCGAAACTTTGCACGCCCAGGGTCAAAGTCATTTCTGTCGTACTGAATATCGATCAGTCGCATCAGCAGGTTTTCGCGATCGATCTGCTGGCCCACATGCAGGGGAACCATCATGTTCAGATAGTCTTTGGGTGAACCAAGCCCGTAGATACAACTGACCGTGGCGACGACGATCACGTCGTTGCGGCTGACGAGGGCACTGGTGGCCAGTAGTCGCAGCCTGTCGATCTCTTCATTGATCGACGCATCCTTTTCGATGTAAATGTCGCGCTGCGGAATGTACGCTTCTGGCTGATAGTAGTCGTAGTAGCTGACGAAATACGTCACGGCGTTGTTGGGGAAAAACTCCCGAAATTCTGCATAAAGCTGAGCTGCGAGGGTTTTGTTGTGAGACAGCACCAGCGTTGGACGCTGGATCTGTTGAATCACATTGGCCATCGTAAACGTCTTGCCAGAACCCGTGACGCCCAGCAGCACCTGGGTTCGTTTGTTTTCGCGGATTCCGCGACTGAGCGCTTCGATGGCTTTGGGCTGATCCCCGGCCGGTTCAAATTCGCTGACAAGGTGAAACTTCTGGTCGAGCGTAAACATGGGAAACCCTGCTGGAGAACCGCTGCGGAATGGACGGTGTTCCACACGTGCGGGAAGTGAAACGCCCTGAAAAGTCGTCGCACGGCCGGGTTCCGGATGTCACCACCGGGAAAGTGCGCTGCTTCCCGTGAATCGTACACGGGACGGGCGCAGAGACGATGCACTCGCACTCGAAATTCCCCGCGGCGGGATTCCGCAGGAAATCAGGGAGTCTGCCCACTGGCCTGAGAGACGGCCCAGACCAGTGCACGCTGTAGCTGCAGGTCCGCAGTGTCATTCGGCGGTGATGTCCCGGCCGTGCCGGTTCCGGAGCGGGACTCCCGGTGCTGCAGCCATTCCGTCCACTGCTCATTCGTCAGTTCCACCTGGAAGTCTGCATCCGGGCGAACGCCCCAGTTGTCCTCCGGACGAGAATCCGGGAATTTGTGGATATTGATACCACTGGGCCGGAGGTAGCCGGCCGTCGTGAGTTTCATTGCGGACCGCCCACTGTCCATCCGGATCACGGTCTGCACGCTGCCTTTTCCGAAGCTGCGTTCACCAACCAGAACGGCCCGGCGCTGATCCTGCAGAGCTGCTGCCAGAATTTCACTGGCCGAAGCAGACTGGCGATTGATCAGCACAGCCAGCGGCAGGCTGGACGAGATACCTGTTCCCGCAGTTGCCTCCCAGACCTTTTCCGAGACGGCCCGTCCCTGCATGGAAACAATCCGACCAGACTCCAGAAACATGTCTGCAATCTCAACGGCCGATTCAACTCGACCTCCGGGATTGGATCGCAGATCCAGAATCAAACCGCGGGCCTGCTGTTCCGTCAGCTCCTGTAGGGCCTGACGGAGCTCCGCCGCCGTGTTGCGACTGAAATGACTGAGCCGGATGTAGCCGATCCTGTTTGCCGCATCGAGCCACCACTCCCACTTTGAGTTCGTGTCACGGGTGACGCCCGACACTGTTGGTACAGTGACTTTTTCCCGGACGATTTCCAGAGTCTCCTCTGCTTCCGTCTTCGCCCTCTGCATCCGCAGACTGACAGGACGTCCCACAGGTCCGGAGATCAGTTTACCGATTTCCACTGGCGACAGATTGGTCACGGCGTTGCCGTCCACTTCCAGCAGAACGTCACCGGATCGTACTCCCGCACGTGCAGCAGGCGACTCATTGAGTGTACTCAGAATCTCAACCCGTCCGTTGACCAGGTGCACCTGAATGCCAATCCCGGTGAATTCCTGATCGAGACTCTGTTCAAACCGAGCCAGTTCATCCCGGGCAATCCAGGAGGAATACGGATCAAGCCCGCTCAGCATTCCCCGGATTGCATGATCCAGAAGTTTTCGACGGTCGACATCCCGAACGTATCTGAGATCAATCTGTTCACAGGCTTCAGCAAACAAACGCATCAGCTCGAAATCTTCGCGCGTTCTGTCAGCAGCTGACGACGATTCATCCCGGGCAGGAACCTGGCGAGCGAGAGCAAATCCCAGCAGGCAGGCTGCCAGACAGAGAGTCCAGTTGACTGCGCGGCTCACGATTGTCTCCCAGTCGATCTTTTCATGAACAGAAACGCGGGGAGAGAGATCCCCGCGATCAGCCAACGAGCCCTACGCGGCAGCCCGCAGCGGTTCCATCACACTCACGGACCCGACATCGGAACGCACCGCTCCGGTCTCCATGGCAAGCACTTCCTGAGCCATCTCAATATAGTCAACGGCACCTGCAGAACCCGGCGCATAGTCCAGAACAGACTGACCAAATCCCGGCGCCTCGGCCAGTTTGATATTCCGTCGAATTCTGGTTTTGAAGATCGCCGCTCGCGACCATGGCGTTTCCGCATCACTGCTGCGCAAAAACTGGCGAAGATCTTCCACCACGTCAGCGGCAAGCCGTGTACCGGATTCATACAGGCAGAGCATGATCCCTGTGACACGCAGATCACGATTCAGTCTGCGAGTCACGAGAGCGGTTGTTTCGAACAGCTTTGACAACCCCTGCAGTGCAAAGAAGTGCGGCTGCAACGGAATGAAGACTTCGCTGGCTGCCGTCAACGCGTTGATCGTCAGCACGCCCAGCGATGGTGGGCAATCCATAATCACATAGTCAAAACGCTTCTGCTCATTCCAGTGCTTCATCGCATTTCGCAGAAAGAACTCGCGTCCCTGAACGCCTGCCAGTTCCATTTCCGCCGCAGCGAGGTCAATGTTGGCGGGAACGAGCGACAGGTTGTCAACAATCAACTGCCGCGCATGATCCAGCGTGGTTTCCTGAGTGAAAACGTTATAGACGGACGCCATATCCGGCCCCGCCTCGACTCCCAGATGCAGCGACGCATGGCCCTGCGGGTCCAGATCCATCAAACAGACGCGACGTCCCTGCCGGGCAAGAGCGGCTGCAAGGTTGACGCTGGAAGTCGTCTTACCGACGCCCCCTTTTTGATTCATCACCGCAATACTGCGCATTGATCGATTCCCTGTAGCAACACAATCAGCAGCCGTTGACAAATTCGCCATCAGCCGGTCCCCGTCGCAATCCCTGTTGCGACCATTCAGATGCTACCCCACCGCACTCGATTCGGAACAGACCGAAGTCGCATCGGAAGTTCTTCAGACTGTGACAGCGTCCCTGCATCGGCGAAAAACTGCCAGCAGAAAAAAACGCTCCGGCCGGAACTGCCGATTAGAGCCCCGCAGCGGAGCTCAACGGCCGGCATCGTACGCTCCCGGCAAAACCCGGATCAGGCTTCAGCAATGTCGTGGAGAAATCTGCTGGTCGGAGCAGGACCTCAGGCGGTGACCGGGAGATGATCGGTCCAGCACACTTCTGCCGTTGTTCTGCGGGCAGACTCCTCTCAGTTGACGGCTGGCCTTGTTCACTCCACCATTCAGAAGGCAACGCGAAGTCTGTCCAGCAGTTCCTGATGCGACGGGACGAGGGCTCTGTTACTATCCGTGATCGATAAGCCAGATCGCTTCGCAGCCTGAAGAATCGTCCCGATGCAAAAGGAACACCCCGGTGCCCGCGACTGCTGTTTTTTCCGTCGGCGACAGCCTCACGGATTCTCTTGTGCTCGTGATCCTGCTGGCAGGTTCCATCTATGTAGGTCTGCGCGCTGGTCGCGGCAGTTCCACCGCTGACGCATACTTACTTGGGGGACGTTCCCTGCCATGGTGGGCAATTCTGGGATCGATCGTGGCCACTGAAACCAGCACCGCCACAGTGCTCAGCGTTCCGGGCGCGGCATTTGGTGCGACCGGGATGAAGTGGCTGCAGATTCCAATGGGCTACATGATCGGCCGCGTGATCGTCACATCCGTGTTTCTGCCGAGGTACTTTCAGGGAAACCTGTTCACCGCTTACGAGGTGCTGGAAAAAAGATTTGGACCATTGACGCGGCGTCTGTCATCACTGCTGTTTCTGGTGACCCGGAATCTGGGGGACGGATTACGACTTTTTCTGGCGGGACTGGTTCTGCAGACACTGCTGGGATGGTCACTGTCGCAGAGCGTCATGGTGATGGGGGGAGTGACGATTGTCTACACAGTGGTGGGTGGTCTGCGATCTGTCATCTGGAATGACTGCATTCAGTTTGTGATCTATGTGCTTGGCGGAATCGCAGCGGTATTCGTACTGGCGAATCGCATTCCGGGACACTGGACCACGATCTTTGCGTACGCGACCGAATCCGGCAAGCTGCAGCCCTTCAACTTTCAGCTCAGTGCCTCCGATCCATTTAACTTCTGGGCGGGGCTGATTGGTGGCGCTGTGCTGACCATTGGAACGCATGGCACTGACCACATGATGGTGCAGAGATATTTAAGTGCTCGTAGTCTGCAGGATGCGAGTAAAGCCGTGCTCGCCAGTGGAGTTGTCGTGTTCCTGCAGTTTGTACTGTTTCTGTTTATCGGAATTCAGCTGGCTTGTTTCTTTTCGATGCCCGGTCAGCAAGCACCTGTTGAATCTGATCAGGTGTTCGTGCAGTTCATCGTGCAGCAGTTTCCACGCAATACAGGCCTGATTGGGCTGATGCTGGCGGCCGTGCTGTCGGCGGCAATGTCGACGCTTTCCAGTTCGCTCAATGCCTCTGCATCGGCCATTGTGAACGACTTCTGGCTCCCACTCAGCCGTGTCGAACCCACTGCGGCCCGACAGGTCTGGGTGTCGCGCGTGCTGACAGTCATGTTTGGACTGCTGCAGATGATCATCGGGATTCAGGCGGCACGCCTCGAAACCTCAGTTGTCCAGAACGCTTTAACGATCGCCGGTTTTTCAGCGGGACTGCTGCTGGGAGTTTTTGCGCTCGGCATTCTGTCACGACGCGCCGGACAGGGGGCAGCACTCTTCGGAGCCTGCGTCGGACTGCTGGTCCTGATCGTTGTTCAGTTTGTGCTTCCTGAAGGGCAGAGCTATGCGGACTGGATACCGACGATCAGGATTGCATGGCCATGGCTGGCGCTGATTGGTGCCGGTACCACATATTCCGCGGGTGAGCTGGCTGCAATGCTGCGCCCGGCATGGTCAATGAAAGGCGAGGGAGCCAGTCAGGATGTCCGGAATGCGAATCGGCCTTGAGGTGCTCAGTGCCCATCCTCCGACAGAGCTCAGAGGACGAAAACTGGGGCTGCTGATGAATCAGGCGTCGGTCGATCAGCACATGCGCTATGCCTGCGATGTCATCGCTGAAGCCTGCCCCGGTCAACTGAGGCGACTGTTTTCGCCACAGCACGGCTTCTGGGGTGAACAGCAAGCCAACATGATTGAATCACCAGACAGCTGTTATAAGCAGCTCGACCTGCCGATTCACAGTCTGTATGCGGACAAACGCCGCCCCGAGGCACAGCACCTGCGTGATCTGGATGTGCTGTTGATTGATCTGCAGGACGTCGGGTGTCGCGTGTACACGTTCATCTGGACAGTCATCGAATGTCTGCGTGCCTGTGCGGAAGTCGGGGTCTCCGTTGTCATCTGTGACCGTCCGAATCCACTGGGCGGGCTGGTCACAGAGGGGCCCGTCGTTCAGCTCGGATATGAGAGTTTCGTTGGTGGAGCTGCAATTCCTATGCGGCACGCGCTGACCATCGGCGAACTGGCCTCGCTGCTGAATCAGGAACTGCACATTGGAGCAACGCTGAGTGTGCTGCCGATGCAGGGTTGGCGCCGGGAAATGCTTTGGCCGCAGACCGATCGTCTCTGGATTCCGCCCTCTCCTAACATGCCCCGCTGGCAGACAGCGATGGTCTATCCCGGGCAGGTCCTGCTGGAAGGAACCACGATTTCGGAGGGTCGAGGAACAACGCGTCCATTTGAATTCTGTGGGTTGCCAGGGATTTCTGAGGATCAGCTGCTTCGCCGGATGCTCGAAGTATCCTGCGCCGGCCTGCTACTGCAACCGATTCGATTCCGTCCGACCTTTGACAAATGGCAGGGCGTGACCTGTCACGGACTCAGCCTGCACGTTCAGGATCCGGCGCAGATCCGATCCTTTGGCTTCACCGTGTTGCTGCTGGCAACTCTTGCGCAGCACTTTCCCGGCTGCTTTCAATTCACGCCGCCCCCGTATGAGTACGAGTACATTCGGCCTCCCATCGATATCCTCTGGGGTTCGTCAGAACTGCGAGAAGCGTTCGCTGCGTCGAGAGAATTGACGGCCATACAAATCTCGCGATTGATTCAGCATGATCAACGAGACTGGGACCGACGCGTGGCGGCCATCCTGCGGCCGGAGTACAGCGGCTGAGTTGTGCGAATCCAGTTCCGGCTGCGGAGAACACGGATCTGTTTTATGGCACCGCGCCATGTCGCAGGGCGTCGTATCAAACCCCGAACGTGCAGAACCGTGACAACAGGAATGGACATGGATCGATCACTCAGGCATCGGTCTCACACAACCGTTCTGTTGCGTAGGTCGATTCTCTTCTGAAGGTCAACCTCGTTCCGCGTACTGCTGCGCGACGGGGATTTGGAGCCGGCTGGGGATGACAATCCATCGAAAAAAAACTAGTGTTCATTCGAATATCCGGATACTGTGCTGGTTCTGGCCATGATCCTGTGTGCGAAACTTCGAGTGGAGTCTGGTTCGTGATTTATCGTGTTGCCCGGGGATTCCTGTTTCTGACATTCCTGCAGGTCAGTCTGTACTCGGTCGCCGCACCAGTGCTGGGAGAAGACTGGCCATGGTTTCTGGGACCGAAGCACACCGGCGAATCCGGAGAAACGGAACTGAAGCCGGACTGGACGGACAAACAGCCTCCAGTGCTATGGAAACAGCCGATTGGAACCGGCTACAGCGCCCCGTCAGTGCTGGGCGACCGGTTGGTCGTTCATCATCGACAGGGCGACAGTGAGATCATTTCATGCCGTTCGAAGGCCGAAGGCACCGAGCTTTGGAAGTTTGAATACGCATCGGCTTTTGAGGACCCGTATGGCTACAACAACGGCCCGCGTTGCTCACCGGTGCTGACGGAAGACGCCTGCTTCACTCTCGGGGCCGAGGGACGATTGGTATGTGTGTCCATGAAAGACGGCAAGCTGCGCTGGGAAGTGGATCTGCGAAAGAACTTTCAATTGCCGGAGTGGTTTTTTGGTATGGGGTGTTCGCCGCTTCTGGATGGCGATCAGTTAATTGTCCTCGTCGGTGGTCAGCCGGATTCGGGGGTGGTTTCTTTTGATCGCAACACCGGCAAAGTTCTGTGGCAGGCGGTTGGAAAAAGTACCTGGGATGGGACGACGACACCAGAAGGCGACACCTACCGGTGGACTGGTGATGAAATGGTGGTCAGTTACTCATCACCCGTGATTGCAGAGATTCATGGACAGCGTCATTTGCTGTGCCTGATGCGCCAGGGGCTGGTGTCACTCAACCCGAAAACGGGGCAGAAGAATTTTTCATTCTGGTTTCGATCCCGTGTCCACGAATCCGTCAACGCCGCTCGTCCGATTGTGATCGGCGACCAGATTTTTCTGTCGGCAGCCTACCAGGTGGGATCCGTGCTGCTGAAGGTTGCTGCCGATGGACAATCAGTCACTGAGACGTGGTCTGACCGACGCAACATGCTGGCGCACTGGTCAACTCCAATCCACGTGGATGGCTTTGTGTACGGCTTCACTGGTCGTCATGAAAACGAAGGTGAGTTGCGGTGTGTAAGACTGAGCGATGGTGCGGTGATCTGGGGAACCTCCGGATTTGAGGGTGACCTGAACAACCTGCGAGTGAACCGTTCGAATGGGAAGGTCTTTAACGTTGAAACGGGAGCTGAGATTCCGTACCCCTTCTTTGGGCGTGGTTCACTGACGCGGATCGGTGATCGTTTTCTGGTGCTGGGGGAGCGGGGAACGCTGGCAGTGATTGACGTCAACAGTGAGCGTTACCAGGAGCGTGGCCGATTTTCCCTTGATGAAATCGGTAACCCGGCCTGGGTGGCCCCGGTCGTATCCGGCGGTCACATGTTTCTGAGAAGTGAAAACTGGTTGCTCTGTATGGACCTCACGGCAGCGCAAAAGCCGTAGCCTTGCCGTGGAGGTGCAGTGAGGGTGGCGAGTACTGGCTGGCATTTCAGGATGCGACATTCCGACGGTACCAGCGGAAAGGAAACGCACGAACGCGGCGTGGCAACGCCGGCATCGACCTGAGCAACTTCGCAACACGCGCTCAGTTCAGCTGTGAGGATTTCACAGGTTGCATGATCGAGAAGTAGTTGAGCACCGCCGCATCCAGCGACTCGTGGCTCATTTCGATCGGAATTTCGTGAAACAGGCAGTAGTACCGGACCTGCTGCAGCAGGTCTCGTGGCTGACAGGCCCGAAATGGTCGTCCTGCCCGCCGATAATGTTTTTCGATCAGATACTGCAGAGCCTCAGGATTGTTCGGTACACCAAGTCCGTCGGCGACTGTTTCAAACAGCAGACGGAACTGCTCCTCCGTGGGATCCGGGACTTCGATCTTGTAGGGAATACGTCTCAGAAACGCCGCATCTACCAGATCTCCGGGTTCCAGGTTGGTTGAGAAGATCATCAGCTGATCGAACGGGAACTGCACCTTCTTTCCCGTCGGCAGATTCAGATAGTCATGACGCTTTTCAAGCGGAATGATCCATCGATTCAGAAGTTCCTCGACGGGCATGCGCTGGCGACCAAAGTCATCAATCACCAGCGTGCCGCAGTTGCTTTTGACCTGCAGCGGAGCTTCGCAAACGCGGGACGTGGGATTGATCTGGATTTCCAGTTCCCGCATCGTGAGTTCGCCACCGGAAATGATGGTGGGGCGTCGGATGCGGACCCAGCGTCGATCGATATCCTGCGAATCAAGCAGCCCCGGATTTGCATTGAACTCCTCGGCTTCCACGTGCACCGTCGGATCAAAGATCCGGATCACATCGGAATCCACAGCCACAGCCCTTGGAATCCAGATCGTTGAACCGAAGGCCTCTGTAATGCGTTCGGCGATGGTGGTCTTGCCGTTGCCTGCCTGTCCGTAAAGAAACAGCCCCCGGCCGGCCCTGAGTGCCGGCCCAAGGCGGCTGAGCATGGCATCGCTGATGGTCAATCCGCGAAACGCGCGGTGCAGGTCATGGATTGAGATCTGTTGACTGGATGGACTCTGCGCCTTCACCGACGCAGCGTAATCCGCAAGGGGGACAGGAGCGGCACCGAAATAGCTGCATTCGGCAACGTATTGTCTTGCTCGTTCTCTTCCTGTATTTGTCAGCACGAATTCCGAATCACCGGCCGTCGTGGTACCGGACAATTCAATATGTTTTTCCTGTCGCAACTGCTTCAGCACTGGTTCCACCAGTTTGAATGGGAGCCGCAACTGGGTGGCGATACGTCGACCTGCCAGAATGGAAGCCTGCAACAGAAAACGCATGATAATGCGTTCCATCACATTCGGCGAAACGTTGGCTTCCCGCAGGCTGCGCGGTTGACGCGGAACAAACCCGGCCCCGGGTACCGGTTCCGACTTGACCAGTGAATGATCTCCGAGAATCGTATTGACGCGATCGAACAGTTCGTCAATCGCCTCCGGATCTGGAAGGCTGGTGCTGGATATCGTCGACACGGCAGGCGACCTTCATCAGGTGTGCAGACAATGACCGATGTGATCCCCGGAACCCCGGGGCCAAAGTCATCTACGTCAGGCCTCAGACCGGGTCAAACGCTGTCCACGACGGAACTCAATTACGCCCCACTCAAACACAGCGATGCAGTGTTGCTGACGAATTTTCCGGTGAGCACGATTGCACAGATTCTGCGGTACTTCTGGAATGTCCGGAATGGAGAAGTGATCATCCCAAAGCGAGTTCCCCCCTTGTATCCTAATGCCTCGGCCTGAGACTGTGTGGAAGCCGAGACGGGTAAGACGGAACGAGGATCGGATCCTGAATCCCGCGGCTCATGCGCCTGTCGATGCCCGGCCCACACACTGTCCAGCTCACCGGGTCTCAGGACCATGCACTCCATCAAGTGCTCGTTTGGTGAATAGCGGCAGCGAGGAACAGTGGGGCTCGACGCGGCAGACGGCCAGCAGATTTCAGGGGTCGCTGATATGGTGTTGTCATTGTCGCGGAGAATTGCCAGTATTCGACAAAAGTCACAGTGTTTCGGGACAGAGACCTGACGACTGTGGTAACCTGATCGGCATCGGCCGCGTGACCAGGGTGTCGCGTGGCAGCCCAGCCTGGGCATCGGGTCTGTGGACAAGGCCCTGAAACATGCACTGGCCTTCGATGACAGAACAGGAACAAATCGATGAAGTTTGCAATTTGCCATGAGCTGTATGAGAACACGGACTGGGCAACACAATGCCGACGGATTGCTGAGGCCGGGTACACGGGGATTGAGGTCGCGCCATTTACGATTGGACCGGACCTGCGAGCTGTAGACCGCTCGGTCTTCAGCAATATGCGAGCGGAAGCCACACGGCATGGACTTGAAGTGATCGGCCTGCACTGGCTGCTGGCGAAGACCACCGGACTGTATCTCACAAGTCCGGATCGGGAGACTCGCAGAAGGACTTCAGATTACCTCATATTCCTGGCAGAAACCTGTCACTGGCTGGGTGGCAGCCTGATGGTGTTTGGGTCGCCGGCGCAGCGCAACTTGTTGCCCGGTGTCAGTCGCGAACAGGCGGTTGACTTTGCCTGCGATGTCTTCGCTGCGGCCGCACCAAAGTTTGCTGAACTGGGAGTGACGCTGTGTCTTGAACCACTCACACCGAAGGAAACCGACTTCCTGAACACGTGTGAATCCGCCATGGAGATCATCAACCGTCTGCAGCATCCGGCGATCATGCTGCATCAGGATGTCAAAGCCATGCTCGGCGGCGAACAGGAGTCGATACCAACACTGATCCATCGTCATCGTGATCACTGTCGACACTTCCATGTGAATGATTCCAATCTGCTGGGCCCCGGCATGGGACCAACGGACTATCATCCGATTCTGCAGGCCCTGCAGCAGAGCGGCTATGCGGGCTGGGTTTCAGTGGAAGTTTTTGATTACGCGCCCGGCGCACAGAACATCGCGGTGCAGAGTATCAGCTACATGAAGCAGGTATTGGCAGACCTCGCATCCACTGAAACACGGTAACCACAGATGTCATCTCAGAAGGTGGCGCAACTGCGCAGAATACAGTGTTTTCAGTGACGGGTAGCCGACTCAATTTGACTCAACAACAGCGCATCAAACAGCGTTGTGCAAGGTGCATGGCGGAACGATGAGGGGACTAATGCCAACATCAATCCCTGATGCCTCTGATGCCTGAAGCTGATCACCGCTGTTGAACATCATGAGCGAAGTTGAATGCTCAACAGCAACCATCAAAACGGACTTCAATCATGTTCGAGATCAACAGCATCAACATCATGAGCAGCATCAAGCGCAGGTCATCACGACACTGATCCGAAAAAAGGTGAAAAAAATTTGAGATGAGCAATGGAAAGACCTTGAACAGTCTTGCGTTATTCCATCGATTACCTAGGATTCTCAACACCAACAGCAGATTCTGTTGCTCGTGTGCTGGTTGCACGTGGCGAAGGACATCGCCTTTCAAAGCGGACTTCACAACGGTCATCAGGCAGGAAGGGAATCTGCATCGTCGACATCTTGGGATGTCAACGAGCTGATGTTTTGGTTTGTGGTTGTCCTGAGTATTCTAAGCCCGGTAAGCTTCGGCAGGACTGCCACTCTTGTTCAACATTTTTTTGGAGGAACGAACTGTGGCAAAGAAAGCTGCAAAGAAGGCTGCGAAGAAGGCTGCAACTGCAAAGCCAGCTGCTAAGAAGGTTGCAAAGAAGGCTGCCAAGAAGAAGTAGTCTTCGGACACTCTTCGGAAATCTTCCGGCGGCTGGCAGTTTACTGTCAGCCGTTTTTCATGCGCTCCCGACAACTGCTGCACAAAGCCGAATTACCCACAAAACTCAGTAAAAATCGCATTTTCCTGCAAATCACTCGTTCTGAGTCCGGCGTTCCGGAACCTGAATGGACTTGAGTCAGCACAGTTGTATTTTCCATACTCACCTGATTGTCTGATCCCTGCTGCCACACACAACCGGCTGACCTCCTCGTGCTGCTGGTGATGACGTCGCCGCCGGTTTCGTCTGAAGTCAATTGTTCTTCTGAAGGACTGATCACATGCCCTGCATCTCCATTGTGTCGCGACTGCAAACCCTGTGCACTGTCTGCTGCAGTCTTCTGTTGTGTCTCTCCACATCAATGGCCGCTGACCTCAATGTGGGGGACATGGCTCCGGCGTTTTCAGCACGCGATGAAAATGATCAGGAATGGAAGTCCAGCGATCATGTTGGCAAAGGGATCGTCGTGGTCTACTTCTACCCCGCCGATATGACCGGAGGCTGTACCAAACAGGCCTGCGGTTTTCGTGATGATCTGTCAAAGCTGAAAGACCAGGGGGTTGAGGTAATTGGCGTCAGCGGTGACTCTGTACAGAACCATGTGTTGTTCCGCAAGGCACACAATCTGAACTTCACTCTGCTTGCGGATACAGACGGAAAAGTAGCCGACGCGTTTGGTGTTCCGGTCACACGGGAACCGAAGACGGTGAAAGCGATGATCGACGGTCGCGAAGAACTGCTGACCCGAACGATCACAGCAAAGAGATGGACCTTTGTGATCGATCGCGAGGGCAGGATTGCCGCGAAGAACACGATGGTGACGGCCGCGGAGGACAGTAAAGCCATCGCGGAGATCGTTGCGAAACTTTCCAGCGGCAAGCCCTGAGCCACCGGTTGTCATCCGAAACCTTCTTTTGCCATTTTCAGGCCCGCACAGGCAACACTTCCTATGCAGTATCAGCATGTGTGTATCGAGGCAGTGGCCCACACGCTCCCTCCTCACGTGATCAGTTCAGACGCCATCGAACAGCAGTTGCAACCGGTGTATCAGAAACTGGGCCTGCCAGCCGGGCGACTGGAACTGATGACAGGCATTCGTGAACGTCGCTGGTTTGATCCGGGCGTTCTTCCCGGCACAGTCAGTATCACCACAGCCACTCTGGCCTTGCAGAAATCCGGACTTGATCCATCCCTGATCGGCGCCCTGATCCACGGATCGGTCTGCCGCGACCGGATGGAACCGGCGACCGCTGCAGGAGTTCACAGTGGCGTGGGGTTGCCGGATCGCTGTCTGGTCATGGATGTCAGCAATGCCTGTCTTGGACTGCTCAACGGCATGCTGATCATCGCGGATCAGATTGAACTTGGGCGAATCAGAGCGGGAATCGTCGTGGGGACAGAAAGTGGTCGGGATCTTGTCGAGGGAACGATTGAGTCCCTGCTCAACGATGCCGAGCTGACACGGCAGTCGATTAAGCCAGCGTTTGCCTCGCTGACGATTGGTTCCGGATCAGCCGCAATTGTGCTCTGCGACAGAAAGCTCAGCAAATCCGGGCATCGACTACTGGGTGGGGCGTTTCTTTCAGATTCCTCGGCCCACCGACTATGTGCTGGCGGCGTAGAGGGGCGTCACGGAGATGGTCGGCCTCGCATGGAAACCGATTCTGAAGCTTTGCTGCACGCCGGCATTTCTCTGGCTCGCCGAACGTGGCAGCAGGCTGCCACGTCACTTGGCTGGCAAAACCAGGATGTCACTCGAGTTTTCACACATCAGGTCGGGCGTCAGCATCGAACGGCATTGATGCAGCAGCTGAACTTCGACCCTGCTCTGGACTTTCCCACCGTCGAGTTTCTTGGAAATACAGGGGCCGCCGCATTACCCATGGCGTTGTCCATGGGGCTGGAGGCTTCGCCTGCAAAGTCCGGCGAAAGGTTTGCACTGCTGGGGATCGGCAGTGGGTTGAACTCCATCATGCTGGGAACGCAGATCCTCTGACACGCCGTCGACTGACGTGTCAGAGTCGCAGACAGGCGTGCGTTCAGAATTCCAGAGTCAGCTGCAGCGACTCTGTGAAGCGGTCAAACGCATTGGCATCGGCAATCAGCTGAATGATTTCGGCCGTTTCGTGATCTGAAAAGTGCTCGCGCAGCCCGGAGATATCCGCATCAGTAATCGATTGTGGTGAAGTCGTCAGTTTCCGGGCCAGTTGAAGTGCTGTCCGCCAGCCTTCCGGAACACTCTGCTGCAGCTGGTCGAAATCGTACAGTGCAACTTCAGCAGACAGTCGAGCCCTCGCGTGAGCTGCCGCATACCACGCTCGATTTTCCCTCGCAGTTACCCAGGCGATCAGCACACGCAAGTCCAGGGGAGTTTTTCCATCGCGCATCATTGCCTGGCGCTGAGCCCATGCTTCCAGTGCAATTGACTGGTCGCTGAGTGCACAAAACCACTGGGGTGGAATAACTCCAGGAACCTCACGGCTCAGCACCTGACTGGCTGACTCCTTTGAGGGGATGGCCACGAGCGGGGTTCTGGAGCGAGCTTCTGTGAGCCGTTGTTCGAAAACCTCCTGAGACTCCCACGGGGCTCGTGGTGTGAGGTAGGTGGGCGTCACTGTTGATTGCACGCTGGCATATTTTTCAGACGTCGGGGAATCAAGGGGACCAGAGGCCTCGCCGCCAAAGACCTGATCCTGCGGGATCCCGGTCGCGGTGGTCCAGCGATTCACGGCATTGTACCTCGCGATCGTGTAGAGCAGATCGCGTGTTTCGGCCGGCGAGTAATGGTGAAGCAGATCCTGCACCTCGTTACTCCCAGAATGCTGAGGCTCCAGCGTCAGCTTTCGGGCAATCCGCATCGCCACCTGCTCGGCGCGATCAAACTGACTCCAGTCAGAATCCAGAGCCGCCACCTGATCCTCGGTCATGCCGGCGCGTTTCAGCTTTAACTCCTGATGCCCCAGACAGTACTGGCAATCATTGGCACGCGACACCACCCAGAAGACTCGGGTCTTGAACCCATAGTCCGGACGCGACTGCAGAGAATTCAGAGTCGCTGTCGTTCCCGACTTTGCCCCCCGGGCCGCACCGCTTCCTCCCCAACCCGGGATGACGAATGAAGTCCAGGACGGCGGAAGGTACAGCGCACGCAGTCGGCCATTGTTCACCAGCGATCGCCCCGAGGCCTTTTCGGCATCGGATGGCGGCGGCAGCGGTAGTCGTGACGTTCGCGACTTCAGAGCCTCAAGGCGCTGCTTCATCTCTGGACGCGTCAGAGCTGGTTCATCACCGTGAGTAGCCGGATTCAGGAAGAGCACCACAACACAACAGAACAACGATTTAACAACCAATTGAGCAATCATGGGACATCAACCTCACTGTGGAAAAATGGTCACTACAGGGGTCGTCCCCACAATGTAGGTCACCCGGGATTCTGTTTTGATACCCTTGTCGTCGAAGGTTCTCAGCACTCGAATGTGAAGGTTTGATCCATCAGTGGTTTCCTCATCCGACAGGACTTGAAAAGCGGTGAGTCGACGTCCCTGTTCCCACGCCTGATCACCGACAATGATGTCTGGTTTCAGATCCGCCGGAGCCTTTCCATCAACCCATGACTGCATGGCTTTCTGCACCGACGAGCGTGCCAGTTCTTCATTCAGCGGATACGCGGTAGCTGCTTCCCCACACCCCGACAGCAGCAGTCCACACACTAACATCAGAAACCCGCTGACGTTCCAGTAGCGAAATTGCATCCAGATGGCTTTCAACTGAAATTAGAGAAGCGAAAACATTTCCGAGCGTCACGGCTTGTGTCGTCCCTGGGAAAAGACAGCGACACTTGCACCGACTACAGGCACAGATCAGAACTCTCCAACGATTTCTCCGCCGTCGATGCTGCCCAGATTTCGCCATGTCCCGATATCAAGGTTTTCCGAAACGAAACGTACGGATCCATCACACAGGACCAGTTGAACTCCGCCTGTGTGCTGGCTGTTGGCAGTCGTCGCAATCCGTCCTGGCGGAAACATGCAGGATCGGCCATTGGGCGGCAGCACATGGTTGTACTGATTGGTTGAGTGATACTGCTGGAGCCATGGTCCACCGACATTGGAATACCCCTGCTGGCTGAGGTCATTGACATTGGCGGCATTGCACTGCAGGGTGGCTTCTGCAGCATTGTTGGGATACGTCCCGGGGCGGTAGGTGTCGACCCTGGGAGTCGAGACTCCGTTGTTTCCGTCGCCGGTCAGCTTTTCGGCCATTGCAGATGTGTTGCTCAAACCGTCCGTAATGTCATTGAACCGGTATCGTTTATTGTGGTAGATGATCCCGTTGGGATTGGGCTGGCCTGCGGCACCAGTCGCGTACATCACGATCCCATTTCCGGCATTCCAGTAGTAGTTGTTTCGGCCACCGATTGCTGCTGGAAGCCGAGTTGGGTCAGACGGACAGCGAAACACCGGCAGTTCCGTCGCTCGCGGTACCGCATTGTTGGGGTGATCGTACGGCACATTGAAATCGACACGAGTATACAGGTTCGTCTGTTCCAGGTACGGCAGCAGTCTTGCATGCGCCGACACCGCATTCACGGTTCCATCGACATCTGCAATTGGCAGACACCCGTGTGTGTCATGATAGTTGTGAATTGCCAGCCCCAACTGCTTCAGGTTGTTTTTGCACTGAGTCCGCCGAGCGGCCTCACGAGCCTGCTGAACCGCTGGCAGCAAAAGCGCCACAAGGATCGCAATGATCGCGATCACAACCAGTAGCTCGATCAGTGTGAATCCACGCCGGGCAAAAGTCATCGTTCGCATAGTCCGTGAACCTCGAAAACGAGTGGGTAATGAATTTGTTTGTTGAAGGATTTGCCGGGATGTCAGAACTCCCGGTCAGACAAGATCGCTCAAGGCATTAGCGTCGCAGAAGCAGGACAGCCACTCAGTGCAATGCGTCCTCTCCGTTATGTCTGAACGCAGCCAGCAATGAAGGTATCAGCACACGCAAGCAGCGGTGAGAAGGGGCGGCGTGGTCCGGAAGTTACCTGTGCAGGGCGCTGCAGCCGCGATCATGAAGATCAGCACAGGCGACATAGGCTGGTTGCGAACACAGTTGAGGCATTGCAGCGCGGAAGCCCAACGGTCAGAAGGGTGTGGAAGGCAACCTTCCTGCACACAATCTGAATCGCGGACTGCTGCTGCCTGGAGTGGTTACTTGAGCGGGGGACCTGCCGAATTGGACAGCAGGTCGCTCCACCCGGCTCCAGACTTCAGTGAATGCCTGGCGACATCAGCAACGGCCGACAACGGACAGCCATCGAGGTCGTAGACGTCTGAGAACCCCTCAAAATCAGAGACGAGGAGGGTGGATCAGAGCCAGTCGCTCAGGCCAGACACGGGAGGCAGCACACTGCAGGGTTCGCCGACCATGTTGCAACACGGACGAACGCTGCCGCATCAGCCGGCGGGCGGGCGAAACACCAGCATCGGATAAAACCGCGAGCCGCGCTCTGACTCTGGCCAGAGCAGGCCACCTGCGGCACCGCCACACAATTGCAGACCGGCAGTCAGCATCGCCGGATCTGTCTCTACTGAGAGTGTCACGGGAACTGAGCCCGGCCAATCCGGAATCGTTCGCTGACGACATCCAGGACCATGGCAGGGAGTTTGCGAAGACTTTGGGGCGTCCTGCGTGCCCGCCGAAGCCAGCGTGTGCCCATCTGCCGGGACATTGCGGGACGTTTCAGCGTGCTCCATCGAAACAGGAACACCATTGCGGAACAGGTAGTGTCCGCATGTTTCGGCACGGGCTACGGCGGAACCTACGCACAGCACCAGACAGAAACCGACAGCCTGCAGCACGTACCCCAGCCGACAACGCCGGAGCGTCGCAGGAATGAGTAGGTCTGTCGGAGGCAAAGTCATCAGAAACAGCTTCCGTCGGAGGCGACTGCACGCCGCGTGACTGCGGATTGCGTGGAGTCACGTAGTATTTCGGCAGGAATCCTCTTCCCATCGCTGGGAATTCTATTGATAGGATACGTCGGCGACAAATTTTTTTGCGAACCGAAAACAGAATGTTTTCCGAATTTCGAATAAAAAACTGGCTACGATCCCTGGAAAATCGCTCATTTGCTCGCAGGTGTGGGATACCAGCAACAGCCGCGATTGCGTCTGATTTTGCCGGTAAGCTGTCATGCCAAACCAAGTCGGAACAAAAATGCTGGCCGTGATAGCGTGATCCCTGATTTCTTATGATAATGGCGGGGCTTTTCTCGGCGAACAATGCTGTTCTTCGGCGGCTCCCCTGTGAATCCGCAGTGTTTACGTGAGCGCTGTTGGTCGCCGTGAAGGCAGGGCACAGTCCGGCGTCGATTTTCCGTCAAAGATGCCGTCTTCGTATTTCGGATCAGGAGTGGGGTTTCCGTGGTTCAGTATAGCTTCAAAGGAAAAAATGCACTCATCACAGGTTCCTCCAAAGGTATTGGCCGAGCCGTGGCTCTGGCTCTCGCTCGTGGCGGCGCGAACGTCGCCCTGAACTGCAGTGGAAGCCGGACGCAGGCTGAGGAAGCCGCTGAAGAAATCCGCGCATTGGGTGGCAAGGCCATCGTCTGCGTCTGTGACGTGTCTGATCAGAAAGCCGTCGAGGCGATGGTCCAACAGACCGTCGCGGAATTCGGCAGCCTTGATATTTTTGTTTCCAACGCCGTGTACAGTGATCGCGAATTGATGGTGAAAGCCAACATGGAGGGCTTTCGAAGAACCATCGAAGTCAGTATGTGGGGGGCGTTGCATGGCGTGCGCGCGGCCTCTCAGCAGATGCTGACACAACCTGGGCGCGGACGAATTACCGTTGTCAGCTCGCCGCATGCCATCATCCCTTTCCCGACGGCCATGGCCTACAACATGGCCAAGGCTGCGATTGACCATATGGCCAGAACAGCGGCCATTGAACTGGTCCGCGAAGGGATTCGCGTCAATGTCTTTCATCCCGGCTGGATTGATACGCCGGGCGAACGCAAGTTCTTCTCTGAGGATCAGCTTGCTGAAGGTGGGCAAAGCATGCCCATGGGACGACTTGGAACGTCAGAAGAAATGGCGCACGGAATCTGCTTCACACTCAGCGATGAGGCGGCCTACATGACGGGGACCACCCTGACCATGGACGGTGGAGTCGGCCTTCCGTGGTGGTCGAAACGGACGGAAGGCAAGCAGTAGCCTTTGCCGAAATGCAGCGGTTCGGCAATTCATCAGTGTGGATTGCCGCACCGTCCAGCTGAAGCGGTCCGAGTACATTGCCAGGGGCGTGCTCCTGCCGATTTGTGCCCCGGTCAGCTCATGGCATCAGCGGTTCCCTGTTCCGTGTTCCTCGCTCACAATTCGCTCTCGTGCTCACGATCGTTGCGTGTCAGCATGCGATGCCTCTCAACGTCGCTCGCGCCTGATTCATCGCTGTGAATTCGGGGAACTTGCGGACACCAGTGTTCAGGGCCGGAACCACGGTTGAAACAGGAACACATATCAGAACTCGATCGCTTCAACGTTCGCCGACATTGTGAGAGAGAAGACTGGCATGCCGATCCTGCTTCTGAAGTCTGCTGTTTTTGCTGAAGGCGCGATCGTGCTGCGTGCGGAACAATTGCCGGTATCACTGGGACGCAGCCAGCGTGCCGATATTGTCATTCAGGACCGACTGATGAGCCGTGTGCATGCGGAAATTCGAGCCACGGCCGGGGGACAATTCGAACTGGTGGATCATGACTCCACCAACCTCAGCATTGTCAATCAGCAGGAGGTTCGCCAGGCAGTACTGGCGCATGGTGACCGAATTCTACTCGGAGAAACTGAGATTCTGGTTGAACTCTTGGACCCACTCATGGGCTTCGACGAAAAAACAACTCGGGAAATCTCCATACCTCCGGCTGCTCCGCACTTTGACTGAACTCGGGAACATTCCCGTTAAATCATCGGCCGGCAACAGGCCATTCCCACGTCTGCATCCACGGAGTCTGCGATAATGACACGCAAATGGACGTTCCATCCACATGACCTCGCAGCCAGTCGTCGCCTTGCAGGTAACCTGCGAATCTCTCCATTACTGGCTCAGGTCCTCATGGCACGCGGCAAAAACGACGCCGATGAGGCACGGCGATTTCTGGATGCAAAGCTGACGGATCTGCATGACCCGACACACTTGCCGGGGGTGGAACAGGCGGCCGACCGGATTGTCCGAGCCGTGCAGCAGAAACGCCGCGTCACCATCTATGGGGACTATGATGTCGACGGTGTGACCGGGACAAGTATTCTCTGGCACTGCCTGCAACTCTCCGGGGCAACGGTGGACTACTACATCCCGTGCCGCATGGAGGAAGGTTATGGACTGAATCAGGCGGCCATTCGGCAGCTCTGGGAGGAAGATCCACAGCGGCTGCTGATTTCAGTAGACTGTGGAATTGCCAGCGTTGAGGAAGCCCGACTGGCTCAGGAGCTGGGGCTGGAACTGATCATTACCGATCACCATCACATCGGAACGACGCTTCCGTCAGCCAGCGTGCTCGTTCATCCCCGTCTGCCGGGTTCTGAATACCCGTTCGGCGAACTGTGTGGAGCTGGTGTTGCGTTCAAAGTTGCCTGGGCCATCTGCCAGAAAATGGGAGATGGAAAGAAGGCATCTCCCCGGATGCGTGAATTCCTGAAGCAGGCAGTAGGACTGGCTGCTGTTGGAACAGTGGCCGACGTGGTACCCCTGCTGGAAGAAAACCGCGTCATCGTGCGCTACGGCCTGCAATCACTCCGCGAGAACAGCTCAATCGGAATGAAAGCGCTGCTGAAGGTGTCCAGACTGGAGGAGAAGAAAGACTTCAGTGCTGAGGATATCGCCTTCGGGCTGGCCCCGAGAATCAATGCGGCCGGGCGACTGGGGCAGGCACGCCTGGCTGTGGAACTCCTGACGACCGAGAATCCGGAACGCGCACTGAAGCTTGCAGAATACCTCGAACAGCTCAACGACAATCGAAAAACAGTGGAGCGACGGATCCTTCGCCAGGCAAAGGAAATGGTGGAAGCGAATCCCGAGTGGGAGCAGCACAAAACGCTGGTGCTGGCGCATCACGAGTGGCATCAGGGGGTCATCGGAGTTGTGGCCAGTCGCGTATCTGAGGCGTTCGGGAAACCAACCGTCCTGATCTCTCTGAAGGAAGACGGCACCGGGGCGGGGTCCGGACGAAGCTGGGCCGGATTCGACCTGTACCACGGCCTGGAATCCTGCCGTCAGCACCTCATTACCTTTGGTGGTCACAAAGCGGCAGCCGGCCTTAAAGTCCAATCCACTTGCGTCGATCTCGTCCGTGACACACTTGCCGCCTGGGCGCACGAACATTTCCATCCCACTCCTTCCGATACAGAACTACGCATTGACGCGGA
Organism: uncultured Planctomycetaceae bacterium; assembly: GCA_903924405.1. GTDB lineage: Bacteria > Planctomycetota > Planctomycetia > Planctomycetales > Planctomycetaceae > SXXK01. The sequence goes on along the minus strand of CAIYBH010000156.1, from coordinate 22,464 downwards.
AGTGCTGATGTCCGAAGTGAATCTGCGAGCCGTCGAGGAGCTTGATCGTCTGGGGCCGTTCGGCCAGCACAATCCGCTGCCCAGATTCGTCTGCACCCATGTCGAACTTGCCGAACCACCAAAGACAATGGGTGAAGGGAATCGCCACCTGTCGGCACGACTGCGCCAGCACGGAACAGTGATGCGTGCGGTGGCGTTTGGACGGGGAGAATGGGTCGAGGAACTCGCAAAACAGACCGCGCCATTTTCTATCTGTTTCGCCCCGACAATCAACACGTTCCAGGGCTACACCAAAGTGGAAATGCAGCTGATCGACTGGAAGCCTGCTGAGGTTCGCTGACGGCCAATCTGAACAGAGGAGGGATGGTGCCGTATTCGCGGAATAATCACCGCACGCGGAGTTTCAGTTTTCAACCTACTTCTGCGAGGGACGGATTTCCGGACGGTACTGAACAACATCCGCACGCTGCTCGATCAACTGCCCGACGGACAGCAGGGTGGCTTCGTCATAAAGTCCCGCCGTGAGTGTCGCGCACTCCGGACGACGCTGAGGTGCTTTTTCGGTCATAATCGCTGGAAAGACCAGTGTCGGATGCCCGGTCAGATTGGCGATGCCCAGATCGTCGCCGCCGACATACAAATCCACCTTCTGAAAGACCTCAGCCATTTTCTGCATCAGCAGCAGTCGGACTCGTGATGCCTGCAGATAATCCACAGCCGACACAAACCGCGCTTTCTGAAAGATACCCGGCCAGACGTTCAGCCCTTCCGTGATGCCAGCTCGGGTGAAATCCTGAAACACACAGGCGGCTTCCACCTCCAGCATCGTGGTCACGGCATATTCATGCAGCTCCCGCGGCAGTTCAATGTCCACGATCTTCGCCCCAAGGACACTCAGGTGATCCAGAGCCGCCTGATCTGCTTTCTGTGTGGGACCGTTCGTCACACGGCCAATCCGAATGCCTGCCAGATCCACCTGCATTGGCCAGTCAAACCACCGATCCACGCTGGAAGGATCAAGGGAGTCAGCACCATGGATGGCCCGCAACACCCAACCGCAGTCATCCACCGTTCTCGCCAGTGGACCGGGCTTGTCCATGGTCCATGACAGTGGCATGCAGCCCGCGCGCGAAACGCGACCAAAGGTGGGACGCAACCCCGTCACTCCACACCGCTTTGAGGGTGACACAATACTTCCGAGCGTTTCCGTGCCGATGGCAAATGGCACGAGGCCTGCCGCCACGGCCGATGCAGAACCCGCAGACGAACCACTGGACCCCTGATCTGAATTCCAGGGATTGCGAGTCCGTCCCATGTACCACTGATCCCCCATCGCTAACGCGCCGGTGGAAAGTTTCGCCACCAGCACGGCCCCCGCAGCGTCCAGCCTGTCCACCAGTGTGGCTGACTGGGAAATGATACGCTCCCGGTACTGCGGGATTCCCCAGGAAGTCGCATAACCGGAAACAGCCAGCAGATCCTTCGCCCCCCATGGAATTCCATGCAGTGCGCCCCGATCCATACCAGACGCCAGCTCGTCATCGGCCCTGCGCGCCTGCCGTAGTGCGAGATCCTCTGTCATGGTGACCACGCAGTTGAGCACAGGATCGTCTCGACGCAAGCGCTGCAGACAACTCTGTGTCAGCTCAACCGACGAGATCACTCGCTTGCGCAGCAGTTGCCCAAGAGTTCGCAGAGGCAACCATGCCAGTTCCTCCGGGGAAGCCGGATTTTCAGCTGGCACGGCTGGCAGCATCGACGTCAGCCACGGGCGTGGCATCATGGATTGATTCCGGGCCGTCGGATCGACAGCTTCCGGGTCAAACCTCAGGCACGACAAAGATTCCACTGGCAGCGGCACAGAATGGATCTTCTGCAGATTCTCGCGCAGGCCGGGCATCGCCGCCGCAAGTTTCTGCCGATCACTTTCACTGAGAGTGATTCCGGCCACCCATTCGGCGCTGGCGATCTGTTCCGGTGTGACGGCCATTGATTTCGCCGCTTCATCCGCCAATGCCCGCTGAAAGACAGCCGTCCCTACCCCAGCGGACGCCAGCACCCGCAACATACTGCGCCGACCGTAAGTTGACGCCGGCTCAGCGCTGGTCTCGAATGACTCCACGGCCGCGTCCGGGTGGTATTCCGATGACTCCGATTCGTGCATCACTGTTATTCCTGAAAAGGTAATGGCATCTCTGGTGGGTCAACAGGAACAGAACCGGGAAGCTCGGGTTGGACCGCGACCGTCAGATAAACTCCGATGATCGCAATCACCGCACCGGCAAAGCCTCGCCATGTAATCCGCGTCCCATACACGACTCTGACAAGTGGCAGTACAAAAATCGGCATTGTACTTGCCAGAGTGATGGCGATCGCCAGCATGGAATTTCGATAGGCCAGCTGACTCATCCAGATGCCGAGCCATGGCCCGCAGACAACAGCCGGGAAGTAGACCTTCAAGGCCTTCCGCTCAAAGGCGGCAACAGCAGTGGAGCGCAGTTGACCGTTCATCGTCAGTATGATGAGGGAAATCATGGCGGCCACCGTCACGCGGATCATGGTCGCCTCCAGCGCCTCGCGACCAGACGCTCCCGGGTCGACCGAGTGCTGCATCGCGAGGTGACTCAGTGTCGCTCCGATGGCGTTGCAGAGCGATCCCGCCAGACCAGTGAGCACCCCCATGCGCACCGAAGCGGGATAGTGTCCGGAAGATTCCACTGCGGTGGAACGTTCAGAGACGACCAGTGAGACTCCCCCCAGCGTCACGCCAATTCCCAGCAAAGCTGCAAACGACAGAGACTCCTTCAGCAGAATCCAGCCAATCGCAGTGGCAAACAGAGGTGCGGTCGTGGAGACAATCAACGCTCGACGCGGTCCCAGAATCTGCAGACTGCGAAAATAAAAGGTATCGCCAATTACGATTCCCGTCAGACTGCTGAGTGACAGGTAAATCAGTTTCCGGACATCTGCCTGGAGAAAATCTGAACCCGTCAGCGTTGTCCAGATCAGTAAGTGTGCCACCAGAAGGATGGAGGCAAGGACGTTCTTGCCGAAGTTCAACTGCCAGGCAGTCAGGCGTGCGCGTGCATAGAATAAGCTTGAACAGGCCCACAGAGCCGCTGCCATCAGGGCCGCCGCTTCACCGCTCCCGGAAATACTCATGCCACTTTCAATTCACATCAAACCGGACCAGAGGAATCTCTGAACTTCCACGCGGGCGATCATCGCATAATCGGGCCCCGATGGCTATCCCGCAAGCACGAATCTGCGATCCTCCGCCGTTGTTGTGTGCCAGTCTGAGCATGCCACGAATTCGCCGGAGCAGCAGCGGCGTAGTCAGATCGAAATCGGAGGGGTCTGGCCCTGGGCCCCTGAGAACAGCAGAGAGCAACCGAGACCTGGCCGACGGTCCGGCGGCGACATTTGTGAACCTGGAATCGCCCTGCTGAAGGGCACTGACCAGTTCGGGCTTCACGAAGGTTCGCACCGCTGCATGCCTCGGATTCATCCGCAGATGGACCGGCACCTGCGGCTGGCACGACCGACGGCACGAAATCGAGGCAAAACGGTGCGTGCACAACAGTGCCTGGCACCCGGAAAACACTGCACCAGGGCAACACTGGTGATCCGGGCAAAAAGGTCCATCCGACCAATTAAGTTTCTCTAAAGACCTGTTTCAGTACAGGATTGATACTTGAGACGGCTATGAGGTATTTCTATTATCTTTGAGAATCGACATCAGGGGGGATCGTTTTTTCTGGCAGCAACGCCAAAGGCGGCAGGGCGACGAATGCCGTGCGCAGCCCCGTGGCCGGGGTGAGTCGCGCTGTTCGCAGATTGGGCCTGTTGCGTCGGACATTTGGGATCACCTGCCTGTCTGCCCCTGGTTTCCCTGAGTTGCCCTGTATTGAATCGCAGCATATCGCGGGCCGGCCTGTCTGTGGTTGTGGTGCAAGTAGCGGAGAATTGGAAAATGTTGAAGCGTAAGCTGAGTGCGTGGTTCGGTGGGCTGGCACGCAGTGGGTCTTCGACGATGCGTCGACGACAAGTCCGTGCGCGGTCGCTGCGAACAATTCAGCGACTGGAATCGCGCGCATTACTGACCGATGCGTCTCCCTGGGTGGTGTCGATGGTGCGAGGCTCAGGGTACGACACTTCGCTTGGTGGAAGCGTCAAGTTTGACATCGTCTTCAGTGAAGTCGTCACCGGGGTTGATGCGGCCGATTTTTCTGTCATCCGGACAGGCAGCGTGACATCCACAACAGTGACTGTCACGGACAGTGGAGACCACCGGAATTTTCAGGTGACGGTTGGAGGAATCGCCGGCGCCGGGACTCTGGGCCTCAACCTTGTGGACAACGGGTCCATTCGAGACCTCGCCGGTAAGGGTCTGGTGAATCCAGGCAGTATCCCGGCCTATCTGAGTTATCAGTCGTTCGATGTGGGCAGCGGTCCGGAATCGATGGCCCTCGGTGATGTGAATGGCGACAATATTCCGGACCTCGTGGTGGCCAACACAGCAGTCACTCCCACGGGCACCGTCAGCATACTGCTGGGAAACGGAAACGGCACGTTTCAAACCCAGGTGACCTATTCAACGGGACGTGAACCACGCGGTGTGGCACTGAGTGATCTGAATGGTGACGGAAAACCGGATATCCTTGTTGCGAATCAGAAAGACAAAACGATCGGCGTGTTGCTGGGGAACGGAAATGGATCGTTTGCCGCGCAGCAGACACACGCCACCGGTCGTGATCCGAACGATCTGGTCCCGGGTGACTTCAACGGTGATGGCAAACTGGACGTGGCCATCGTCAACACGAAAGACAATTCGATCACAATCCTTGCCGGGAAGGGTGATGGGACGTTTTTGAGTGAACAGACATTCAACACGGCAATTTCACCGGTTGCGATTGATGCGGCGGATCTGAATGGAGATGGCAAGTCAGACATTGTCGTGACACACGATGCCGGCAATACGGTTGGAGTGCTGCTGGGGAACGGCAACGGGACATTTCAGTCCATCCAGACCTATGCAACCGGAACGCAGCCCACAGCCATCACGCATGGGGATCTGAACAACGACGGTAAAGTGGATCTCGCCGTTGCCGCACTGGGCAGCAATGTTGTGAGTGTGCTGCAGGGAAACGGTGACGGAACGTTTCAGTCTCAGCAGCAATATTCCATGGGAACACAACCGGGGTCAGTGCTGCTGAAGGATCTGGACGGTGACGGGAATCTGGACCTTGCCACGGCCAATCGCGGCAGTAACAACATCAGCGTACGTTCCGGAAAAGGTGACGGCACATTCTGGGGGGCACAGACGTTCGGGACAGCCACTGCGCCTTATGCTGTGCTGAGCGGTGATGTCAACGGGGATGGCAAGAGAGATTTATTGACAGCCAATCGCTCTTCCAATTCCGTGAGCGTCCTGACAAGCAGTCTGAACGGCAATTTTTCCGGGCAGGTGTACCAGGTCGCTGAACCGTTGCTGCACTGGCAGGGGGATGTGGACGGCAAATGGAGCACTCCCGGGAACTGGCTGGAAAACCGGGCCCCGGTGAACGGGATGGAATTGCGTTTTGATGTGAACACGACGGGATTCGCCGGGCGATTTCTCACAGAGAACGACCTTGTCGGGCTTGAGGTGGGTCTGATTCGTATCAATGACAATTCGAATGTCGGCGATTTCGAGTTGCGTGGAAACGCGCTGGCCGTCACCGCAGGGATGATCGTTCAGGCGGATTCGGAATTGCGAATCAATCTGGCGGGTGTCACCTTATCAGCGAACCAGACTTTTGAGTTTTCACCAGCAGCAACGAAGGCATTTTGGAGTTCGCCGATTGACCTGCAGGGATTTGGGCTGGTTCTGCAGGGTGGCACCACCGAATTGTCGGGTGTGATCAGTGGAACGGGCGGTGTGACGTTTCAGGCCGGATCGTTTTCGACAAATGCCGCGCACACCTTCACGGGCCCAACCACTCTGAAATCAACTCTCGTGATGGACGGGAGCTCTGTTTCCTCCACGACCGTGGGGAATGGGGGAATTCTGCTGGGCAAGGGCACCATCGCGGCGCCGGTGACAGTGGCTAATGGCGGACGAATTCAGACGATACAGGGTGGAGGCCAGCAGACATCGATTCTGCAGACAGGCAATCTGGTGAGTCAGGTCGGCAGTACGCTGGAGTTTCCGGTGGGCGGCAGCACGGCAGGATCCACAGCCGCAACACACGGGGCCCTGCAGGTTTCAGGCACTGTAACTCTCGCCGGCAATCTGAGCTTCCAGCAATTCAGCGGATTCACGCCGTCAGCCGGGCAGGAGTTGATCCTGATCAGCAATGATGGAACTGACAAGGTCATTGGCACGTTTGCGGGGTTAGCGGAAGGTGAAAGACTCTACGGTTTTCCGGGAACTGAAAACATCGCGACCATCACCTATGCTGGTGGCGACGGGAATGATGTGAGTCTGCGTGTTGGGCCACCTCCACTGTACTGGATCGGAACATCAAACAATCTCTGGAGTAACCCCGATAACTGGGATTGGTACAAAGAGGGAGAGGAATGGACCGATCGTTCTGCTCCCGCCGGCAATGTGATTCTGAACCTGTGGCAGAGGGCTCAGGGCAATTTTGAATCGGTGAACGACATCGAGGGACTGACGGGAGACTTCTGGCTGAACGCCCCTTACACAGCTCCAGCGGACCAGTTTTCGATCAGTGGTAATGCTGTTTGGCTGTACGACATTTTCAATATCTTTGGTGAAAAGGGCGAGATTCAGATCGACCTCGATCGGGTGACTCTTTCACAGCCCTTGAGTGAAATTGCCTTCAATGGGCAATCCATCATCGTATGGAATACACCAATCGATCTACAAAGTAACGCCCTGAGAATGAGGTATTACGGGCCGCATTTTGAAGATTTTCTCGCACATACGGATGTTAATGGGGTGATCAGTGGAACCGGCGGCATTGAATTTCAAGGTGACGCGATTCGACTGACCGCGACTAATACGTATACGGGCCCGACGGATATTTATGGAATCCTGCGGGTCGATGGATCGATTGTTTCGCCCACGGCGGTCCGAGACGGGGGGGTACTGGCAGGCCAGGGATTCGTGAATGCTCCCGTGATCGCGCAGGCTGGTGGGCGAGTTTCGCCGGGGCTTTTAAAGTTATACAAGTCAGCCGTGCTGAGAACCGGGGATCTCGACATGCAGTCCGGGAGCGCGCTGGACATCACGATCTTCGGCCCCACGCCCGGGAACAATTATGAGCAGTATTCCCAGGTAAGTGTTACGGGCACTGTGAAGCTGGCAGGAGAATTCAACCCTGTTTACGTCCCCAACTTTGGTTTCGTACCGACGGTCGGCGCTGAGATGATCGTGATCAGCAACGATGGCACGGACAAGGTCGTCGGCACATTTGCGGGGCTGCCGGAACATGCTGTGATTCCCAATTTCCTTGGCACGGCTCACGACGCGGTGATCTCTTACAAGGGGGGTGACGGCAACGACGTCAGTCTGAAAGTGCTGCCTCAGGTTCTGCACTGGCAGGGTGACGTCAGTGCGGACTGGGGAGACAGCGAGAACTGGCAGGAAGGTGTCGTCCCAGCCACCGGTGCATTTCTGATTTTCGACCCAACGACGCCGGGATTTGCCGGTCGCTTCCAGACGAACAATACACTCGTGGATCTGGAAGCCTCCATCACGGTTCTCGATTCGTCCGCAGCAGGAGACTTTGAATTTCAGGGCAACGCCATCACGCTTTCGCGTCTGGGAGGGTATCGGGGGTTTGGGGCATTTGAGTCTTTCGGCGACGGAGTGCTGGTGAACTTCGCGGATGTTCGCCTCAAGTCACCGTCTACGATTGCGCTGTTGACTAACACTCCGGCAGTGTGGAATTCACCGATCGACCTGCAGGGGTACGAATTGGTTGTCGACCTCTTTAATGAGGGAGGAAACCACACCAACACTATCAATGGCGTGATCAGCGGAACCGGCAACGTCATTTTAATGGGGCAGGTTAGTGCCCTGACATCTGCAAGTACCTGGACAGGCTGGACCGAAGTGCATGGCGTGTGGAATGTGACGGGGTCCACGACGTCCCCAACCACAGTTTGGGGACGCCTGCAGGGGAGCGGCAGTATTCAGGCAGCGGTCACCGTGGCGGAGAACGGGCGCATCGTTGCGACAGACGGACCGGACGGGCAGGCCTCAGTCTTCAGCACGGGTAGTCTGACCGCCCAGGCTGGCAGTATTCTGGAATTTCCAATTGGTGGTGCCGATGCGGGCAACGGATTCGCAAAGCACGGACAGTTGCTGGTGACGGGGTCCGTGGTGCTGGGCGGCACGCTGAATTATTCGCGGCGGAACGGATTTCTTCCGATAGCGGGACAGGAATTGATTCTGATCAGCAATGATAGCAGCGATGCCGTCGGTGGCACATTTGCCGGGATGCCCGAAGGTACGGTGCTGCACAACTTTCTGGGGACGGGTCACAATGCGGTCATCAGCTACAAAGGCGGCGATGGCAATGACGTCAGCCTGAACGTCAGCCCCCAGATGCTGCACTGGCAGGGTGATGTGGACAACAAATGGAGCACCCCGGGCAACTGGCTGGAGAACGCGAGCCCGGTGACGGGCGGATATCTGCATTTTGATAACCAGACCACAGGATTCTCCGGTAACTTTGCGACCGTGAATGATCTGCAGGGGCTGCAGGTCGGCTCGCTGATTGTCAATGACACAGCCAGCAGCGGTGATTTTGATTTCAGTGGACTCCCGCTGGCAATTTCCAGTGGCGTGCATGTGACCGGGGATGCCGGATTTTCGCTGCGGATGGAACAAATCACCCTGTCGCAGCCCCAGGTCCTGAACCTGAATTCCAAAGTGACCAACTGGACAGCGCCGCTGATTCTGGACACAGGTCTCATGACGGTTCAGGGGCAGAGTATTGATGTGTCCGGGAACATCTCCGGAGCCGGCGGACTGGTCGTCGAAGCCGCGGATCTGACGCTGCGCGGGACGAATACCTACACCGGATCGACTCTGGTCACCGGCAACCTGACGCATTTCGGAACGTCAGTGTCACCCACCGAAGTTTCCGGAACTGGCCGATTGAGCGGCACAGGAGCCATTGCTGCGAGCGTGCAGGCCGCCGGCGGAGGTCGTGTGGTACCGGGCAATCCCACGGGCGCAATGGCAGTGGGCGGACTGAATCTGGGAACTGGGGGGCTCCTCGAAACTGAGATTCGCGGAATTCAGGTGGGAAACACAACTGAGGGATACGATCAAATAGATGTTTCAGGAGAGGTTAGCCTGTCGGGTATGTTACAAATCTCCCTGCCAACTGGTTTTGTGCCGGTTGGCGGTGAGGCGTTCGTGCTGATTCAGAATGATGGGTCCGACGCCGTGAAAGGAGCGTTCGATGGTCGCCCCGAAGGATCGCTCATCACGGTCGGGGACGTTACGTTTTCTATTTCCTACAGTGCAGGCGACGGCAACGATGTTTCGCTGACAACGATGTATGTCACCTACGTCGTCAGCAGTACTGCCAATTCCGGACAGGGCAGTTTGAGTGCCGCAATCACCAATGCGAATACCCATCCCGGTAACGATGTGATTGTCTTTCAGGTCTCCGGAGCGATTGATGGTCCGTTCCCGACGATTACGAATCCCGTGCAGATTCTGGGCAACAGTGCTCCAGGGTACGTCGGAACTCCCGTCGTACAGCTGCGTGGGGAGACCGCTGGGGATGTGCATGGATTGCAGTTTGGAGCGGGGACCGGTTCTTCCCGGGTGCAGGGATTAAGTATCACGGGATTTACGGGCTCAGGTCTCTGGATTTCTGCCGGTCATGTGGCAGTCCGAGGGAACTGGATTGGCGTCAATCCAGCCGGGGCGAAAGCTGCAAACAAAGGCCATGGAGTTGCCGTGCAGTCCGGATCCGTGTCCATCGGTGGCCATACGGCAGCGGATCGCAATGTCATCAGCGGCAACCAGCAGGAAGGAATCCTGATCTGGAGCTCCACAGATGCCGTCAAGGAGATCACCGGCAACTACATCGGCACGAATGTGGCCGGAACGGAGGCCATGGGCAATGGTTGGAGCGGGATAGCCATCGTGGCCGGTGGATCGGGCGTGATTGTGGGTGGAGATTCAACCGCAGGTTATGGGAATCTGATCTCGGGAAATCAGGGGTCCGGAATTGTGTTGGACAGTGCCGGAGCTGGTAACCGCATTTCCGGCAATTATATCGGCACCAATGCCGCGGGATCACTGAGTCTTGGCAACGGCTACGTTTACAACGCCAGCGCCGGCATTGCCGTCATGAACATGGAAAATCGCACGGTGATTATCGGCACCGACGGAAACGGCACTGGTGATGCGGGTGAGGGTAACCTCGTCAGCGGCAACTATGTTTCCGGTATCCAGATCCTCGAGTTTCAGACCGCTGGCAGTCACATCATTGCTGGAAATCGGATTGGTGTTGATGCCGGGGGAACCGCTGTGCTGCCGAATCGCGGTCACGGTCTGCATATTCAGTCGGCCAGTTTCAATCGCATCGGCACGAACGCCGACGGAACGTCCGATGCCGACGAGGCCAACGTCATTTCCGGCAACAGAAATGCCGCTGCCGTGAATGCCGGAGACTATGCCAGTGGAATTCTGATTGAGGATGTCACCGGCGCAACGCCGCTGGACAATCTGATCTCCGGAAATTTTATTGGTACGGACCGCAAGGGCATTGCCTCTCTGGGAAATCAGGGGGATGGCATCACCATTCGCTCAGCCATGGGGACGATCGTTGGTGTACCCGACGCGACCGAATCGAACAGTATTGTGCGTCCGGGCGGAAACATGATTCGCTTCAACAGAGGGGCGGGTGTCAGGATCAGCGGGACACTGCTGGAGGGACTGGCGACCGAGCAGTTCACTACGTTGCGAGGGAATAGCTTTCAGAGCAATGCTCTGCTGGCAGTGGACGCAGGTGAATCAGGTCCGACGCTGAATAATCTCGATGATCAGACAAGGGATTTTCCGATCCTGACCTCAGCCACCATCGAAGGCACGAATCTGATTCTGACAGGATTTGCACCCGCGGGCGCGACGGTGGAGTTCTATCTGAACTCGCCCCGCGCCGGGCAGGTCTTCGGCGAAGGCGTTCGTCTGATTGGTCGCATGGTGGAAGGCGGCGCAACGGACTCTGACACGGAGACCGGCACCTACGGCCCCAAAGTACGGAATATTCAGGTTTCCGACACAGAGATCACTCAGAACAGATTTCTGGTGACCATTCCGCTATCAGAAGGCATTGACAACGGAGTCCAACTGACAGCGATTGTGGCAGGGGACGTTTCCGAATTCAGTCCACTGATTCTGATCGGTGAACAGGGAAGTGTGGTGGCACCTGAAGTGACCCTCGACGTCACCGCGGCCCAACTCCCCTGGACGCAGGCTGAGGGTGAGCAATTTTCGCTGAGTGGTTCATTCTACGATCCGGATTCCCGTGCCTGGACAGCCACCGTCGACTATGGCGATGGTGACGGACCGGTGCAACTTGCGCTGACGGCTTCCAAGTCCTTCGACCTGCAGCATCGCTACACCACACCGGGCACCTATGTTGTCACGGTGCTGGTCACAGACAACGGATTGGCCACAGGGACGGCCACTCTGACTGTCCACATCACCAATGAAATTCCAAAGGCACAGTTTGACACCTTCACACTCACTCGTACCGTCAATGAGGGCGAGACGGTTAGTCTTGCGGGAAGTTTTACCGACGGTGGCGGGGCGCATGTCGTGCTGGTCGAGTGGGGCGATGGCAACACATCGACACTGACACTGGCCAGCGGGGTCTCCACATTCAGCACCACTCATACCTATACGGACGACACCAATTCGGCAGGTTCTGTCACAGCCTCAGACATTTACAGTGTGCGGATCACAATTCGCGACTCAGCAGAAGCAACTGGATTGACCAGTCCGGACGGCCTGTTTCTGATCGACGTGACCAATGTGGTGCCTGAGTTTTCCGCTGTGACCCTGAATGGGCAGAATCCGGGTACGGCGGATGTGCTGACGCTCGTCGAGGGCGATACGCTGGTCCTGACGGGAATCCTCACCGATCCGGGAACGACAGATGAGCATCGCTTACGCATTACGTGGGGCGATGGAGAAACATCGCTGGTGACACTGCCAGTGGGTGATCGCCAGTTTCAGGGACTGACCGGGCTCTCCCATGTTTATCGGAATGATGACGAAGACGGCTTATACACGGTACAGCTGGAGTTGTGGGATGATGACCAGCCTTTGTCCGTGGCGACGTGGATTCGCACAATTGCGGTGACGAATCAATCCCCGACCAGTATTCAGCTGACACCGGTGCCATCGTTAATTGACGAGGCCGGAACAGTGAGTATTGCCGGCACATTTTCAGATGCGGGTATTGAGGACGGGCACCAGGTGCGGGTGATCTGGGGCGACGGTTCGCCCGATTCGATTCTGAATCTGGCGGCTGGAGTGACAAGTTTCAGCGGGGATAGTCTGACCCATCAGTATCTGAACAATCCCTCCGGGGCGTCGACCTATACGATTCAGGTGGAGATTTCGGACCTCGACAATTCTCTGGCTTGGGGAACTGGCAGCACATCGGTCACGGTTCGCAACGTGGCGCCGGTGGTAAGTGCCCTGAGGGTGGTACGTGCGGACGGGCAGAGCGGTGTGATCGCAGAAGGCGATGCCGTTACGGTCACAGGATCCTTCTCGGACGTTTCACCGCTCGACCGGCATCTGGTGATGATGAACTGGGGAGATGGTCGGCAGAGTGCCGCGACCGTGGATGCCATGACTCGCACTTTTACAGCCACCCATGTGTATTATGACAACTACGTGGCCGCGGCGATTACGGCCACAGTGACGGACGGTCAGTATTCCGGCAGCGTCTTCAATGCTGACGGAGGCGAAGCGACGAGCGCGGCTGTTTTCCAGACAGTGACCAACGTCGCGCCGACAGCGGTGATTGCCCCAGTGGCAGGATCCACTCCAACGGTCACTCAGCTGACGGTTGATGTCGTGGATCCCGGGCTGGATGACCTCTCGACGCTCAGTTATTTGTGGGAGATCAACGGGAGCGATGGCTACGAAACTAAGGGGACGTCCAGGATTCTGACCTTTGATTCCACTGAGTATTACGCACCTTTGATACGAGTCACCGTGCAGGACAAGGACGGTGGTTCGGGCTCCTTTACGGTTGTTGCGATCTTTGGAACGACGGCCAGTGAGACGATCACAGTCTTTACGACCAGCTTTATGCGGAGTGAAAGCGGGTCCGGTGATCCAGACGGAGGGAGTGCTCCGGCGGCGCCGATCGGTGGGGGCTTTACCTGGCCAAATCAGATCCTGGTGCTTGGGTTTGGTGGCGAAGACCTGCTGGATGCATCGAATCTGCCCTCAACGCACCTTGCCATTCTCGATGGTGGGCAGCAGCAGGACTATCTGATCGGTGGGGCGGGCGCTGACATTTTCTACCCCAACGACGGCAACGACTCGGTTGATGGCGGGGCTGGCGACGATCGGTTTGTGTTGACTCCGAACAGCACCCTGACGGTCATTGACACTTCTGGCTTTAACACTCTTGATTTCAGTCGCTCTGCCTTTTCTGACGGTTCCGGAATCACATTTGACCTGACGAAAATTCGCAATTCGGGACTGCCTGATGCGGATCTTGACGCACAGGTGGTGTCGACCGTGGGAACGAGCCACATCGTCGCGGCATTTGGCACATTCCAGCAACTGATAGGCAGCACTTATGGGGATTCACTAACTGCGAGAAGCGGGGCGACCGTCTATGGTGGCGCGGGTGCGGATACGTTGTATGTGGGAAGCAACACCACGGGAGTGACGCTGAACGGTGGCGCGGACGATGACTTCCTTGTCGTCAGCGGTACGGACATCTCGGGACTGACGTTCGGCGGTGACGACGGTCTGGACGTCATGCGGAATCTGGGAACGATTACGGACCTGACTTTTGGTGGCGGCGCCGATGACGACATCCTCGAAAACACTGGCAGTATTACTGGAACCCTGATTTTCGGGGGCGACGATGGCCTCGATATTCTGACAAATACCGGCAGCATCGGAGTGTTGAACTTCAACGGCGGCGCGGACGACGACATTTTCATCAACAACGGCTCGGCGGCGACCCTGCTGACATACGGGGGTGATTCAGACATTCTGCTCAATACCCCGGGGACAATCGGGACTCTGGTGTTTTCCGGTGACAGCGGCGCCGACATTTTTGCGAATCTGGGGACGATTACGACACTGACGTTTACAGGTGGCGCAGACGACGATGTGTTCGTGAATGTGGGGACGATGACGTCGCTGAATTTCGGTGGTGACGATGACGTCCTGTTGAGTAACTGTGGCACCATCGGAACGATCGGAACGCTGGTGTTCAGCGGGGACGACGGGGCGGACGTGCTGCAGAATCTGGGCGTGATCACTTCACTGACATTCAACGGCGGGGCCGATGACGACGTGTTGTCGAATCTGATCGGCGGCACATTGGCCGGGCTGGTGTTCGGTGGTGATGATGGTAGTGACTTGCTGCGCAATGAAGGAGTGATTGCGGATTTGCTGTTCAGCGGCGGAGCGGACGACGACATCCTGCTCAATACATCCGGCGGCGCGGTTCAGGGCCTCGCATTCGGCGGAGATGACGGCAGCGATCTGCTGACAAATTACGGTTCCATAGATGGACTGACGTTTACCGGCGGTGCCGATGACGATGTGCTGACAAATTTTGGGAGCTTGGTGGGGACGCTGCTGTTCACTGGTGATGCCGGTGCTGACATTCTGCAGAACTCAGGAACGCTGGCGACACTGACCTTTTCCGGCGGTGCGGACGACGACATTTTTGTGAACCTCGCTTCCGGCCTGGCGGGGGGAATTACATTTGCCGGTGATGACGGAATTGATGTGTTTCAGAATTCCGGCGATGTCGCCACTCTCAGTTTTGGCGGTGGAGCAGACGATGACCTGCTGGTGAATCAGGCCGGTGCTGAGATCACAACCCTCGTGTTTGGTGGTGATCGCGAGTTGAATTCCTCCGGAGGCTTATCACAAATTTCCAATTTCGCTGATGACGGCACAGACACACTGCTGAATTTCGGATCTGTCGGAACACTGACGTTTTTCGGTGGCGCCGACGACGATGTCCTTGTCAATCAGCTCACGGGAACCGTGACGGCGCTGAGCTTCGGAGGCGACGATGGCGTGGATAGTCTTCGCAACACGGGGCACGTCACAACTCTGACTTTTGGCGGTGGTGCGGACGACGATACGTTGATCAACACAGGCACAATTTTCGGAACGCTGGTATTTGGCGGTGACCGTGAGTTTGACTCCGCTGGAAATCTTCAGGGGATTTCCACGGCAGCGGACGATGGCGTGGATACGTTCGCGAACTATGGCACCGTGCAATCGCTGCAGTTCACCGGCGGTGCGGACGATGATGTGTTGCTGAATCAGACCGGAGCCTCGATTTCCACGCTGGTATTTCAGGGCGACACTGGCAGTGACGTGCTGCGGAACGACGGCCTTGTGGCAACGCTGACATTTTCCGGTGGCGCCGATGATGACGTACTGATCAATACCGGAGCTTCAATCACCACCCTGCTGTTCGGTGGCGATGCGGGGAATGACATTCTCTACAACACGGGGGCCAGCGTAGGAGCGCTCACGTTCGATGGGGGCGCCGACGATGACGTGTTGCTGAACACCGGATCCGGACTGAGCTCCCTTGAGTTCGCCGGAGGCGCCGATAATGACATTCTTCAGAACAGCGGAAATGGAATCACAGAGCTGGTGTTCAGCGGCGATCATGGCAGCGACATCCTGCGGAATACCGGGAATAGCATTTCCACTCTGGTCTTTGGTGGTGGAGCTGATGACGATGTATTATTCAGCAGTGGGGAATTACTGGGTGGAATTGTATTTGGTGGCGACATCGACGCGTCGACGGGAGCCATGATTGCGGGGACGAACAGAGGGAATGACCTGCTGATTGTGCAGGGCAGCGGAGCCGGCAGTACGGGAACGGTGATTGTGTTCCGTGGCGACGACGGAGCAGATGCATTTCGCTATTCGGCCAGTGGATTCGCAGCGTTGACATTTGAAGGTGGCGCTGACGATGACGTGTTTCAGACCAATACCGACTATGCCGCGAAGATTACCTTCTCGGGCGGCGCCGATGACGACGTGCTTGAAAACAACGGCCTTGGTGTCACTGAGCTGGTCTTCAACGGGGATTCGGGCAACGACACGTTGTACAACAATGGACATCAGCTGCCGGGACTGATCTTTCATGGTGGCAGTGATGATGACACACTGGTCAACACCGGATCGGAACTCACAGGACTTGTGTTCACCGGGGACAGTGGCGCTGACGTGCTGGTTAACACCGGGAATGATTTGAGTGGAGTGACATTCAACGGGGGCGCGGACGATGATGTTTTCCAGAACAGTGGAACCAGTCTGACGCTGTTAACGTTTTACGGAGATGCCGGCGATGACCGATTTCTGAATCGAGCGACAGCGGTCCAGCTGAATGACGTGGTGTTTCACGGTGATGCGGGCGCCGACATCCTGTTGAACTACGCCGGCGGAGTCACGGATCTGACGTTCGCAGGCGGAGCGGACGACGACATTTTTCAGAACAGTGGTGTCAGCGTCTCGGGGTTGCTGTTTGAGGGCGGAGCCGACGACGATGTCTTTCTGAATCAGTCAGCCGGGGCAATTACAGACCTGACGTTTGGAGGCGACGATGGCGGAGACACGCTGCTGAATACAGGCGCCATCATCGACCTCCTTTTTGGCGGCGGAGCAGACGACGACATACTGGTCAACCGGGGAACTGTGACAACGCTGATTTTCGGAGGCGATCAGGAGCTGGCGTCCGGAGGATTGGGCGCTGTCATCGACGCTGCGGATGATGGCAGTGATACTTTGCTGAACGACGGTGCGGTGACGGTCCTGCAGTTTTCAGGCGGGGCAGACGACGATTTGCTGGTGAGTAATGGACCGGTGGGAACTTTGACGTTTGAGGGAGGGGCTGACGACGACACGCTGCAGAACAACGGACAGGTGGTCAGTCTGCTGTTTGAGGGCGGTGCCGACGACGACGTCTTTTACAATAATGCCGACGGAGCAGGATCGCTGCTCTTCCGTGGCGATGACGGTGTGGACACCTTTGTGAACAAGGGCAGTGACGTATTGGTTCTCACGTTCACAGGCGGCGCCGACAGTGACACACTGCGAGTTCACGGCACGGGGATTGGCACGCTGGTGTTTGAAGGCGGTGCCGACATTGCGGGCGACTCGTTCCATTACAACGCTACGGGCAGTGCCGGAAGCAGCGTGACTTACAATGCTGGTCCGGGTGATGACTACTTCGCATGGCGTGGATCGGCAGACACATTGACATACAACGGTGGGGCTGGCGCGGATCAGGCCATTATTCTGGGCAGCGGCAACCTGACACTCGACGGCGGGACCGGGGACGACACCTTTTATTTCCAGTCCAATCCACAGGCGGACGTGCTGCTGGTGGAAACTTATGCCGGGGCTGCTGACGACAGTCGAGACACACTGGACTTCAGTGCATTCTCGGGCGGGGCACTGAACCTTGACCTGCGGCTGATTGCGAAGCAGTCCCAAAGCAGCGTGTTTGCGATCACGTTGTCTGACGGGAATGGGATCGAGAACGTCATTGGGACTCCGCTTGCCGACGTCATTTCCGGCAATAGTCGCGACAACGGTATTTCCGGAGCGCGATACGGGGAGGATTTTAGCGGAAGCGCAGCGGGAACCCGCGGCACAACGCAATGGGTTCTGCTGGACTTTGACACATGGACCGAAGACGGCGAGCACGTCTATACGGATGACGAGCGTCTGGCCATTGCGACGCGAATCGAGACAGTGTACCGGGGGCCGGACGCACAATCCCCGTGGTTTGACGTCCGTGTTGTGCTGAACCGGAGTGAGATTCCGGTTGCCGATGGCGAATTCGCCCTGATTGACTTCAATCGCACGCCGGATTTTGGTCGTCCGGGCGGGTTGGCCAGTGAGATTGATCCCGGAAATCTGAATTATGGTGGTACGGCCATTGTGCAGGTCAATGGACTGCTTGGCGGAGTGATCACGGCAGAGGACATCAGTGAGGAAGGTGGGGATGCCGGGCAGGACAAGGCGGACTTGCGCCCCGTCGGCGACGAAGAGATCGGGGCAAGCAAGCCAGCGGCGACCAGTGAGAACTTCATTCTGTTGTCTGCGAAGATTGGGGCCCATGAACTGGGGCACCTGATCGGGCTGCGGCATCAGGACAGCTTCGGGCCAATCGGCTTCGGTCTGCATGATCCACCGGGAAGTGCCGCCTACAAGCCTGTGTATGCTGGTCCGGTAGCAGGTGTGGAGACCTTTGATCATCTGATGGGCTCGGGCGCTTCCGTCGGCTCTGATCGCTTCAACGACCTGAAGGACCTGTTCTTTGGCGAGCGGGAACTGATCAAACTGGGATATGCGTTCAGTGACGTGACCGCCACGATTACGGACGAGGCGACATCGCCACACTCAACGGCCGCAACCTCACAGCCCCTGACACTTATCACGGTGGATGTCCCGAACACGCTGACGCGTGGCCTGAACGCCTCACGGGCGCTGTATGTGCAGATGCAGTCCGTTGAGGGCACGATTGCGGTTGATAGTCATACCGGTAAAAGTGAAAACGACTGGTACAGCTTCACGGGGACTGCAGGCACGATTCTGAACGTCGAGGTTTATTCCAACTCACTGGTCCGCTACGGAACGGGTGTGGATGACTACGTCGACTCAATCACCCGAGTCTGGTACGAGGAGGCCGGCATCCTGACTCTGGTGCCATTTTATGGCAGTGAAGCGATAAACGATGATATTTTCGAACCGACCGACAGTTCCATTGTCGACCTTGTTCTGCCTCGGACGGGAACGTACTACATTGAAGTGGATACTTTTTCCCGCGATCCGGCAGATCCGCTCTTTGACCCGACGCATCCGAGTAGTCCGCTGAACCCGGCGAATCCCGGGAACATTCTGGGGTATCCGGAACTGCTGGATCGATTTCTGGACACGCGTGACGACACGGACGCGGGGCACTATCACCTGTTCATTTCGGGGTTCGCGAGTGCCAGTGCGACGGACGGAGTCGATACGATCGTGGGTTATGGCGGGATCGACACCATCGATGGAGGCAGTGGCGACAGCTACGCTCTCACTCTTGATCCGGGGGCCATGGGGACCACCACCGAGGGATCCGGATTTTCGCGGACTCTGACGTTGGTGGATCGGGCTGCGATCAGCTGGTCCGGCAGTACGGTCAATTACGGCGACGGGTCCGGAGAGCAGCCGCTGGTTGTGGATTCTTCGGGAACATTCGTGCTTGACCACATTTATGCGGATGATGGTCTCTGGACTGTCACCATGAATATTCAGGACGACATAGGTCAGACACTGACCACGACCCTGCAGGTGAGTGTGAGTAACGAGGCGCCGACCATTCTGACACTTTCGGGTCCGTCGGCAGCGGATGAACGCAGCACACAGACATATTCCTTTACCGCATCTGACCCGGGTGCTGATACCTTTGTTGTCGAAGCCATCAGTGGTGGCAGCCGAGGCATCGTATCCAACGTCCAGTTGAACACCGCAACCGGGACTGGCACGTTTGACGTGACCTTTTCTGCCGGCAGTGGTACGACCGTGCTGTCGATCACCCTGCAGGACAGTGATGGAGCCAGCAGTGGCAGCACGACGCTGACGGTCACCGTGAACAACGTGAATGATGCGCCGACAGCGATCGGGGTTTCGGCAGATACGATCGCCGAAAACTCGGCCACACAGACCCTGATTGGGACATTGTCAGCAACTGATCCGGATACCGGCGACAGCTTTACATGGACACTGGTCAGTGGAGCGGGGGCGGCTGACAACGCCAGTTTTCTGATCGATGGCAGCACACTGAAATCGAATGCTGTTTTTGATTATGAAACGCGGTCTGTGTATTCAGTTCGGGTCCGTACAACGGATGCGGGAGGGCTCTGGTATGAGCAGGTCCTGGCAATTACCGTGACAGATGTCGAAGAAGATGTGACGCTGCCTGTCAGCCGGATTACAACGCTGCCGAATGCTATCAGCTCCCCCACAATTACACTGACAGCCACGGGCAGTGATCCTGGAGCTAATGCGACGGGAATCCGGGAGTATGACTTTTATTATTCCACAGGAGGAGCCTTCAGCAGAATCGGTACGTCTCCGGCGGCTTCACCAACCATCGTCTTTGTACCAGCAGCGAATACCACCTACTGGTTTCGCAGCATTGCAACAGACCATGCGGGAAATGAAGAATCCAAGTCATCCTCGGACACCTGGACACGCGTTGGCGACATTACTCCTCCCAGCAGCACCGTAACTGCCGTGAGTTCCAATTCAAGTGGCAGGATCTCCCTGCAGATCAGTGGAAACAAACAGAGTGGCGCGAAACTCTCGGAGTTTGACGTGTATGTCATGCTGGACGGAGCAGCAGCCACGCTGATCGGTACCTGCACCGCCACCTCGTCCGGGGTCGGACAATTCCTCGGATCCATGTCGTGGCAGGGGAAACTGGACGGCGTTTCACACACCTACAGCTTCTACTCGCGGGCCAGGGACCTGTCCGGCAATGTTGAAGCCGCTCCAGTGGGGAGTGATGTGTCGTTGACAGCCACGTTTGCGGCGGCATCACTGACGGCCACGGGCATCGATGTCCAGAAAGGTGCGAATCAGCGTTCCTATGTGCGATACCTCGACGTTCTGTTCAGCGACGACCCATCGGCCCTGCTGGCGACAGGTCGCGTCGCGGTGGAACGATTTTCGATCAGCGCCGCGTCGGCAGCTGCCGGAACCGGATCCGCCGTCACCGGATACTCTGTGGCCACGTCCGGTAATAATCTGAAGCTTGATTTTGGTGCCTCTGGCATTGGTGGACAGCAGCAAAACGGCGACGGTTTCTATCGCGTACGTCTGGATGTGAACGGCAATGGCGTGTTCACCGATTCCGGCGATGCGGCGTTTGAGTTTTTCCGCTTGTATGGAGATGCCAACGGGAACGGAACAGTGGATGTCGCGGATACCAATCTGATTTCGTCTCAGGTCGGCCGCTCCGGGGCCAATCTGGACGGGGATATTGATGGCAATGGCCTTGTCACGATCACGGATCGCACGCATTCCATTCGCCAGCGGGGACGGAAGCTACTGGGTTGGATGTTGTCACTGCTTGACGACTGACAAAGTGCTGTCTCGGTGCAGAAAAGGCAGGTACGTCCCCGGAATGCAAAACAATGGCGGAGACGCCCATGGCATTCCGGGGTTGCCCCAATCCGCGTCAGCAGCGGGACCGAATGCACATGCACGGTTGACCAAACAGGTCGAACAGCAGCCATGCGAAAGCCGTCAAATCTTCCATCCGTCTCCTCATCCGGCCAGTGAACTGTCCTCCTGAACCTGAGTGGCGGTCGTCGAGAATCCGGGCGCATTGCGCGGATTTCCGTCAATTTAACGCTGCGACCAGTATTTTTTCCGAATTCAGGAGGCAACTGTCTGTTTTCTGGTGGAAATTGAATCAGAAAGACACTCCGATCTCATGAACTTCCCTGACGGAGTGCCTTCCGTATAGTATTACAGCTAAGTCGCTCGGTGCGTGAGCGTGTGTTGGCACGGACTAAAGTCGTCAAAACAGGAGCAGTTCGATGAAGTTGCCACACCAGCAGAAGCCAGAATCGGACTCCGCAGCGGCGACCGGCGTGGACAGTCTCCTGTCGTCATCGGTCAATGACGGAACGATTATTACGACACCGGACAGTCAGGCCACCATAATCCAGTCTGATGCCGACACACTGGCGGAAGAGGGAGTTGGTGGACGCACTGCAGCGGTACCAACACCTCAGTCGCTCCGTAGTGACGAACGAACGGGGACAAAGCACGGCCGGGAGCGGACGACGCCACCTGCGGGCGCGGCCGAATTTCAGATCAGCGGATTGAATTCGCAATTGCCGCCGGATTCAGCCGCTGTCACCGCCGATCCGTCGGCCACACTAATCTCGGGGCCTCAGGCGGTGCAGGATCTCGAAGATCTGCTGGAGACTCTGGTTGAAGGTCAGGAACGCACCAGTGAATCCGGGGGCAGTGTCGCAGGTCTTGTGATTGGCGACTATCAGGTGCTGAGTGAGCTGGGCCGGGGCGGAATGGGGGTTGTCTACAAAGCGCGTCATCGTAAGCTGAATCGCGTTGTGGCATTGAAGATGATTCTGCACGGAAAGCATACCGGCGGCGAATCTCTGCGACGTTTTCTGGCCGAGGCGCGCGCCGTAGCTCAGATGCAGCATCCGGGCATC
>CAIYBH010000155.1 GCA_903924405.1 uncultured Planctomycetaceae bacterium | reverse complement strand
GATTTCGCGGGCATTGCATTTAGCGCGATTGGGGGCGTCGTGGACCGGGTGTGACGAATGTGAATGGCGTCACCACACGGAAGGACTCTCGGAACGATCGGTCTCCGAGGTGGTACGGATTCGTCAGCGGCGTGTGGACGGGATCCAGCGTACGGAATTCGGGGTGCGTGGTCAGTGGTTGAACGCGCTGGACCGCCGCAGTGCCTCAGAGCTGGTACGGATTTTCTGTTTGTGTCTGTTGAACGCCAGGGCTGTGCCAGACACGGTCAGTGGCTTGGCTCCGGGTGAGCCGAGTATATCGCGGGCGGTGCTGCGTCCTGTGATCACGGGGTATGACGGACGAGCATTTTCTCCGGATCTTTATGCGGGGATTACGGCTGCGGTCACGGAGATGGGGTTTGGGATTCTGGACACAGGCCGGACCACGATGGCGGCGCTCCAGGAAGCGATTCGTTCGTCACCGGAGATGTTGGGGGGGATCCTGATTACGGGGTCAGGTTATCCGGCGGCGTGGACGGGGCTGGACGTACTGGACTCCCGGGGTGAAGCGGTTCCGGTGGTCTGGAAGGATTTTGGTGTCCGACTGCAGCAGGTCGTGGACGAACGAGTGCCCGCGGTGCGATCGGTGGCTGAGGTGGATGTGGAAGACCGCGGCTGGCAGCGGATCATGCGGCAGATACGGGGGAATGAGCGGGACGCGACGATTGAGTCTTCCGTGGAAAGCGAAGCAGCGACAACTGCACGGCCGAATGTTCTGCGTCTGGTTTTGCCGGAGGAATCAGCGCGCGCGGCATGGCCGCGGAGGTTGAGTCGGCAGTCGGGTGTGCAGCGCGTGGAATCGGTTGAGGAGCGATATCGGGACTGGTTGCTGCGATGGTATCCGGAGAACTATGACGCGCGGCTGATTATTCGTACGGATGATGTGTTGCTGCGATCAAGGATTCAGTGGTTGTCGGAACACGCCCGTGTGTCATTGATTACGGCGCCGGTTGTGGAGCCTGAGAGTCGGGGTGTGGGTCTGCAGAGTCTGGTGATCATGGAAGACGACCGTCGGTTTGAGTGGCGTGATTCGCGTGGAGTGCGAATTTCGGCAGTTGACTTTGCTCGGGGATTGAATACGGCGATTGGTTCGCGAGCCAGCCAGATGACAGCACACGCGGACGTGGTCACGGATCGATTGTGGCTGACGGATGCTGCGCGACCGGTATCAGCGTGGACCACGGAGCGGATTGAGGATGCCCTCGCGATTGCCGGACTGACCCTGCGTCTGCAGAGTCAGGGGCGCCTTGCGTATTACTGAGCTTCGGTGGGCTTGCGGGGCTGGGGGATCTGTCGGGATGCGAGGAAATCAGCGGCATGGGGAGTCGACAGATCACCGTGTTTTTTCGCTTTGAGGACTGATAAACGCTAAAAACCTCAATGCAGTGCCCGGTTTTGTGTCTGAATTCCGGGGGGATCAGTTGTAGAGGACGCGTCTATCCGTTTGAATATAGTCGGTAGCCTGCTGCAGGGACAGTATTCCGGGGGGACCTACGGCCTCCGGTTCGGACTCAGATCTGACAGAAAGTAACGCGGACGTGAAGACAACTGTGTGCAGCGGCGGGGGATGGCCGCGAGTCGTGTTGCGAGGACTTTCGTGGCTGTGTCTGACGCTTTGCATCTCGCTCGGTGGGGCCGTGGCGGACGAGCCTGCGGCGGCGTCTGACGGCGGGGCGACCGAGACAAAAGTGATGATCCGTTCCGGAGCGACCGGGCGATTTGTCTTTGGTCGCTGGGGGGCGGTGACAGGATCGGTCTCCAACAGCAACAACTCGGCGGCACGCAGCCTGATGGTTGTGACACCCTCGACGGGTGGCTTGCAGTATTCCCGGCGGATTGAAGTTCCGGCGCGAACGATTTTTGACACCACGTGGCCTGTGCTGGTAACTGGCAAGAAGGCACCGGGCCCGGTGGACTTTCGTTATCTGCATTTTCCGACGGGCGAAGACGATGGTGTCATTCGCAACTCAGCCAACGAATCGGAGCTGCCTTCGTTTTCCGTGCTGGCCTCGGACGGCCCGCTGGGATTGACGGGGTACTTGCCGGACAACCGTTCGGATGAGCGTGGGGAAGACTTTGCCATGGCGCTGTGTCAGGCGGGTCGATTTAACAAGCTGGGTGTGGCGGGTGTGGCCTCATTTCTGTCACGGGACATCAGTCATCACAGTGAATGCCTGGATCCTCTGGACGCCCTGGCCGTGGGTGATCCGCGACTGAGCAACTACCCAATGGCCTGTGACGCGATTCGTGCGTGGCTGCAGCGAGGCGGTCGTCTGTACCTGCCGCTGGACGTGGTGGGCGAGGACGTAGTTCGGACGCTGCTCGGAGAATTGTTTCCACTGACGGTTGTTGGAGAAACCTCAAGCAACAACGTTCTGCTGGAACTGAACGCGGAGTATCCGAAAGCGCAGTATCCGACTCGAAGTGTCGCGCGGGAGTTTGACGAGCCGGTGCGGTATTTGCGGATAGTGCCCGGAACGGGAGAGGTGATCTGGAGTGTGGACAACTGGCCGGTGGCGTTGAGACTACCGGTGGGGCGTGGATTTGTGGTGATCACGGCGATTGATTCGCGTGTGTTTGTGGAGCGTCGCAAGGACGGTGCTGAGGGGGCACCTGCATGGACCACGATTGCCTCCAGTCGTCGGATGGTGGACACCTTATTCGATGCGCGACCGGCACCATTGATTTCGCAGCCAGTGGCAGCTGAGCACGCAGCTGCGCTTGTGGGCTATCAGGTTCCGGGTCGTGCGACGGCCTTTGTGTTGTTGAGCGTGTTTCCGGTGTTGTTGTTTGTGGTGGGTGGCTGTCTGTTGCGTCGATCGGCGGGTGAGCGACTGGTCTGGGTCGTGCCTGGTCTGGCGGTGTTAGCAGCGGTACCGGCTCTGGTTACGGGAATGCAGATACGGTCGGTGGCCCCGAACACGCTGATTGAGACACGGGTGATGATGGCAGGGACGGGGGCCACGGACGTGGTTTCGGACGGATTTGCTTCGGTCTATCTGCCGAACGCGGTGGATCTTCCGGTTTCATCAGAGAGTGGCGCCGTCCTGGACGCTCAATCGGATTCTGCAAACCTCGACTATCGGCGACTGGTTTGGGAGGGTGCTGCTGAGAATCACTGGGAGAAGCTGAACCAGCCTGCGGGCCTGAAGACGTATCCATTGCGAGCGGTGCGAAAGTCGGAACTGCCATTTCGCATCACGGGAACATTTGACGAAGCGGGATTCCGTGCGACGTTGCTGGCACCGGGCTTTGAGAATGCGTCTGACTTCATGATGGCAGGATTAACGCCTGACCACCTGAGTCTGACGCGGGACAGCGATGGGATCCTGCGGGGCACGGAGGATGGGGTTTTGAAATCCGGGCAGTACTGGTCAACCACGTTGACCACGGAAGAGCAGCGTCAGCGAACTCGGCTGATGGAATCCGTTTTCGGGAACCGGGACCGTACGGACTTGTTTCCTGCGGAGCAATCGGTGTTGTTCTGGGAATCATCGGACAAGTCACTGCTGAATTTTACATCGGACGACCTGCGGGTGACTCAGAACACCCTGATGATACAGCCGATTCAGTGGATTCCACCGGAAGCGGGCAAGCTCATTACGATCCTGTCGCCCTTCATGACTATGCGATCGATTGAGACGGCGAGTGGTGGATTTGGCGGAATGTACAACAATCCGCGACGGGAATGGGTAGCTATCGAGACGGCCTCGGACACGTTGCTGGAATACCTGAT
The DNA here is from genome assembly GCA_903924405.1 of uncultured Planctomycetaceae bacterium. Taxonomy (GTDB): domain Bacteria; phylum Planctomycetota; class Planctomycetia; order Planctomycetales; family Planctomycetaceae; genus SXXK01. The sequence continues at coordinate 4,441 of CAIYBH010000155.1, read as the reverse complement.
TCCTCAGGTTTGTCGTCCATTTGACGTGGAATCGGTGGAGATCAATCTGGATATTCGTGCGGGATCGCGCAAGGTGCGAGTGTTCTCCGGGACACCTGATAATCTGCAGCTGGTGACGGAGCTGGACAGTCCGCTGGGGGAACAGGTGATTTCGGTGCCGGTGGAGCTGGCAAAAGTGGCTGCGGAGCAGGGGCGGTTTTATCTGCAGATTGACGTCAGCGAAATCGGCGGGAACAGTCAGACAGAATCAGAGATGGGCGAGCAGGACGACAATTACCTTGTGAATCGTTGTCTGGTGAAGCTGAAGGGTCGTCGCAGCGAGCCGAAGATGGCGGCGGTGACGTCGGCGAAGTGATTGATCGGCAGTACCGGGACAGACCGGATGCGGATTGTGGTGATGCTGCCGCGGGGTGTGGCACTGAAGAGCGGACAGGGGTGTGAGGATCTGCATCGGACGCTGGTCTCGGTGGGATCGTGAGCAAGAGCGGACAGGCGAACGGAAAGACACAGGAATGGCTAGTGCAGAACCAGTTGTGGAAATTCGGGAGTTGTCGAAGCACTACGGCGAGTTCGTTGCGCTGGACAAGCTCACGCTGACTTTGAATCGTGGGAGCATTCTGGGTTTTATTGGTCCGAATGGAGCGGGTAAGACCACGACGATTCGGATTCTTGTGGGACTCTCGCGACCGACCTCCGGTTCTGCGAAGATCGCGGGTGCGGACTGTGTGACGGAGTTATCGAAGGTCCGTCGACTTGTCGGATACATGCCGGACAAGTTTGGTTCGTACGACAACATGCGTGTGCGGGAGTATCTGGACTTTTTCGGAGCTGCATTCGGGATTCCTCGGAGGGAGCGTCAGCGTCGGATCTCGGAAGTGCTGGACCTGACCAACGCGGTGTGGATGCAGGACCGTTATGTGGAGAGTCTGAGTCATGGGATGCAGCAGCGAGTGGGGATCGCGCGGACTCTGCTGCACAAACCGGAGGTGCTGATTCTGGACGAGCCTGCGAATGGTTTGGACCCGGAGGCTCGGATTGAAATGCGTTCGATTCTGCTGCGACTGGCGGCGGAAGGACGAACGCTGATTGTGACCAGTCACATTCTGCCGGAGTTATCGCGGATTTGTGATCAGGTGGCGATTGTGGCGGGAGGTCGTTTGCGGGCGATGGGGACGCTGCAGGAAGTGACACGGGAATTGTCGCAGCGACGCACGATTGAGATTCAGTTACTGACGGCAGACGGGATGCAGAACGCGGCGGCTCGTGTTCGCGCGGCCATGGAAGCGGATGCGGAAGTGACCTTATCGGAAGCGGAAACGATCATCCGTTGCCGCACATCGGCGAACGACGAGAAGCTGGGCGAGTTGCTGCGGCAGATGATTCTGGCGGGTGACCGAGTCGGACAATTCCGTGAAGTGGCCGGGGACCTGGAAGAAGCATTTGTGACCGCGGCCAGAGAGGCAGAAGCAGAGCGAAATGCTCAGGCGGCCCCGCGTCGGGAATCGGCGGAGGTGGCGCGATGAGCGGGATTGGCGTGATACTGGGGCGTGAGTTGCTGGCGATGCTGCGCAGTGGTCGTGTGCTGGCGATTTTGTTGTCGATTTCGCTGATCGCATCGCTGGTTGTGCTGCTGAAGTGGCCGACGACGGCGATTGTGGATCTGGATGGGGCGCGTGGGCGTGAAGTCTTTCGCTGGGTGACGTATGCGATACTGGCGGCCGCGATTCTGGTCGTTCCGGTCTTCCCGTCGACGCTGCTGGTGCGGGAAGTTCGTCGCCGCACGCTGGAGTTACTGCTGAACTCACCGTTGCCGCGCAGTTCGATTTATTTCGGCAAGCTGTGCGCGATGCTGGGATTTGTCGTGCTGTTGCTCAGCACAACGTTGCCGGCCATGGCCTGTGCCTACCTGATGGGAGGCTTATCGCTGACGGGTGACGTTCTGCGGATGTACGGCTTTATGATGGTGGTCTGCACGCAGTTGACGGTGATTGGGCTGCTCGTGGGGACATGGTGTCGCAACACGGAATCAGCGTTGCGATGGAGTTATGGGGTGACCTTTGCGTTGACGATAGTTCCGTGGTTTCCGGACGCCTTATTTCCCGGGGGGACCAGTCCGTTAGCGCGCGGTCTGCAGATGTTGAAATTGATTTCGCCCATTCCCGGACTGCTGCAGATGCTGAATCAGAATTCGCTGAGTGGCACGGGGCTGATTGAATCGAGGGACGCGGTCGTCTGGTACCTGGGATTTGCGACCATATTCATTGTGGTGGGTACGGTTGTCTGTATTCGTCGTTTGAGTCATTCGTTGCTGGATCAATCCCGCTCGCAGGGCTACATCACGGACGACCAGGACGGCTGGATTCAGGCCAGTCGTCGAGTTCTGTATCTGGTGGACCCGCAGCGGCGGTCAAAGGGCATTCCTCCGCTGATCAACCCGGTCATGGTGAAAGAGTTCCAGTGTCGGCAGTTTGGCCGGATGCACTGGTTGCTGCGTCTGGTGGCTGGTTGTGCGGTGTTGTCGCTGCTGTTGACACTGGCCTCGGCGCGGGGTACGGAATCGCGTGGTGTTGAGTACACAGGGGCTCTGATTATTGTGCTGCAGGTGTCACTGATTGTGCTGTTAACACCGGGACTGGCAGCGGGAATGATTGCCGGTGAGATCGAGGGGGGGAGCTGGAATCTGCTTCGTGCGACACCACTTGGTCCAGCGCGGATTCTGTTTGGCAAGCTGATCAGCGTCCTGCTGACTCTGGCGTTGCTGTTGTGTGCGACGTTGCCGGGGTATGCGGTGATCATGCTGATCAAACCGATTCTGCAGCCTCAGGTGATGCAGGTACTGGGCTGTCTGGTCGCATCGGCCATATTGGCGATGCTGATCAGTGCGGCGGTCAGCAGTTTGTGTCGTTCAACCGCAATTGCGACGACTGTGGCGTACGGGGCTTTGATTGCACTGTTTGGGGGAACGATGCTGATCTGGGTGAATCGGGACGCTCCATTTGGTAACACGATGGTCGAGAACACTCTGCGACTAAACCCGATGGCCGCGGCATTGAACGCGATGCAGGCGGAGGGTTTTACATCGTACAACCTGATTCCCAGTGCGTGGTGGATTGCGGGAGTGTCTTCGGGCCTGCTGTTGGTGTTGCTGTTTGTGCAGACACTGCGGCTGACTCGCCCCGATTAGGTGACCGTCCCCTGGTTTGTCGGATGATTCTGCACAGATGTGCTGGCTGGTGTCTTCCGCTGGAAGGCGCGGAGTTCCGGCATTGCCTGACTGCTGCTGAAATCAAATGATGTCGGAGGACTGCGGGTGAAAGAGTATCCCAGTGGGCATTGGCTGAACTGGTGACGCGTCGGGCGTCGAGAGCGGACGCATTGTTGCTCCGGATGCTTTGATGGCCAAAGCGGGACCTTTGTGTGTCAGCGGGTTCGTGAAGTAGGTTTTTTGTCTGGTGTCTGGTGTTGTGATGTCTGAGATTCAAACAGCTCCGGTGGGTGAGTGTCCGGACGATTCAATCGTCAATATTTCGTGTTACAAGTTTGTGCGATTTCAGGATCTGCAGCAGCGGCGGGACAGCATACGTGACAAGGCTGCAGAGCTGGGTTTGAAGGGCACGGTGTTACTGAGTCACGAGGGGATCAACCTGTTTGTGGCGGGTGTTCGCAGTGCCATTGGGGCGTTTGTGGATTTTCTGCGGGAGGATCCGGGGCTGGCGGATCTGCAGCCGAAAGTGAGTATCAGCGAGTATCAGCCGTTCAATCGCATGCTGGTCAAGGTGAAGCGCGAGATCATTTCGTTTGGCGTTGACTGGGTTGTGCCGGAGCAGAAGACATCACCCAAGCTGCCGGCAAAAGAGCTGAAGCGCTGGCTGGACGAGGGGCGGGCTCTGCATCTGCTGGACACACGGAACGACTATGAGGTTCAGATTGGCACCTTTCAGAACGCCATTCGACTGGACATTGATCATTTTCGTGAGTTTCCGGACGCGGTGGCGCGGTTGCCGGAATCGATGAAAGACGAACCGGTTGTGATGTTCTGTACGGGTGGGATACGCTGTGAAAAGGCGGGGCCGTACATGGAGCTGGCGGGCTTTCGGAATGTGTACCAGCTGGATGGAGGCATTCTGAAGTACTTTGAAGAGGTGGGTGGCGACCACTGGAATGGCGAATGTTTTGTGTTTGATCAGCGAGTGGCCGTGGACCCGGCGCTGCAGGAAACCAAAACGACTCAGTGTTACATCTGTCAGGCGGTGGTGACGGCGGAAGCACAGCAGCTGCCGGAGTACGTGCCGGGAAAATCGTGTCCAGCGTGTTTTCGCAGTACCGCGGAAACTCAGGAGCAACTGCTGGCACGTCGAGCGCAGCAGATTGCCGCGGCCACCAGACCACTGCCGGGAAGTGAACCGGCATTGAATCGTCGGCCCCTGAACGTCCCGGGTCG
>CAIYBH010000154.1 GCA_903924405.1 uncultured Planctomycetaceae bacterium | reverse complement strand
GGGATTCCCAGAAATGCCCCCGCACTTCATCTTCCTGATTTGCCCGCTTGGCGATCGGTTCACAAAGACATTTCATGAACCACGACAGATTCGACAGCCGCCGCCGTTTTTCCCGAACTCCATTCGGACTACTGGTGATTTTTGCCAAGTCCTCGTCGCTGGGTTCCGCCGGAGTCTGGTTCTTGTTTTTTCGCTTTGGAAACAGATTCCACCAGCGTCTGGCCACATCCTCATCAGACCACGGAACAGCAACATCCGGCCGCGTCCGCACGATGACGTGCAGATGATTGCTCATCACGGCATAGCTGAGAATTTCCACGGCAAAGACCCCCGCCAGAAACTCAAGCCGCTGACGCACCCACTCTCTGCGATGTGAATAATCTTTTTTCGACAGCGGATCCCGGCCGCACAGGTTTGTCCGGCGAACACACCGGTTGACCACATGAAAGACCTGAATTTCTGAATCAGCCAGGATTTCTCGACGGTTAACGCGTGGCATGGCAGAGGCCCCGAAGCAAGGGTGGGGAGATCTTAGCGGGTGATTTTCCTTTGTCAAGGTGCATGGCACCTTTATTTAGTTGTGGTCGTTTGCTGACGGGATTGCTAACATAGATAGGTAATCGTTGCACTGCGTTTTTTATTGAGGAGAGATGTTCGACCATGCCTGATCCTCCTCCAGCGAGGCGTCGACAGCGAGTGACGGGGGCGGATTTCTGCGAAGGAACGCAGCCTGTCGCTGGGGGTGCTGATGTGGAAGCCGCATCAGCAGCGTTGCCTTATGCGGAATTGCACTGCAAGACCAATTATTCATTTCTGGAAGGTGCGTCGCACGCAGACGAGTTGGTAGCACAAGCGGTGAGCCTTGGGCATGCGGCACTTGCAGTCACAGATCGAAACTCGCTCGCAGGAGTTGTACGGGCCCATGTCGCTGCGAAGGAGGCGGGGCTGAAGTTGCTGGTGGGGGCGGAGATCGTTCCGGTTGATGGTCCGGCGTTGGTTTTGCTGGCGATGAATCGTGAAGGATACGGACGCTTGTCATCCCTGATCACCCTGGGGCGCCGGCGGGCGGCCAAAGGAGAGTGCCGCATCCTGATGGCGGACATCGGAGACTTCTCGGCCGGTCTTTTGTGCTGCGTACCACTGAATCAGGAATCGCAATTGCGATATCAGCGAAAGTATTCGCCGGGACAGCACATTGAGGTAGGGGAGGCATTACCTGGGCGGCTGAGGGAGATTTTTGGAGACCGATGCTACGCCCTCGCCGAATTGCATAGAAGTGTGAATGATGCCCAGCGACTGCACGACTGGCAGAAGTCCTGCCGGACTCTTCGCATTCCGCTGGCTGCAGCCAATGACGTTCATTTTCATGATCCTCGGCGGAGAGCTCTGCAGGACGTGGTGACGGCGATTCGCTGTGGGGGTGCCCTGCAATCACTGGGGCATGAGTTGTTCCCGAACGGCGAGCGTCACCTGAAATCCGGCCATGAGATACTTGACGTCATGGGTGGAAACCGGGAATTGGTCGATCGAACGGTGGAAATTGCTTCGCGATGTACCTTCTCGCTGGATCAACTGCGTTATGAATATCCGGAGGAGCTTGTCCCTGCGGGCCTGGAGCCTGGTGACCACTTGAGTAATCTCACGTGGCGGGGTGCGTCGCAGCGATATCCCGATGGTGTACCGGAAAAGATTCGCCGGATGATCCGCCACGAACTGGCATTGATTCGGGACCTTCACTATGAGGCATATTTTTTAACGGTCTATGACATTGTCAGGTTCGCGCGAGAGCGAGACATCCTGTGTCAGGGGCGAGGGTCTGCGGCAAATTCAGTGGTCTGTTTCTGTCTCGGCATCACGTCGGTTGATCCTGGCAGAATCGATGTGCTGTTTGAGCGATTTGTCAGTCGGGAGCGAAATGAAGCGCCCGATATTGACGTGGACTTTGAGCACGAACGACGCGAGGAGGTACTGCAGTATCTGTTTGATCGATATGGACGCGACCGAGCCGGAATGACTGCGGCTGTCATCTCTTACCGGCCACGCTCAGCCATTCGCGACATAGGCCGAGCTCTGGGACTCTCCAGTGACAGCATTGACAAGCTGGCCGGTCAAATGGAGCACGTGGACGGAGAGGAACAGTTTGCGGAACGAATGCGCGCGGGCGGTATTGATCCGGAATCGCTGCTGGGACGAAGGCTCCTGGATCTGCTGATTTCCCTGCTGAACTTTCCGAGGCACCTCTCACAGCACCCTGGTGGAATGGTGATGTCCCGTGGTCCGCTCAGCGAACTGGTTCCGGTCGAAAATGCGTCCATGCCGGGTCGCACGGTCATCCAGTGGGATAAAGATGACCTGGACGCACTCGGCCTGCTGAAAGTCGATTGCCTCTCACTGGGGATGCTGAGTTGCCTTCGCCGGGCATTTGACCTTGTCCGGAGCACCTACGGCTCGGAACTGACTCTGGCCACAGTGCCCTCCGAGGATCCCCTCGTTTACGACATGATCAGTCGGGCGGACACCGTGGGTGTGTTCCAGATTGAGAGTCGAGCGCAGATGAGCATGCTGCCGCGCCTCAGACCTCACTGTTTCTACGATCTGGTGATTGAGGTGGCTATCGTGCGCCCCGGACCGATTCAGGGGAACATGGTTCACCCGTATCTTCGTCGGAGGTCGGGTGAGGAGCCGGTTGAATATCCCAGTCCCGATGTCAGAGACGTACTGCACCGCACACTGGGAGTACCGATTTTTCAGGAGCAGGCGATGCGACTGGCAATCGTTGCGGCCGGGTTCACGCCAGGAGAGGCGGACCAGTTAAGGCGGGCCATGGGAGCCTGGCGAAAAACCGGTGTGATTGCGATGTTTCATGAGAAGCTGGTCACTGGTATGCTTGCGCGGGGCTATCAGGAAGAGTTTGCCGAACGTGTTTTCCAGCAGATCAGCGGCTTCGGGGAATATGGCTTTCCGGAATCACACGCAGCCAGTTTCGCCCTGCTGGTTTATGTCTCCGCATGGATCAAACGCTACTACCCGGCCGTCTTTGCAGCGGCTCTGGTTAACAGTCAGCCGATGGGATTTTATGCGCCCGCTCAACTGGTGCGGGATGCGCGGGAGCACGGGGTCATCGTCCTGCCTCCGGATGTGAACCACAGCAGCTGGGATTGTACGCTGGAACCCACATCACAGGTTGCCGCAACACGAGGTCCATTTTCGCACCGGGATGCCGGTACTGCCCTGCGTCTTGGACTGCGTCTTCTGCGGGGACTCCCGGAGGACGCGGCTCGCCGCATTGAACTCGTCCGAAATCAGCAGGGTCAATTCTCTACTTTTGAACAATTCGCCGCACGCACAGGACTGAATCGTACCACGCTGCAGATCCTCTCACGGTCAGACGCGTTTGCCTCACTGAAGATCGATCGTCGTTCGGCGCTTTGGCAGGCCTTACCCTCGAGAGAATCACTGCCGCTGTTTTCCACGGCGGAAGGCCTTCAGGAAGACGCCCCCATCCCGGAACTGCCTCGCATGACCGATCAGGATCAGGTTGTAGCTGACTACACATTTTCAGGCCTGTCACTGCGAAAGCACCCGGTCAGCTTTCTGCGTGAAAAACTGCAGGCGATGCGAGTCCTCACCTCGGAGTCGTTGTCTGAAACAGCGAATGATCGCCGCGTAAAAGTGGCGGGACTTGTCCTGATGCGACAGCGTCCATCAACCGCCAGCGGCATCACCTTTATCACACTGGAAGATGAGACTGGTATTGTCAATCTCGTCGTCTATCCCGGAGTATGGGAAGTGTTCCGCTCGGCGGCTCGCTTTGCAGGAATCATGCTGGCGACCGGACGACTGCAGCGAGAGGGTGACCTGATTCATGTGGTCTGTGAACGACTGGACGACGCGGGAGAACTACTTCAGCAACTTGAAACACGTTCGCGTGACTTTCGCTGAGCCCCCTGCATCCAGGTCCGGCACGTTGACGTGGCACGGCTGCACCGCCGACTGTGACTGGACCTTCCGAAAGGTGACTTCACATGCCCTGCACATCGCCTTCCACCGCACACCCGGATGAGCTTGAGCAGTCAGGAAGCGACACCGAATTCAGACAGCCTATGGCTTCCTCACCCGCAGACGCCAGACGGCCGGACTTCGAACGCCCGGGCGGATCTCTCCAGTGGGAATGAACCAGTCCGATCCCACGGCAACCGTCGCAGCGGTAACCGTTGCCGGTGAAAACAATCCGGCCGGCACCCATCGATTCTCGCCGGTAGAAAACCGTAGCGCCTGTTTTGAGAATCCGCGATGAGTTGACGGATCCTGCCCCACCTGCATGCCGTTATCCCCTCCGAGGATGACTGGCCCTTCGCCGAAGTCCGGAGCCGGTGACGGGGCAGCGACACAGGGCATCGGCAAATCCGGAAGCTGCATCCAGCCGGTCCTGTGACAGTATTTCCACGCATCGCGCAGATAACGACGTAGTGGTTTACCATCAGGCCCCTCAGTCAGAGCAGCCCCACCAATGATCCAGAAACAGTCACCAGCCGACGCGGCAACGGCCAGAATGCGCCCGGTTCCGGGAAACTTCGGAAGCTGCGACCAGTTGGCATTGGGATCATCCGGACACAGGCTCCAGACCGCAGATTCTGCCCGGGTATCATCGGGAGACTGCTGGCCCCCTGCGATGATCAACTCATTGCCCACACGAGCGCCAAAGTGATTAGCGAGTGGCACCGGTAGCATTGCCAGTCGCCGCTGTGAGACCTGCCGCCCGTCAAACTGGATTGCGAGGACCTCCGCCGAATGACTTGTTGCAGCACTCCCTCCAACACACAGTACATCATCGCCGAATGTCGCCGAAACGCCATACCCCAGCGGCGCGTCAATTTGACCAACAGTGGTCCAGTTTGCTCGACTCTGTGTGATCGGATCGGCTGCAGTTGCAGGGGCAGCCCCTTCAGGGCGAAGCGGCAGCGCCAGAACTGAGCGATACCAGACCTTTGTTCCCCCTTCCCACGGCTTGAGTTCCGGAAAATTTGCACCACCGATGACAAGCAGGTGATTGCCGGACACCCCGACGAAGCTTCCGGCGAAGCCCTCCGTCTGAGGTAAGGGGGGCATCTCGGACAGCGAAAAATCCGAATCCTGACCGAGGGCCATCGGAGCGCAGCCGATCACGAGCCGCAGCATCACAAGCAGGCCGAACAGCACACGGAAGAACGACGGCATCACACACCTCACTAAACCACAGTCCGGGAAGATCGGCCAACGCTCGAACTCCGCATCACAGTCAATATAATGCCCACCAGCAATAGAATCACCCAACGGGGCTGGAACGACCTCGCCATCGCAAGCGAGGCCGGATTGTTACCGGACGGTGCTTCACCCTGCAGCCTTCGCGGCATCCTGAACTTCTGGTGCGGTCTGCCAGGAACGCGACTGGCCGAAGTTGACCGCATCGGGCACAGTCTGCAGCCACCGGTTGTCCGTACAGAAGACGGGCTGACGATGTTCCTCAAACGGTTGCCAGGACGGTACACGTACCTGACGTTGAATGAAAGCCATATATGACAGTCACCCCGGTAAGCCTTGCAGACATCCACGCAGCCGAGGAGCGGATTCGCGAGCATGTTTTTTCTCCACCGCTGATTCGATCATGGGAACTGGAACGTCGTCTGGGACTGGCGGAGCATCGGCGTGTCTGGCTACGCGACTACGGTTGGACTCCCTCCGGGTCTTTCAAACTTTTCGGCGCCTGCAACTGGATGGCGGTACATAAGCCGCATCTGCAGGGGCGCCCTGTTGCCGCGCATTCCTCCGGCAATTTCGCCTCGGGGATTGCCTACGCGGGCATGCGATTTGGCGTTCGGGTGATCGTGGTGATGCCGGACACTGCGCCGCAGATCAAGTTTCGCAGGACACAGTCGTTCGGCGCAGAAGTACGTACCTACAACATCGCTCGTGACCATGAAACCGGCGAACGAGATCGATTGACCCGGGAAATTGCCGAAGTAGAAAACGCTGTGCTTGCATCCCCTTATGATGATCCCGCCGTAATTGCCGGCAATGGTGTCGGGGCACTCTGGACCGTCAGAGCACTGCAGCAGCATGATCGCACGGTCTCCCATTTTATCTGTCCAGTCAGCGGAGGTGGTTTGATGGCCGGGCAGGCCATTTCGATTCATTCCGGATTTCCTGAGGCAGGAATCATCGGAGTGGAACCGGAGGGCGCAGATGACTTTCGACAGTCGCTCCTTGCGGATCAGCGAGTTCGTGTGGAGCGGCCCACAAGTATCTGCGACGGACTCCTGTCATACGATGTGGGAGTCAACAACTGGCCAATTCTGCGAGCCCTCGTTCCGTGTTCCCTTGCCATTCCGGACCTGCAGACACGGCGGGCCATGAAATGGCTGTACGAACATCATGGTCTGAAGACTGAACCGTCAGGTGCGATCGGTGTGGCTGCTTTGCTGTCCGGAGCTGTTGATCCAGCCGGCGACGGAGATGTGGTCGTTGTTGTGAGTGGTCGAAATGCCGATGAAGCTGCGTTCCGGGACTGGATCGCGGTGGAATCCGAATGACACGTGATGCAACAGCGCAGTCTGCAGTTCGATCATCGCAGTTCAGCAGTCATGGGAACACGAGCGTAAGTCAGGAGCAGAACTTCCCGGCCATAGTCCGATCGCGACGCGGAATACAACGGGCACAACGTCTGATTCTGAAGATCGGGTATCACCGTGCGTCGTCTGATCTGCATCGCACCTGCCGCAAGTTGCAGATCAATCGGTCAAGCCGGCGGACGGATATCTCGCAGCCGAGGCATCAGAGCGTCGACAGCTTCGGTCCCCGAATTGACGCTGCGTATATCGACTCAGTCCACGGTCAGCGACTTATCAGGCGATTCCGGAGTATTCAGAATGGCACGAAGTTTCGACCGCAGAGTGGGGCGGCTGAGCCCCAGCAGTTCGGCTGCCCGTGACTGCATGCCACGTGCCTGATTCATAGCATTCAGAATGACCAGCCGATCGAACTTCTGGATGACCTGGCGGTATCCATCGCCTTTACCTTCGTGCAGGACCTGGTCGACGTACTTGCCCAATTCCTGCCATGCATCACTTCCTGGCGCGGGAGTCGCATCGCCGGGAATCGGCTCATCAGACAAATCCCCGCGGTTATCGAGCGGAATGAACTCCGGCTGCAGGGCTGGTCCGCTGGCGATGATCATTGCCTCACGCAGAATGCTCTGCAACTCCCGGATGTTACCAGGCCAGCGATGTTGCTGCAGTTTGTCGAGGGCTTCTGTGGAGATGGACTGCACGGTTGTCCCGAGTTGCTGATTGAAGCGAAACATCAGGTAGTGTGCCAGTTCCGGGATATCCTCGGTTCGATCACGGAGCGGAGGCACATGAATTGTCATCCCGCGCAGGCGATAGTACAGATCCTGGCGAAACCGCCCTTCTGCAATCATGGTCTCCAGATTCCGACTGGTAGACGCCAGAATCCGCACGTCCACACTCAGTGTTTCGACACCACCAAGTCGCTGGAACTGACCGTCCTGCAGCAATCGGAGAATACGTCCCTGTGTGTGAAGAGGGATATCTCCAACTTCATCAAGCAGAATCGTTCCTTTATGACATTGTTCGAATTTGCCAATCCTGCGATGCTCGGCACCTCCGAAAGCCCCCTTTTCGTGGCCAAAAAGCTCACTTTCAAGCAGAGTTTCGGGGATGGCCGAGCAGTTCATGGACTGAAACGGAGCCTGTTGCCGCCGGCTGTGCTGGTAGATCGCTCGGGCGACCAGTTCCTTGCCGGACCCACTTTCTCCAAAGATCAGCACGTTGACATCCTGTGGGGCGATTCGACCGATCTGGCGACAGACGGCCTGCATCGCGGTACCGCTGCCAATCAGTCGATCCGACCCCGTCTCGTCGAAAGCGGGCTGATCAATTGCCGCGGGCGTGTACATCTGACGGCAGATTTTTCGCGCCTGCTCAACCGCCCCGCAGAGCCTGTCGATGTCGAGTGGCTTCATCAGATAATCAAAGGCCCCCAACTTCATCGTTTCGATGGCCGTATCAGCGGAGCCATGTCCGGTAATGAAGATCACAAGAGCGCGCGGATTGTAACGCCTTAGCTCTGTGAACAAATCCAGCCCGGATGTTCCGCCCAGACGAATGTCCAGCAGGACAATCTGAGGACATTCTCGTTCCATGACAGCGACAGCCGAAGCCGCGTCAGGAGCGGAAAAAATCTGCAGGCCTTCTGACTTCAGAATGGACTCGATAGTTGTCCGGATGAGGGCCTCATCATCGACGATCAGTAGTTTTTCCATGGTATCGTACGCCAGTTGTCCGGGATCAGAAAAAAGTCTCAGTGTGAAGTCACCAACAGCATTATCGAGGGTCGTCATGGAAATGTCTGTGGTGCTTCGAAATCACTGACGTTACATAACACCGGCGACATTGCTGATGTTGCATTTGCCAGCATTGCCTGCATCGTTCATGGCTCAGGATACTTTGTCAGGATATTTCGGGTGTCCGGGGCCCGACAACCCGCCGATGGCTGAGCCTCCAGGGCGGTTTGTGACGGTCCGGAAAAGACACTATTCGATCAATTGCAACGTGGGCTAACTCATAACGATGTCCGGTTCCCGAACACCGGACGCAATACCCGCGGCAGGTAGCTCCACAATCAATCTTGCTCCTCCCTGCTCCATGTTCTCCACTGTGATGCTCCCTTTGTGTTCAGTAACAATTCGATGACAGATCGGCAGTCCCAATCCGGTGCCTTTGGCACGTGTGGTCGCGAAGGGCTCAAACAGTCGTCCCATGATCTCCGGAGCAATCCCGGGGCCGGTGTCTGACACTGAAACACGAATCATTCCGGACTCAGGCAGCGCCGAGGCCGACACGTTGATCAGTCCCCCTGCCGGAGTCGCTTCGATCGCGTTCAGAAGCAGGTTCACAAAGACCTGATTCAGTTGTTCAGCATCACCATTCACCCACAACGGTGTGTCACTGAGCAACGTTCGCAGTTGCAAGCCTGCCTGCCTCACCCGTCCGTCTGCAAGATTCAGACTTCTCTGCAGCGTCTCGCGCAAATCATGCTGAATGTGATTCAGAGACGGCGTCCGCGAAAAATCGAGCAGCCCCTGAATTGTGGTTTCCATGCGACGCACTTCTTCGAGAATCAAATTGAGCTGATCATCTTCAATTCGAGAACCCACAGGCTGTCGCGCCGCATGCTGCAACAGCAGCTTCACGGATGTCAGTGGATTGCGCAATTCATGTGCGACACCGGCTGCCAGTTCCCCGACAGCGGCCAACCGTTCAGACTGAATCACTTCCTTTCGTGCGGACTGCAGTTCCCGACCAACACTGCGCAGACGTTCGACCACTCGCTCTGCCTGTCGATGCACCTCCTCAAACGTGCTGTGCCCAGTGATGCTGACGGTCATTTCATGAGAATCACTGACAGATTCCTGGCCACTGAGCGTGACGGCTATCTGGGCCACATTGGATTGCAGTCGGAGAGACACACGCCAGCCAAGGATGATTCCGATCGGCAGTCCCAGCAGTAACAATGTCACCCGCACCAGAACTACCCTGGAATGCACCGCCGCCAATTCCTGCCGTCGGACCGAAATCACCCGCGAGTTACGCTCGCTGATCTCAAGGGATCGCGCCCAGATTTCCGAGGATATTTTCTGTAACCCGAACTCAACTCCGGCCCCCGACGCTGAATCTGCATCACTGGGCGTCTCAAGCAACTGCCGAACTTCAGCAACCATCCGAATTAATTCGGCCCTGTCCGCCTGCAGGCCGTCGTCCTTTCCCTCCTGCTGCATCTCCCGGGACAGGTCTTCGATGCTCTCGCTGAGTCGAGCCCACTCCTGCCGCAATTGCTGAATCGTCATGTCCCGCTGAGTCCACGCGGACACACAGGTCCCCATCGAATTACTCAACTGACCAGCAGCCCGAACGAGTTGCAGATTGTTGGAAAACAGTTGGTTGTATTGAGATTCAACCCACTGAAGATACAGATTGGTGCCCAGACTCATCACGAGCCAGAAACACGCTGTGATCAGTACCGGGATCAGAACCTGGGCCTGCATAAACTGCCGCAGACGTCCATTCCCTTCGTTCACGTTCTGATTCCTGTCGGATGAATGCCCCCGCATCTCTTGTTCCGTCCCCACCGACACGGTCAAGGTGCCACAGTCCCCCTGCAGCAATGCCCTACTGACCTTGAAACAATGGAACTTTCAGATTCCGTTGTCGCTATGAGAAATCAAGTGAACGCCCTGGCCTGACATTCACAGTCACCTTCCAACAGCCAGACGTTCTTCCCGCGTTGCTCAGCACTGCTGAAGTACCGCAGGCCGACGAATCACCAACTCGCAATACCACCAGTGATCATATCACGTTTCCACAGCGCTCACTATTTCAGTTTTTGTGGTTCTGCAAACTCCTGCAGGATTGTTGCATCAAAACATAGTGCCTTCCCCCCGATCCTTATGCGACTGCAGACAGGCAACGGAGCGATACACGGCATTCGCAGCGGTCAGCCCACCAACGTGTGCAAAAAACTTACGCGACCTGCCACGAAACTATTTTCCCGGGCGGACAAATCTTTGGCAGGATCGTGTGAGAACAACCAACCGCATCCGACGGCCCCCACTTTTCGGTTGATCCCGTTGTTCGGTTAGCAGGATTTGCAACGGTTGCAGCAGTCGAACAACCGATGGCAGTCCACATGGAATTCCGGCGCACCTCCGCTCACTCGCCACGCAACCCGCCGAATTGCTGTGAATTATCAAATCTGCTGAATTGCGGCACGGGCCAGTGGCCGACATGAAATGGCAGAGGGCCTGCTGCCGTTCAGAAAAGGGGTCAGGAACCAATAGCCAAATGGCCCGAAGGGTGCTTCGCACTATTGGTTCCTGGTTCAGAAAAGGGGTCAGGAACCAATAGCCAAACGGCCCGAAGGGTGCTCCGCACTATTGGTTCCTGGTTCAGAAAAGGGGTCAGGAACCAATAGCCAAATGGCCCGAAGGGTGCTCC
>CAIYBH010000153.1 GCA_903924405.1 uncultured Planctomycetaceae bacterium | reverse complement strand
TCACGAAGGACACGAGGATCACGAAATGAATCGCGTGGGTTTGGCGGGCGGAGGATGACCACAGCGCAGGGGGCAATTGAGGTGCCTCGAAGTAATCCGAAAGCCTGACTTGCAGGTGTGAATGGTGGAACTGCCAGCGGGCGGAGGGCCACAAGGAACCGTGGTCTGGTGTGTGGTTGATCGTCGTGTGTCAGGGGGGCCGCGATTCGGACTAGCCATTTCCTCGGACACCGTTTGATGAACCGGAACGCCAGACGTCGGCAAAGGAGCGATCGGAATACAAAGTCACGGGAACCAGCGGCGACCTGACGACGATTAACCGCAAGTACACGTTTTCGATGCCTTCCCCAGATGCGGAAGAGCCTGGGATTGATGTTGTCGGCGAAGGCAACTGGGTCTTTGACACGAAAATCGGCCTGCCGAATTCGATGGAATTCAGCCAGAAGATGGTGTTGAAAACGAAGAGCACGACAGTGGAGATTCCGGTTAAAGTTCGTTACACGCGGATTCCTGAGGACAAGTTGCAGTCATTTCCTGACAACCGTGAAAAACAGGCGGCGGAGGCACGCCAGGCTCTGGAAGACCGGATCGCAGGGCGTCCCAAAGCCATTGCTGCCGAGGAGAAGAAGAAGATTCAGGAAGATCTGAAGTCCACAGAATTTTCTCGTCTGACGGGTCAGTTGGTGAAGCTGAAGATTATGAACCCGCACCCGGACGACAAAGACATTGCTTTGGCGATACAGCCGCACCTGCAGGCGACGAACCGTCCGACACGAGTGATGGCTGAGGCCGCATGGTCTCGCTGGAAAAAACTTGTGGAGGATCCCGCGACTGCTGAAACGAAGCCGGAGATGAAGTCGGACGGTGCTGGAGCGGAATCAGAGAATCCGTTTGAAGTGGCAGACGATCTGAATGTGATGAGAACCTGGACAGACAGTACTGGCAAGTTCACCGTTGAGGCTCAGTTTGTTTCCCTGACGGACGATGTTGTCACGTTGAAACGCAAGGACGGCAAAGAGGTTCGGATGATGCTGGACAAGCTCAGTAAAGCCGACGTCGAACTTGCAAAAAAGCTGGGGGCAGCGAAGTAGTTGTGCGAGTTGGTCAAGGTCCCGAGGTCCACGGGGGGCATCGGGATTGGGACTGCCCGAAAGAAAATGTGATTAACAAGTTGCGGTAGAACAACCAGCAGTTCAGACTGACGGACCAACTCTGCCGGAGTCACCGGAGCGAGGCAACCCGCAGGTGAAGCACCGCGGCGAAGCACGGCATCAGAGGATTTCAATATCTGACGTGCCCCGTGACTGATATGGGACGACCATACTCTTCGGGTAGAGCCATATTTGACTGGAATTGTCTTTTGTCCCGAGCCGTCGGACGAGTATGATCGGGGGAGCGGCATTTAATCAGTTTTTGCCTGCTGATGCAGACCTGCTTCCATGGTGTCAAAAAATGCCTACGGGTGGTAAATCAACAGTTCGAGTTGGTTTCACGCTGATCGAACTGCTGGTGGTCATTGCGATCATCAGTGTGTTACTGGCTTTGCTGTTACCTGCTGTGCAGGCCGCAAGGGAAGCCGCGAGGGCGACGGAGTGTCGGAATAATCTGAAACAGATTGCTCTGGCCCTGCACAACTACCACGATCGTGCGGGCGTGTTTCCTCCTGCCTGGACTGCTGATCCCTTCCTTCTGACGCAGGGTTGGGGCTGGGGAGCGATGTTGCTGCCGGATATGGAGCAGGCGACCCTTTATCAACAACTGCAATTCAATGAATCGCTGACATCGACGGCCACTCGTCAATGGCATTTGCAGTCGGTGAAAACGTTTGTCTGCCCCTCCGATGCCCATCCTCTTTCCGGAATCGTCATTGTTCAGGAACCGGAATTCTGGCCGAGATTTCCGGCCGCATCGATGTACTTTCATCCACCACCACCGAAGCTGTTTCCGATGGCGAAGTCCAACTATCCGGCTGTTTATGGCAGCACAGCAGCAGCTGACAACGAGGATACCGGAAATGGCATGTTCTTTCGCAACAGCTCGGTCCGTCTACGCGACATTATCGATGGCACAAGCCAGACATTCATGATTGGCGAACGTCGTACAACCCAGCGACAGAAGAAGGACTTCATGGGGAATGATCTGACTTATGTGGACATGACCACGTGGATCGGTGTGCTGCCATGGTGCAGCGACCCTGCGTCTCGTGTTGTCGGTTCAGGCCACGTGCCGCCCATGACGGCTGATCGCAGCTTTCCGGGATTTAACAGCCAGCATTCCGGAGGCACATTCTTTGCCCTGGCCGATGGCTCCGTGCGAAGGATTTCAAGCAGTGTCGACACAACAACCTATCGCGCCCTGATGACTTATTCCGGCGGGGAAGTGTCGGGCGATTTCTGAGGCCGTTCTGACCAACAACATTCTCCGGCGCGAGGTTTCAGCGACGGGGGCCATGACCACAGGCGGAATCACAATCCGAAGTCACAGCGGTCACAGGACTGGTCCGGATGTGAAAAGTGGCAACTCCGGGATCTGCACCACGGAGTTGCCCTGAGAGCAAGACCAGCCACTCGCTGTCACTTGTGATCGTGAGTGCCATGGGCTTCTTCTTTGAAGTCACCTGTGTAGGGTGTTCCTTCAATCTCAGCGGTGATCGTTCCCGTGTATTCCTGAACGATTCCCAATTTCTCGTGCTTACCGACGAAACGTGATGAAAGTCCGTCGGACTCGCCTTCGAGAGGCACTGGGAGCAGATCGGTCTGAAGTTCGGGCTCACCGATGGTCAGAGAAATTTTGTCCGTCCTGACTGGTGCGGGTGATTTTTCATCGCTGCCCAGCACGTAAACGGTGGCTTCCTGTTTCTCGTGGTCCACGGTGAACTCAACGTGGTACTTTCCGCCACCCCAGTCTGCGAGAGTCCCGTCATGTGGACCTGCACCGTGGCCATGAGTGTGCTCGCCTGCGCCTTCACCGTGTGAGTGACCGTGTTCCGCAGCAGCCGAGGCGGTATTTGATTCCGTTGCCGCTTCCGGGGCCGACGTGTCCTGACAGCCGCCGATAAAAGTGATCGCCGTCAGTGCACAAAAAGCAGACAACAAACTACCGAATTTCTTCATGATCAGAGCTCCCTAAGAAAAAAGTTTTGAACCGACTTCGGTTCGCTTCAGTTCAATCCTGACGCTGTTCGCTTATGTCCCTTCACCAAATTCATCTGCCGCATCGTTCATCTTTGCCAGCCTGACAGCATCCTGACCACTGAAACGCCAGAACAACCCGGGATGAATCAGGAATTCACAAAATGTGGAGGTCACAAGACCCCCGAGGATTACGGTTGCGACAGGATAGAGAATCTCGCGGCCAGGTTCCTGACCGCCGAGCACAAGTGGCACGAGGCCAATTCCTGCCGTCAGCGCTGTCATCAGGACAGGTGCTAACCGTTCGAGGCTTCCGCGGACCACCATCTGTTCGGTGAAGCCTTCTTTTTCTTCCTTCATCAGGTGGAAGTAGTGTGTCACCAGCAGAATTCCATTTCGCACCGCGATCCCGCCCAGTGAGATAAAGCCTACCAGACTGGCGACAGTCAGGGTCTGCTGCGTGATCACGAGGGCCAGAACTCCGCCGATGAACGCCGTAGGAAGAGCATTCAGAATCTGCAGAACGACTCGCACAGAAGGAAACAGGATCATCAGCACCACAAACATCCCAATGACCGAGATTCCCGCCAGCACAGCAATTGTTCGCGTGGCATTCTGCTGGCTTTCAAACTGACCACCATATTCGACGAAATAGCCTTCCGGCATCACAACGTTGTTTTGAACCCGCAGCCGAATCTCAGCGATTGTACTGGCGAGGTCACGATCCTGTGTATTACAGCGGATGACGATCCGGCGACGAGCGTTTTCACGATTGACCGCGTTGGCTCCGGCACCTAACCCGATATCGGCCAGTTCACGAAGTTCAATCTGGCCTCGATTGTTGGGAAGATCAATGCGCAATCGCCCGATATTCGCGTAGTCGGTGCGATAACTTTCTTCGAGTCGTACCAGCAGGTCGAATCGTCTCTGCCCTTCCAGGACTTGTGAAACCACTTCGCCCTGCAATGCTGTTTGCACGATCTGAGCGACATAAGCACGGGTCACGCCGTGGAACGCGAGGTCGTCCGAGCGCAATCGGATATGCAGTTCTTCGGTTTGTCGGATTGGTTCCACGATCGGCGGAGTGACGCCGGAAACCGACTGCAGAGTGTGCTTCACCTGTTCGGACAGCTGTTGCAGGGTATCGAGGTCATCGCCGTGGATCCTGATCGCGATCTGTGCATACACTCCTGAGACCATGTGACTGATCAGGTGCGCCAGAGGCTGTTCAACTTCGATATCCACGCCGGGAGTTTCTTCACCAAGTTCAACAAGGAGCTTCTTCAGGATCTCTTCGCGATTCGCATGAAGATCCGGATTCATACTGAGGATATACTCACTGACGTTGACGGGCGATGCATGTTCATCCATTTCGGCTCGTCCGGTTCGCCTTACAAAATTCACAACTGGCCCATCAGGATTTCCTGCGGATTTCTGCAGCTGCTGCAGCTTGCGATCGATCACTTCCGCAACCTGGCTTGACGCATCCAGCGACGAACCGGGCGGCAAGGTGATGTTGATCTGCACGCTGCCTTCATCAAACTGTGGTAAAAAGTTGCGCCCGAGTTGTGACAGC
Source organism: uncultured Planctomycetaceae bacterium (assembly GCA_903924405.1). GTDB lineage: Bacteria > Planctomycetota > Planctomycetia > Planctomycetales > Planctomycetaceae > SXXK01. Next base: position 8,119 of record CAIYBH010000153.1, on the reverse strand, counting down.
TCCCAACCGGCATACGCCACCATCAGCCAGGTCAGAGCCATCAATGCCACTGGGTGACTGATACTCAAGCGGATGAGCAGTCCCGCGAGCCATTTGAAGAAACTCAACAACATCCCATCGTGCTCGGCATGAGTCGCCCGGGACTGCGGCAGCAGATACCACGACAGCACGGGGGTGATCGTCAGTGAAACAACCAGTGAAGCCAGAATGGAAACGATGTATGCGACTCCCAGTGGTGCGAACAGCCGACCTTCCACGCCGGACAACGCGAAGAGCGGCAGAAATACGAGAATCACAACAGCTGTCCCAAACACAATGGCACTGCGGATTTCTTTACTTGCTTCGTAGACGACGACGAGTGAAGATCGTGGCTGACTCAGATTATTGTTCTCTTTGAGCCGTCGGAAGATATTTTCGACGTCGACAATCGCGTCATCGACGAGTTCTCCCATGGCGACGGCGATGCCGCCAAGTGTCATGACATTGATGGAAAGTTGCGTTCCTGTGATGTATCCCCAGAATCGAAATACCAGAGTGGTGATCACCAGCGACAAGGGGATTGCGGTCAGTGTGATAAATGTTGTGCGGAAATTGAGGAGAAACAGGAACAGAATGATCACGACCAGCACTGCTCCAATCACCAGAGCTTCACCCACATTAAAGAGGCCTCGGTCAATGAAGTTCTTCAGGCGAAACAGTTCCGAGTTGATGATGATATCAGCAGGAAGCGACGCCTCTGCCTCGGCAAACGCCGCTTCAAGACTGTCCGTCAGTGAGCGAGTATCCACGTGCGGTTGTTTGACGACGGTGAAAACAACACCGGGACGACCGTTTACGCTGCCATCGCCACGCTTGAACTGTGGTCCTTCAACGATCTGAGCCACCTGACTTAACAGGATCGATCGGTTGGCATGATTCTTCACGGGGATTCTGCGAAGATCTTCCAGAACTCGAAATTCATCAGGCCCAAGTCTTCCGAGCACTCGGATTGGTCGTTCGGTTTCTCCCTGTACTGCAAAACCGCCGCTTGTGTTGATGTTGCTCTGTTTGAGCGCCTCTTCGACTTCCTGCACTGTGATTCCGTATTCCAGCAGTGCCGCCGGATCGATCAGCACCTGATACTGTTTTTTGTCACCGCCCAGCAGGAAGACTTCCGCGACGCCTGTGACTTTGAGAATCCCTGGCCGAACCACCCAATCCGCCGTGGTGCGTAATGACATCTGGCGGCGGGCTTTGGATGGAAAGTCGACTTCATACGGCTGACCGGTGATAACAATGGTTGCCGCCGCGTGTTGCTGTGGATCACTGTCCTCGTCGGCGTGTCCACTCACCTGCGCGGCCTGGTGCCAGGTCACCTGGTCAATGTTCACGGGTTTCCATGTCTCCACACGATGGCGATCGACTATTTGCCAGACGAGAATTTTTGGCAAGTCGCTGTCGGTATCAGAGTCCGGCGTCCCTGCCTCCAGGCGTTCCACCATGTAGTCTGTGCGTTCAACAGGAAACAATTCGCCGCCTGTCGGGCCCTGCTGGCGATAAAGCCCGGCGACAACGATTTGTCCCATGATTGAAGCCGGCGGCGTCATCTGCGGCAGGATACCTTCGGGAAGTACAGCACCAAGAGTCGTCAAACGCTCCTGCACCGTCTGCCTCGCGGCCCGAATGTCTGTGTCCCAATCGAACTCGATGTAAATTACGTTCAGTCCGGCCGTAGACTGACTTCGCACCGCCTGAACCCCATTGGCCCCGAGCAAGGCGATTTCGATTGGCTGCGTGACAAGCGTCTCGACTTCTTCGGTCGCCAGCCCCGGACATTCTGTGATGATGATGACTCGCGGTCTGTCAAGATCCGGAAACACGTCGATCGGCATCTGAGTGGCAAGGTAGGCACCGTAGACCATCAGGGCCATGCTGATAACGAGCACGAGCATGCGATAGCGAAGTGCAAAACGGATAACGGAGTTGAGCATTTTGGAGTTTCGATTCCGGATTCTGGATTGGAGGGCCGACGAAGGACGTGGAACCTCTTAACCTTTGATCTTCGACTGGGTCGTTTTGTGGGCGGCGACCATGATGGCGATGGGTTCGTTGGCTTCGAGCAGAAGCGGTTCGACGAGTGGCTTCTTCATCAACTCACCATCGATGATCAGATCAAGCCCACAGCCGCACTCAGCCACGTCCTCAACGACAAGGCCCCGTCTGGCCACAAATTCCCGCTTCGATTACCCCCGGCACCCGGCTCGATCATTTGTCCCAACCGAGGTAGCCGAGTGAACCCGTTGAGCACCAATCGTTCTTCCCCTGGAAGTCTCGGGCCACACAACCTCTAACTTCATCACCCTCAACGCAAACGCCTTCGTCGGCGTCTTCAGTTCCATTTCAGCCATCGCACTTCCCTTAAAATCCAAAAATCAAAAATTGAGACTTCAATGCGAAGCATGCACTGTCCCATCAGCATGTACGTGAACGTCCGCGCGAAGTCCACTGGCCGCCTGCGCCTTCAGGACTCGATTCAAAGAGGCAGCAGCACTCTGAGCGAGGTATAATCCCGCTTTCACGCTGCCGTCGTTCGCGAGGACTGTCCGGAGGCGATCTTCGTGCAGCACATGCACTGGAAGACGATTGAATAAGTCGCCATTCTGCTGAAAAACCCAGGCTTCCGGACCTTCTCGGACGATCGCAGCAGACGGCAGAACCAACACATCCTTCAGTTGCTCGACAGGCACCTGCAGGCGGACCCGCTGACCTGGCCGAAATCGCCAGACAACGAACGAATTATGATCCTTCTCATAGGCTCTTGACTGATTACGAAGGGATATGAAAAAACCAAATGTCCGCGTCTCAGAATCGACTGAGTTTGCGAGATGCCGAATCTCCAGTGTCTGATCAAACGGTGGCCAGTCGGTCTGATCATCCTCCGCGAACGAGCACGTGATGGGCCAACCGTTCTCGGCGGCTCTGGCAAGGGACGACGCCTCGCGTTTGAAAGCGTGTCCTTCGATCAGCAACGAATGATGATTCGCAAGGGTCGACAGAAGTTGTCCCGCCTGAACCTGCTGACCCAGCTCGACATTGAGTTCCTGCACTTCAAACGCGAGATCGTTGTCGGAGTCTTCGGTCATCCGGAACGCCATCGGCTGAATGTCAGCGTTATCGACTGGCTGCTGTATTGCAGGAGGAGCAACGACCTCGATGGATGAAACAAACATTCCTTCCGTCACGCTTTTGATTTGATCGGGGTTCAGTCCGCGCGTCAGCAGGTCCTGCTGGAAGGATTGAATGAGTGCCGTTTGTCGACGCAGTTGGCTGTCCAGTTCAATCAAACGGCTCTCAGGGATACTACCGGCCTTAACAAGGCCCTCGAGGCGAGCACGCTGTTCCGTGATGAGCTGGATTTCCCGTGTGGTCTTGAAAAGTTCAGCCTGTGTGTTCTGCAGATATTCACTGAACAGGCGAAGCGTGAACAGTCGATCGCCGGGCCTGACGGTGTCACCGGGAAAGGCATGAACCTCCGTAACGATCCCCACGGCGGGTGAGGTGACACCGCGATCGGAATAGCCCGGACGATCAACGATCTCCCCCGGGACTTCGATGGTTCGCCAATAGTCCTGAGGCTTTGCTGGTTTTGAGACGAGACCTAGATTTTTCCGCGCTTGTTCGGTCAATCTGAGCGTTTTGGCCTCCTGAATCGGAGCGACAGGAGACTCAACACGGTTCATTGCGGCTTCAGCATTCGGGCGGAAAACCTTCAGTAGTTTTTTACTTTGAGCGAGCCCGGTGACTATTAAAGCGGAGCCCACGATCAGGAAAACCATGCGAGAACGCGACATCACAGCACCTTGAGGCAATGGAAAAATCGAGACGAGATGTGCCGGGAACGGCGGTCAGGCAGATGCAGCGAGATGGCTATGCGAAGAAGCGCAGAACGGAGCGATGAGCGTCTGCGGCGCGGCTGGGGCACGTCGATCCGGAGCGGGCAGCCGAGTGCGCCGCGACGAACGGCCTAACAGAGGATGGCGCGATCTCTCAGGTACAATGGTCCGCGCGCAGTGGTCCCTGATCGTACGGCCAGTGGCCCAGCGTGACGCTGTGGCACGTCGCCGCGGTAGTGGAATTGCACAGTCGGGTAATGAGCCGTGAACACCATCAGAAATCGCAGCTTGCCCACGCTGAACCGGCCTGTGATTGACCCCGGATAATCCGGCAGGTAGCAAGTATCAACATCATGATCCGCAGCGTGTGCGCCGCGAAGTGTCGCTGCAAATTCCTGATCGTCGTGCTGATGTTGTGTCTGTCTGTGGTGAGCCGGATGGGAGTGCTTGCCGTGCGCGTGGAAATGTGGTCGTCCCGAATGGTGCTTGGCCGCCTCTGAATCACACGGCAGATGCGCATGCGAAAAGCTGATGCTTTGCATGGCAAAAATGGTGACGATCAGGATGAAGGTGACAAAACGACGCATTGAAACTCTCGAGCGAGACCCCCATGGACCATGGCATCTTACGTTCTGGTCGCCATTCTGACAATAAGGCTTAAAGACCGAGGCGGCCCCGATTGTCAGGAACAGTAATCGTCATTTGGGGGAGTTTGTGATGTGGTCAACCATGTCTCTTGTGCGTGCAGCTCGCAGTGTATTGCCGACCGATCCACCGTTGAGTTGACCCTGAAAACTGCCGGATTTTTAAGAATGGAAGTCCGTTGATGACAGGGAATGGGTACCTCGGCACCGTTCTTCCAGGGGCCGTCTGAGGGATTGAACAGTCGCAGGGAGGCCATCAAGCCGGCGGTACGACGCCTTCAACTCTTCGAGTAAGATGGAATTTGAAGTCCATACTTCCAGGGGAGTTGTGCCCAAAACCCAGCTCAGAATAGCGACGATCATCCTGGAAAAACTCGTGGTTCAGGTCTGGGTTTGAATGCACACTTCGGAGACTTCTGCAACCTGCGTATTGCAGGATTGCCGATTGGCAGAACCGCTACCTCGGTTACTGTGACACTTCGAAGAACTTCAACTGGTGAGATTTGAAGCGCGCCCCGTCGTGCAAACGCGAGGTCATTGTGACTGGTTCCGGTCTCCATCCACAAAGCGGTACCCGCATTCGCAGAGCACGCCGAGCCCTTTTCGTGCGTCGTTGTTGACGGTTGCGATCAACTGCTTGTGCGCGACAGGGAAGCCCGCCGCGAGCGATTGGATCCCGATCTGCCTTAAAAAAACGATGTGCTCGATTGGATAGACAGATGCGTGACATTCGGGCGGCGTTCACCTGCTGTCCATGACTTAGCTGCGTTTTCGTAGACATTTCCAACGCTGAAATGTGCCCTGTCCGTGGGTTTATGCCGTGGCGGTTTGTTGGGCTGGGATGATTTCGGGTAGTATCCCGTGTCGCATTTCTGTTCCTGCTCCGGAGTTGTCAGATGTTGGTTCGTGCCCTGCTCTGCTGGTGTTTTTGCTGCGTTCCCTGCTGGTTGCCGGAGGGCGTGGCGGATGTGCGTCTGCCACGGCTGTTCACTGACCATGCGGTACTCCAGCGCGATCAGGAGTTGACGGTTTGGGGATGGGCGGATTCGGGTGAAGCCGTGAGTGTGACTCTGGGGGCTGCTCAGGGGCAGGCGAAGGCGGATTTGTCCGGGCGGTGGTCGGTCCGACTGGCTCCACAGCCTGTTTCCGTGGTGCCGTTGACTCTGGTGGTGCAGGGCCGAAATCGCCTGGAGGTCAGGGATCTGCTGCTGGGGGATGTCTGGCTCTGCAGTGGTCAGTCCAATATGGAGTTTCCGCTGGGGGCCTGTGACGCCGCTGAGGATATGAAGGCGGCTGATTTTTCCTTGATTCGCCAGTTCGGGGTGGAGCTGAATTTTGCTCAGGTGCCTCAGTCGGATGTGCAGGGCCAGTGGATTCCCTGCAGTCCACAATCAGCGGCTGGTTTCACCGCAGTGGGGTTCTATTTTGCTCGTCGGGTTCAGGCGGAGACTGGTGTTCCGATTGGTCTGCTGCGTTCGTCAGTCGGAGGGACAAATATTGAATGCTGGATGGCGCAGGAGACGTTGTTGACGACGCCTGAGCTGGAGCCATTCGCGCAGATCATGCGTGAATCGCTGGCGGATTATCAGCGGGAACTGGCGACGGCTTTGCCAAAAATCGAAGCGTGGACAGCGGAGTCGCGAGCGGCGCTGAAATCCGGGACGTCGATCCCGCTGCCACCCGTGTGGCCTGAGTTTCCGTTTGGAGAACGTCGCTTTCGGCCGCGTTGTGTGACGCTGCACAACGGCATGATTGCGCCGCTGGTGCCGACCGCCTTGAAGGGGGTGTTATGGTATCAGGGGGAGAATAATGCCGGCGGGCCGGTGGAATGTGAACAGTATATTGCCAAAAAGCGGGCGATGATCCGGGACTGGCGGGAGTGGTTTCGGAATCCGGATCTGCCGTTTTACTTTGTGCAGCTGGCGGCGTGGCAACGTCCGCATGATCGCCCCGGGGATGCAGATGGCTGGGCCTTGTTTCGTGATGCGCAGCGGCGGTGTTTGAGCATTCCGGGGACGGGAATGGCGGTGGCGGTAGACGTGGGAGATGCGGAGGATATTCATCCGAAGAACAAGGCGGACGTGGGTGACCGGCTGGCGCGCTGGGCGTTGCATGAGCAGTACGGCAAAGCGCTGGAGGTCAGTGGTCCGTTATTTCGGGAGCTGACTCTGCAGGGGGCTGTGGCGCGTGTGTCCTTCAGCCACGTGGGGGCGGGTTTGATGGTGGGCGAGAAATCGGGGCGCGGTGCGGTGATAGAACGTGCGGATGTGCCACTGCAGCGTTTCGCCATGGCCGGTGCTGATCGCCAGTGGTACTGGGCGGATGCACGGATTGACGGGGACGGTGTGATCTGCACCCATCCCGCTGTTCCGGCTCCTGTGGCGGTGCGTTATGCGTGCAGCATGAATCCTGCGGGGGCGAATCTGTACAATCGGGATGGATTGCCGGCGTCGCCATTTCGCACGGACGACTGGTAGTGCAGGAGTCGGGCGTGAGACCCGTCGGGTCGTTCAGACGCCGCGTTTGCGGGCCAGCAGGAAGCGGACGAGGACTTCGGCGTAGTGTTCCTGGAGGCTGACCTGGTGATAGTCGACACCGTTGTCACGGAACATCGTACGCAGCGAATCCTGCCAGGTGGTGACGGCTTCGCGGTACTGTTTGGCGATGAGTGTGGGGTCGACCAGCATCGGCGCGGCGCCCTCGAGGTCCACGAAGCGGATGGGGCGATCGAATTCGAAGGCCAGTTCATTCTGTTCCAGCAGCTGGAAGACAACGACGTCGTGCTTGCGAAACCGCAGGTGCTGAAAGCTGCTTTTGAGTGGTTCGGGGTCCATCAGCAGGTCGGAGATGACCACGACGAGCGCGCGTTGAGCGATGCGTTCGGCGGCTTCGTGCAGGATTTCGGGGAGTCCGGTTTCACCACCGGCGCGCATGTTGCCTAGTTCGTCGAGGACGAAACGGAGGTGTGAGGCGCCACGTTTGGGGCGGATCTCGCGTTGAAACGCTTTGCCGGCGCAGTACAGCCCCACGGCATCTCCCTGGCCCGAAGCGAGCCATGCCAGTGTTCCTGCGAGGCGTCGGGCATAATCCAGACGGCTGGTCCCGGGCTGGCTCTTTCCGTCGGGGCTGTAGTTCATGGATCCGCTGACATCCACGACGAGACACAGTCGCAGGTTGGTATCGGCTTCGAATTCCTTGATGTAATAGCGGTCACTGCGGCCCCAGGCACGCCAGTCGAGACGTCGGGTGTCGTCCCCGGGAACGTATTTGCGATATTCACTGAATTCGAGGCTGGAACCGCGTGTGGGGCTGCGGTGTCGTCCGGAGACGCTGCCGATCATGGGGCCTCGAGCGTCCAGTGCGAGTCCCTGCAGGCGTGCGATGACAGCGGGTTCAATGAAGTCTCTCATGACATGTCAGTTCAACAGAAGACGGACTGAAGTTGCGAGGGGCGTTCAGAAAAGGGGTCCCCTTTTCTGATCTGCTATACCAACCCGAAGCGCCAGCGAGGAACTCTGCGAGTCACTCTGGGATTGGTTCCTCGCTAGCGCTTCGGGTTAGTATTCAATCGCAGGCCAGGAACGGTTTAGAAAAAGGGTCAGG
>CAIYBH010000152.1 GCA_903924405.1 uncultured Planctomycetaceae bacterium | reverse complement strand
CCAATCGTGCGTGTTCAGAAAAGGGGTCAGGAACCAATAGTGCGGAGCACCCGTCGGGCCATTTGGCTATTGGTTCCTGATCCCTTTTTCTGCCCCGTCTTCCGACGCAGGCCCTTCCGCTGGTCCGGCGGGCTTGTACTGGCTGCAGCCGGTGATGCTGAGCGTCAGGATTCCCAGCAGGCAGGCGAGTGTGACGGCGAATTTCGATTTGTCGGTCGCTGGCATCCCGGAAGTCTCTCTGAAATGACGGTGTTGGGCAGGTTATCCCTGCGTGGAACAGTGCCGGACATCGCGGAGGCACGGACAGGTCAGTTGCTGTGCCGTCGCAGTTTTAATTCGTCAAACCACAGGTCGTCGTTGGGGACATCCAGACGCAGTTCCTGAAATGTTCCGTCGGCATCCGGGACGAATTGGATTGTGCCTTCGCCGAACCAGGCGAAAGTTTTTCGCCATTGAATTCGCCAGGTGTCGTAGTGCAGATGGTGTAAGTCCGCAACAAGTTCCGGGTAGGGCTGGAGTTTGAGGACTAACCCGCCGTTTTCAAGGCTGACGGTGGCCTGGCCGTACAGCGGGCAGAGAAAGTTGCCGGTGCAGGCTTCCAGCGGTCGTGAGGGTTGTGTGCCGGTGGCTTTGGGTGTGGTTGCGGCAGTGATCCGATCCTGAAACGCCTGACGTCCGGCGCGGTCCTGTTCCAGACCACGCGACAGCCAGTCGGTACTGTCTCCGCCGAGGTACTGGTCGGCGATGGTTTTTGTCAGGGCAGCGGCAATTCCGGTCATGCTGTTGGTGAGCACGACAATGCCGAGTCTTTCTTCGGGAATGAGCAGGACCTGGGAATACATGCCGTCATAGCCGCCGCCATGTCCGACCGTCATGCGGCCCTTGTAGTCGGCGAGCATCCAGCCCAGCCCGCAGGAACGGAAGTGGGTGGTGGGATTCTGACTGCGTGCTTCATCGCTGACGGGAATGACGGTGTGAGGTGTCCACATGCGGTTGGCTGCCGCGGCGGAGTACAGCTGGCGGTCACCGTCCAGCCGCCCGCGATCGAGCTGGACCTGTAACCAGCGGGCCATGTCGCTGGAACTGGAAATCAGACCTCCTGCGGCAGCCATCGTGTCCCAGTTGAACCAGGGGATCGGCAGATTGTCCTGCTGCGTGGTCTTGTGCGGAGTCGCGACGTTGCCATGGTCTTTGAGGGCGGAGATGCTGGTCACGGTGCGATGCATCTGCAGTGGGTTCAGGATCCGCTGCTGGATGAATTCGGACCACGTCTGTCCGCTACTGACGCGGATCACTTCACCCGCCGCCAGAAACATCAGGTTGGAATAGCCATATTCCGATCGAAACCGATTTCGGGCTGGAAGAAATCGGGCACGACGCAGAACCTCTTCCGGTGAATACGGCGTGCCCCACCACAACAGGTCCCCACTGAAAGTTCCGAGGCCGCTGCGATGGCACAGCAGGTCATCAATGCGGATCTCGGCCGAGACCCACGGATCATACAACTGCAGCCATGGCAGATGCTGCTGCACGCGATCATCCCAGTGCAACCGCCCTTCATCCTGCAGCATCGCAATTGCCGCGGCGGTGAAGGCTTTGGTGTTGGAGGCAATGGCGAACACGGTGTCGCCATCCACGGGCTCGGCGCCACCGGATTCACGCACCCCGAATCCCTGTGAAAGAACCACATGGCCATCTTTCACGACGGCGACGGACATGCCGGGCACGTTCCAGTCGATGCGTGCCTGTTCGATCGTTTGCTGCAGGATCGCAGGGTCGGGCGACTGAGCTGCAGCAAGACTGATAAGGACGGTCCAGAGCAGCAGACTGTTGGTGAGGGTCCTGAGTTGACGTTGGACAGACCGCAGTGCGTTTTGAGTGCGTGGGGAATTCAGAAGCTGCGGGGTCAGAAGCTGCTGAAGTGACATGATGGTTCAGGTCCTGTGAAGCGGGGATGGGTATGGGGACGGATGGGACTGAGGGGACGGATGCGACGGATGGGACGGATGAAAGTCAGGGGATTGTTTCAGGTTGTTGGTGTGCTTGCCAGTTGTTGATTGGGGGCTGTGCCAAAAAAATGGGGCCGACGAGTTGCTTCGTCGGCCCCGTTGGGACTCAGCAGGTTCCTGATTGCTCAGGGTTACTGGGCGTCTTCCTGTTTGCGACGGCGTCGCCCGGTGATCAGTCCGGCAACCATCGCAAAGGCGGCACCCGGCAACCCCTGTGCACGACGTCCGGATCCTGTGGATTCATCGGTGGTCGCCGCGGGAACTGCCAGTGGTACTTCCGTGGTGGTGGCCACTGCGGTTTCCAGCAGCAGGTCAGAAGACCAGTCTGCCATGATCGAATCGATCTCGATGGCTTCGACAGCCGGCACGGTGTCGACAGCGGCGTTGTTCGCGTCCACAGCAACCTGTTCCGGATCCACCTGGACGATGATTCCGGCAGAGTGTGCTGTGATGCTGCGAACACTGTCATCGGACCAGCCTTCGGCCTGCACGTTCAACACCACGGGAATCACAGATCCAGCAAGGCTGGGGGAGAATTCCGGTGTGATCGTTTCGATCTCGTCCGCAGAAACGACGCGGAAGTCGAGCGGCTGACTCCACGGCAATCCGTTGCCGTCCACGTCCAGGCCGCGGACCCACCAGCGATAAGTTTTGCCGGAGGTCAGGGTGACTGTGGATGCGTAGGTATTGCCAGTGATGTTTTTCACGTTGATGACCACAGGCTGCGACGGCTGTGTCAGATCCTTCACCAGCAGTTCGTAGGTCACGACGTTGGAACCGCCCTGCCAGCGGAAGGTCGGACGTGCGACGGCGAAGCTGTTTGGTGAAATCAGAGTGGGTGCGTTGCCGGCACCGGTGTTGATGGAGAAGTCAGCCGGGTTGCTCCACTGCGACCAGTTGCCGTCCTTGTCGGCACCTCGCAGCCACGCTCGCAGGTTGCCATTTTCAAACGGCAGAACGGTCTTATAGGAGTAGCCCGTGATATTCTGGACTCGCAGCACCTGCTTCACGCCAGTTGTCAGGTTATCCACCCACAGGTCATACTTCACGTACTCAGCCACGCCGGACCATGTGAACAACGGCAGGTTTGTTCCAATAGCACCACGTGGATTGATGATCGATGGAACCGGAACGATGAAGTCCTTCGCGGTGCTCCACGCGGTCTTGGCGCCATTGGCTCCGATAGCCTGGACCCACCAGCGGTAGGTGGAGGTGAGGAGGTCCTTTGTCGGAGTCCAGGTGATTTCCTTCGCTCCGTTGACATGATCCACAAACACGCGGATCACCTGCTTCACACCGGTGGTGACATTGTCGACCCACAGGTCATAGCGAACCGCTCCGTCGATTGCCTGCCAGCGGAAGGTCGGAGTCAGGTCAGTGGTAACGCCGACGGGGCTTGTCGTCACAGGGCCGACGCGATAATCCATCTGGAAGGTGATTCGTGGACTCCACAACCCGGCTTCGCCGTCGGACGCGAGAGCTCGAACCCATGCCTGGTACGTGCCGTTGGGCAGTGGCGTGATTGGTGTGAAGGTGTTCTTTGTGAGAGCTGCCTGGTAGATGATCTTCACGGGACCACCGACCTGATTCACCCACAGTTCGTAGCGTGCCGCGCCCATGTCGGTCCAGGTGAAGGTGGGCGTCGTGTCCATCGTGACGGACAGCGGCAGCGTGAAGACGGGTGTCTCGATCGTGAAGGTGCTGGGGGTGCTCCATTCGCCTGGAGTTCCATCACCGTCGAAGGCACGGACCCACCACTGGAACTCGCCCAGTCCGAGTGAGTTTTGTGCTTCGAAGCTGTTGGTGTCGACGAACTGTTCACGAATCACTGTGGCAGCGTACGTGGGCTTGTTTCGGGCGACCCAGATATCGTACCGTGAGGTTCCCGGGATGTCGGCCCAGGTGAACTTCGGCGTGACGTCAAAAGTTTTCCCGGTGGGCGCGTTGAGCGTCAGCGTGGTGATGCGGAAGAAGTGTTCGGTGCTGCTGTTGCTGCCCATGGCGTTGGAAGCGGTCACCACGACACTGTAGTCCCCCGGCGTCAGCGCGGTGGCAGGTGTGAAGGTGGTCGCCATCAGATTGGAGGCCAGCGTGACATCCGGCTTGCCGGCCTGTTTCAGGACCACGGAGTACCGAGCCGGGCTGGCCTGCCAGCGGAATTCCGGAGTGGTATCGGTGGTGACTGTGAAGGGACGCAGCACGACGGGCTGAGTTGGTCGCCCGACAGTGACTTCCTGTTCCACGAAGCTGGATTCGCCGAGATTGTCGGTGACCACCAGTCTCACGGTGTAGGAAGTCCGTGTGGTACTGGTGTACGACCGGGTGGCCGTGCGAACGGCACCGGTAGTGACCAGATCCGGCACGGCGCTCGGCCAGTCAAAGTACCATTCCAGTTTATTGATGAAGCGACCGGAAGACGGATTGGGGTGCGTCGACCTGGTGGCATCAAAGGTGATCAGTTCGCCGACTGCTGCGGGATTCGGGGTGGCCGAGAAGATGGCGACCGGGGTATTCGTCAGGAACTCAGCCGCCCCCTGGTCGATCACAAAGATCCCGTCCCGATTTCCGTCGATCAGCCGCGGGTTACCGACGGCATCCAGCTGGCTGACCAGCGGTGTTGTGGGGTACAGGGTGTTCTGGCCGGCGTCGATCGCTTCGCTGCCCGGCAGCAGTGGGTTAATCCCCACGCCATTGCCTTCAGCGTAGGTCAGATCCCCGGTGACAGCATTGATGGGTGCTGAGTCACGTCCGAAGACGTCGGTGGTCAGCAGGCCACCGGAAGCAGCCGTGGTGTAGATTGTGTCGAGTACCTGAACGCGGTTGAATCCGAGAGAACGGACGCCGCCAGCGAACTCCAGTGAAGCGGATGCCGTGCTGCCTGGAACGACAGCATCGGTCTCGTTGCTTTCGAGGATGGAGTTACTGATTGTGGTTGCCGTCGGCAGGTCGCTGTTGAAACCACCACCACGGGAACCGGACTGGTTGACAACAACAGAGACGCTCTGCAGCAGTGCGGTTGCTGAGTCTTCGTTGAACAGACCACCACCGCGTGACACGGCATAGTTTGAGGAGAACGTGGTGTTCAGGAAGGTCGCGGTTCCGAGGTTATTGACAGCACCGCCTCGTGAGCCCGCAGTGTTCTCGGAGACGGACACATTCCGTGCACTCAGGGTGCCGGCATTGTACAGACCACCCCCCTGATTTCCTGCGTGATTGCGAATGACGTTGACATTGACGAGGTTGACGGTTCCCAGATTGAACAATCCGGCTCCATCAAACGCGAATCCATTCCGCAGCGTCAGGTTTTCGAGGGTCACGGTGACACCCGGGTGAACGTGGAATACGCGATCGAGCAAGCCGGCATCGATGATGGTGGCCCCTGCGCTCACACCGCGGATGATCAGGTTCCCGGTGACGTCGAGGTCACCGCGAGCGGCCTTGTCTTCGAAGGTGCCACCGAGGGTCAACTGGTACAGACCGGCTTCGAGCACGATGACATCATCGCCGGGTGAGGCGTTGCTTTCCATGATGGCAGCACGCAGGGTAACTTCACCCGTGATGGCCGCAGCAATGCCGTCGCCGGGATTCGTATCCGGAAGGTCATTGAATGAGTTTACGGCATTTTCGAGAACCCAGATGTCGGATTTGGTCGGCACCTCGGTTGTTGGATTCGCCGGGTCTCGCAGCAGCAGGCGGTTGTTTTCTGTGTCTCGAATTCCCGACCCGGCAGACACGATGGACAGAGAATACTGACCGGCCTCGGCTGTGAGCGTTCCAAGGTCGATGGTGTACTGCCATGCGGACAGTGCGGTGACCGTCAGTCCGGTCAGTGGGATCGCCTGGCCGTTTCGTGTCAGTGTGAAGTCATTGATGTCAACACCGGTCACGTTTTCGGTGAAGGTGATTGTCACAACTCCTGCGGAGACGCTGCGTGGATCCGGGGAAACCGGGCCGATGCTTTCGACATCCGGGCTGCCGGGCTTGGAACCGCCAGTGTTCTGGCTGCCCCCACCACCGGTATTGCCGCCACCGCCACCTGGATTGCTGCCACCACCGCCGCCGCCACCACCCCCACCGCCGCCGCCACCAGTACCAAGTATCGGGGCATCGAGAGAGAGCGAGTAGGAACGCGTTGTCCCGTAGACGAATGGTTTTCCATCCAGTGTGGTGCCGACGTTTTCCCGCTCGTTGCTGAGGATTTCGACAACGTACTGGCGTCCTTCGACCACGTTCACTGTCAGAACGCTGGTTTGACCGGCGGCCACGGTGAGAAAATCGGTGTTGCCATCGGCGAAGGTCCGCAACGCGGTTTCTTCGGAGATCGCGTTCGGATTCAGCTCATAGATCATGTACCGCAGATCTGCGCCAAGCAGGTCTGTGACACCCAGGTTGACTGAAAGTTGCCCGGAACCGCCGGCGGTGAACTTGTAGTAGTCGCGGTCGCCTTTCAGGTGGATGTTCAGGTTCTGGTTGAGTGCGAGGGCATTGACCGAATAACCGGCCCCCGAGACGACTCCCAGATTGGCAGCACCGACAAAGCTGTTGTTGTTTTCGAGGCTGTCGGGGGCCAGCGGATCTTCTCCCGGAAGGACGTTGAAGATATCGCCCCGCTGCAATGAGTACGGCGTGGCGCCGATGAAGCTGGGTGTGTCAACGCCGGTGTCCCACTGGTAGTCCCAGAGTCCATCGAGGGTCACGACATTGAAGAATGAGCTGAACCCGAGCGTTGGGTCGGTCTGCTTGAACCCATTGAAGTCGAAGTCCGACTCCAGACGCCACGTCGGCGTACCCAATCCATCGTAGGACCAGTTGACGATGCGGGTGCCATCGCTGGCGATGGCTGGCCAGAAGGAGGGATCGTCGCCGACACTGTCGGTAATGAAACCCACTGTTCGTGTGGCATTGCGGCGACGTCCGGAGTCGCCCCAGTGTCCACCCGGGTCAAGCGGATTGTGGCCATGGTCCGGAGGACTCTGAGAAGAGCCGGCGTTGCGGGATTTGAATTCGCTTTCGATGTTGTCAAGGAATGAGAAGCCGTTAATCACATCGAGCGAGTTCCCGGTATTCTGCCGGAATGACAGGTCGAACCTGGACAGCGGGTCGCGCTGGCCCTGGTCCCAGAGAAAGTCCGGGGTGTCAGCCAGATCGAAGTTGGATCGAGTCTGGCGGGGCATGTGTGAAATGAAGTTGTCGAAGTAAACGTCGGCACCGAAGTTACCGTCAAACGCGTTGCTCCAGACTTCCGCGTCGATTCCGGACCGCCCTAATTCGCGACCGGGATTGGCTGCATTCATTTTTCCAACGGAGTCCGCCGTACCGACTCGGACCACAAGACCGCCGAGCGTACCCTGAATCATGGTGGTGGCCGGACCCCAGTCGAGGTTCGGGACACCGGACGCGTCGTTATTGCCGAATTCAAACCGCGTGGGAACTCGCGACATTGACAGGCGGTTACCATTGGACTGAATCAGGTTGTCCTGAACGCGCAGTTCAATGTTGGGGTTGGGGATATTGGAGTCACCAGTGTCGATAAAGACTTCCAGTGTGTCAGCAGAGTTTCGCTGCCGCTGGTTAATTGAGGCGGTGTTCAGGACATAGATACCCTCCAGCCCGTTGGAGAGGACGTCGTTATTTCTGAGAGTAACGAAGGTGTCCTGCTGCTGGCGGTTGAGGATGTCAACACCGCGTCCGGCATTGTTGGTGATGCGTGAGTTGCTGACTTCAAGGGCCGAGTTGTAGAACGCGGGTACGTCCTGACCGCCGCCGGGGAAGCGTCCGATCTCAAAGGTGTCGTCGCCGAGATATTCCACACCGTCGCCGCCGTTTGAGGCGATCAGGGCCTGATTGATGGTCACAAAGATGTCAGAGGCTACTTCGTCTCCGTGCTGAGAGTTGCCACCTTCCTGGGAGACATCGTGTCCGATGTCGACACCGTTGTTTCCGTTGCCCACGAAGAAGGCATAGTTGACCTGCACGTGACGTCGACGTTCATTGCCGAGGAAGAACAGGTTGTCAAGGTACGGGCTGTTGTGCTGAGTGATTTTCAGACCATCCCGTCCATTCGCCTCAAAGGTATTGGCCTTTGCCGCTGTCCCGTCACCGAAGACGGCGGACAGACCCTGTCCCAGATGCACACCATCTTTTCCGTTGTTGCTGAAGACGGAGTTCATGACGCTGAGGTCAAGGTCCATCCCGCCGACACGACGCTGGTAGACGTCGGTCTTGTCTTCAATGGAGACGATGCGAACGCCGTCTTCGCCGTTGCTGCTGAATGATGAATCCACAAAGGAGAATCCACCAAACGCGGCCCCGTGATTGCGGAACCCGGTCAGGGTGTTGTTGTCCATCGTGACGCGTTTGAAGGTGGAGCGAAACTCCAGCGTGTCAAAGTAGTTGAAAGCGTCGATGGAGAAGCCGTCACCGATGTTGTCGCTGACTGAGGTGTCCACACTATTAAAAGCAATATCAATCTGCTGGAACGCACGAATTCCGACGCCACCGGCACTGCGAGCTGAATTCGGCACGCCGTCAACTGGATGGAAACCAGCATTGGCCGGCGTGTGTCCGTTGCGTTTGACTGAGTTGCTGTTGAATTCAATGGCCAGTCGGGCGTCCGCCTGCGCGTCGACTCGCAAACCATACTGACCGTTGTCTTCGATGAAGTTGTCGTTGATCAGGAAGTCCTGGCGGTCGAGCGTGGTGTTTTTGGCAAACAGGTCAAATCCATCGCCCGTGTTGTTGGTGGACTTGTTCTTTTCGAAGATCACAGCGTTCAGTCGCGCGTCTTCGGATCGTTCGAAGTGGAACCCGTCGAGGCCGCTGTTCAGGAAGGTGTTGTTGACAATCTCCAGGTCCTGAATGCGTGTGCGTTCCCGCATTGAGAAGAACAGACCGTTGCCGGCGCTTCCCAGGTTATCCACGCCGATCACGTTGTTCTTGATGACCGATCGCTGCAGCAGCGCGGCGGCATCCGCCACCAGTCGGCCGTCGTCCAGTCGGATAAAGATACCGTCACCCGTGTAAGGTGTTGCCGCGTTGGCATCGTCGCGGGTTGACGTGATGGTATTGTTCCAGACGTCGAAAGAGCCGGTACCGAAGTCGAGTGCTTCGAGGGCAATCCCGGCACCGCGATTCTGATGCAGCGTGTTACCGCCACCGCTGACATTGCCCAGACTCGGAGACTCGGTTCCGATATGGACGCTGAATCCAAGGTCCTGCGACTGAACCACCGCATTTGGATCAGTTGTGGACAGTGGCAGAGCTGTTCCCAGACCGAAGCTGTAGGACTGAAACAGCACGCCTTTGTCATTGTTCAGCGAGATTGTGTTGCGGACAATATCCGCCCGGACGGTGGATCCGACTTCGGGGGTGGAGTAGATCCCGCTGCCGGTGTTACCGGTGATGCTGTTCCCCTGAATCCCCTGCAGCACAACATCGCCGTTGGGGGCGACTTCGTTCAGACGGACGAAGGAACCGCCGATGGTGAAGTCACCATTCCCCCGAACGC
The DNA here is from genome assembly GCA_903924405.1 of uncultured Planctomycetaceae bacterium. Lineage (GTDB taxonomy): Bacteria > Planctomycetota > Planctomycetia > Planctomycetales > Planctomycetaceae > SXXK01. The sequence continues at coordinate 33,440 of CAIYBH010000152.1, read as the reverse complement.
CCTTCAGCAGGAACTCATTTGCCGAGACGACGGTGACGGCGAAGGTCCCATTAGCGGCGCTGTTGCCCTGAACACCGGTAATCCGCACCATGTCGCCGGTCTGGAGACCATGGGCCACGGAAGTGATCCGGATATCGCTGGTGTTGGTGGCTCCGGTAATGGCCTGCGCGGGCGATTCTGCCTGCAGGTCGATCTGGGCGAAGTTACGGGCGCTGTTCTGGTCCAGGCCGCCATTGCGGAAGTCCGGCACGTACCATGCACCGCCGCCGGCGAACACATAGGTCCGACCAAAGTCAACACCCGTTCCCTGCAGCGAAAATGTATTGTTGGTCAAACGTGTGACGAGGAAGCGGCCGTTGGCGGCGTGATTGATCCCCTGAATGCCTTCCTGAATTCCCTGCAGAATGACTTCGTCGCCGGTGAGCAGTCCGTGGTTGGCAGAGGTGATAATGAACGGTGCACCAATCCGTCCGCCGGTCACCGATTGGACTCGGCCTGAAACCGACGAGCTGGGCAGCAGTGAAATCCCGTTGCCGCCGTTGTTGGCGATGGAGTTGTCGAAGATACCGCCGGTGAAGCGGCTGTCCACCATGCTGACGCGGATCCCGTCGCGTCCTGAGCTGGAGAACTGGTTTCCGCTGACAACGCCGGTCATGTCGCTGTAGCCTTTGGCATTCAGAAACAGACCATAGCCAGGGGCACCTGTCACGACGTTGGTCAGAAAGTTCAGATTGGTGACTGGTGATCCGGTGGCGTTGACGCTGATCCCGTGGGTCACGCCAGCCTGGCCGGCGCCTGGCAGAAACTGTGAGGCAGAGACCGCAACCGGGTCCCCTGCCATCTGTCCCGCGACGCTCTTGTTTCCGGAGAAGGCAAACTGGACGTCAGCACCGATCAGCTGGTTTCCGAAGATGGAGGCCGGTGTGCCACCGAGCAGGTCGATGTCGAGCACGAACTGCAGTGTTTCGCCAGGATTGAAGTCGGTGAAGGTGACGGTCAGCGTCTGGTTGTTGTTGCTCAGAACGGCCGTGTTGACTCCGGTCAGTCCGCCTGTGCCAGCCACTGGAGTGAATGGTTTGCCGGTCGTGGGGTCGGGGTCAAACTGCAGTCCCAGATCGCGGAGGTCGAAGACGAAGGTCTGCAGCAGTTCGCCCTTCGTGGCGCGATTTGTCAGCCGGAAGGGCTGGACAAAGGTGTCGCCCTCAGCTCGAAACAGTACGTCCGCCCCTTCGGCCGATCCGATGGCGTTGCCACTGATGGTGAGCCCATCCAGTTTTGTGATGGTGCTGTTGGTGGCATCCAGTGGAGCGGCTGCGATGACGCGCACCGCATCCCGGTCCCGGGTGGTCAGCTGAGAGTTGTTGAGAATTCGAAAGCCGTTGGCAGTGCTGATTGCCGTGGGAGTGCTCTGCACATCCAGCATCACGCCTTCGAATCCTGCCGGTGCGGCGATGCGATTTTCGGTGATCAAACCGTTTTTAATGTCCGAGCCGGAGGCCGCTGTGACCAGCACACCGGGCAGCGTGCTGTCTTCAATCGTCAGCGAATTGGTGTCTGTGTTCACGAAGTTCAGGTCAACACCGCGGCCCGTGCCGGTCATCTGCACATCTTCGATGGCCACTGACTGCAGGCCGGTGACATTGGTCAGGTCCAGATTAAGCCCGATGGTGTTGTACTGAGCGACAACGACGGATTCGATCGCCAGTCGCTGCAGGCTGATATCAGACAGGTTGATGGAGATCGCATCGCCCGCCGTCGGGGAAATGCTGATGCCCTCAATCACCAGTCCGTCTTTTCCAGCCAGGCTGGCATTGGTGATCGAAAGTCCCCCGGCCGCGTTGGTGTACAGCGACTGGTTGTCCGCGTTGATCACGAGGGAATTGATAAGGACCGGGTTGCCGGCAAGCAGCATTCGCTCTTCCAGCTGCTCCATGCGACCAGAAGGCGCAAATCGAGAACGGTTCACTCGACGGCTACCGGCCGTGAAGAGTTGTCGACGAGCAAAGGAGAGCCAGGTGTTCAGAAGCATTTCGAGTTACCTGATTCAGAGAACAATTCGTTGACAGAAGCCGTGAACCGCCAAAACCTGAAAGCAGTCGTCCAACCAACTGCTCTTTTGCTGCTGTCCAGTCAGAAACATGGTCCACCGGCAGATTCTGCGGATTTTCTCCGCAGGCGCACGTGCAGACCACATCACTTCATTCAGTCGGTACAATCCGCAGAACAGGTTGAGGAAAAGCGGGGGGGCATTTGCTGAAACGCGGAAATCCGGAAAGCAGACGAATCAGTTTCCGTTCCCCAACAGTCAGGACCTGCCGATTCACGCCGTTTTCCAGGCCTGTACAGGGGGCGGTCCGCACTTCAACGATTCGCCGGGAATTCAGCAAGCCCACATGGGGCCAATCCCCGGGTATAAAATGTGGGAAAACAGGGGGCTTCCGGGGTTTTGTGTTGACTTCGCATGTGTTTGTGGCGTTCGTTTTGAGGCACGAAAGTCACGAAGAGCGTAAGTCTGCTGCTGGGGGCTCGGGGGCGTTTTCAGCGTGCTTGTGCAAGGCATCCGAGTATCGGGTTTGACCGTGAAAAAGCAGGACACACGTTTCGACGGAGCGAAACGCGACTATTTGCTGGTTTAAGACTGTTTCGCCATCCGAGGCTCAGGGATGTTTCGCGGGAACGAAGCGAGGGATTGGGCCGGGGGGCGGTTTGAACCGTGGTCGCCCCCCTCCCGCGTTGTCGACTGATCCGCTTCAGGCCTTGATGTCCCAGCCTTTGCGGTATTCTTTGGACAGGTACTGATTGGCGGCGGTGTCGTTGGTGATGCGACCTGTTTCCGGGTCAAATTCGATGGTCTTGCCGGCGCGATAGGCGACATTTCCCAGCAGCACCGTTTCGGTGAACGGCGCGGCGTAAGAGAAGGGGCTGCCGGTGCGACTGCCTGTTCGACAGGCGTCGATCCATTGTCGATGATGACCCGGTGAATCCGGGAGAAACGGCTGCGGCGCCTTAAAGTCCGCAAACTGCTCTTCGGGCAGCAGTTTTGGAAATCCGTCGTGTGCGATGGCGATGCGGCCTTTGGTGCCGATAAAGAGTGAACCGTTCATGGGGAGTTCTGCGGCAATTTCCGGCGCGGCTTTGGTTTCCCCTTCGTACCAGATCAGCGTCACAGGGCTCAGATTTCCCCGCTGACCGAATTCGAAGCGTGTCTGCATCCACGCCGGTGCGCTCCAGGGATTGGGTTCGGGGCCGGTGGAGGTGACTTTCACTTTGCCGCCCAGTTTCAATCCCCAGAAGGCGGGATCCGCGAGGTGAATGGCCATGTCACCCACGGCCCCGCAGCCGAAGTCCCACCAGCCGCGCCATTTGAACGGGACGTAGTCCGGGTGATACGAACGTTCTGTTGCTGGTCCCAGCCAGAGATCCCACGACAGTGACCCCGGGACGGCAGGCTGGTCTGCAGGACGGCTCATTCCCTGTGGCCACCAGCGTCCGGGACGATCGGTGATGACGTGTACTTCGGTGACATCACCGATGGCGCCGGTCTGCAGCAGTTCCACCAGTCGCAGGTAGCCGGGATGTTCATGATTCTGCGTCCCCATCTGGGTTGCCAGTTTCTTTTCGCTGGTGAGTGCTGCAATCAGGCGTGCTTCTTCCACCGTGTGCGTCAGCGGTTTCTCACAGTACACATGCAGGCCGCCTCGAAGAGCTCGCACGGTGGCCGGCGCGTGGTGATGATCCGGCGTGGCGATGACGACCGCGTCGAGGTCCTGTTGTTCCAGCAGTTGCCGGTAATCGGCATATTTTCGGGCACTGGTGTGGCGGCTGGCGGCTGCGTTCAGGCGATCGCTGTCGACGTCACAGAGTGCGACGATGTTTTCGGAACTGACAGCGTCCAGGTTTCCTGCTCCACGCCCTCCGACACCGATCACGCCGATATTCAGTCGCTCATTGGCTCCGCGGATCCGTGCCCCGCGTGTGGTGGGCAGTTGTGTGGCAGCCAGACCAAGTGCTGTGGCCTGCAGAAAGTGACGTCGATTGGGGCGCGGGGTCATGGAAGGTGCCTTTTGAAAGATCACTGGGTGGGAGACAACAGGAACGCGGTGCTGGAGACAGCCGGAATACTGCAAGGCCGCCGGCGGTGTCGCGGCGAGTTGCCGAGACGCGGAGGGGGCGGCCGGGATACCGGACGTTGAGTGCCCGGAAGATTATGGGAGTTGTCTGCGGAATTCGCAAACCGGGGGGGCGACTGGGATGGCGAACCGATGGCACGCTGGAAAATCAGGAGGGTTTTTGATGGGTTATGGAGAGGATTTTTTTTTGCAGAATGAGCGAGGTAAAATCCAGAGCGCACGTTTCGTCGGAGCGAAACGCGACTATTCGCGGGATCAACACGGATGCGGCATCCTTGTCGTTGACTGGTCTGTTCAGCCGGGCGGCGCGGGTTCTGCCGCCGGGGTTGTGGTCGGCTCGGAGGCTGGTTTCGCGGGTCGTCGTCGTTTGCGTTCCCCGGGGACAGATTTCCAGCGTCGATGGACCCAGAAGTATTGTTCCGGGGCTTTGCGAATCAGGTCTTCGAGGGCGGTGGTAAACCGTTGTGTCAGCCGTTCGACTCCCTGAGCATCCTGGTAGTCCGCGGGGTCAATGATTTCCTGAGTCGTCAGGCAGAAGCGGACCCAGCGGGCGCCTTTCTGCTGCGATTCGGGCAGTCGCCAGGCTCCGCCAACAATGATCAGGGCATTGTACTGCAGAGCCAGCAGGGCGATGGATTTGAAGGTGGATGCCGGGCGTCCGAAGAAATCCACGAACAGGCCGGTGCGACCAGCATCCTGATCGCACAGCATGGAGACCATGCCGCCGCGATGCATGATGTCGGAGACGTCGGCGCCGGCTCCTGCCTTGGAAATCAGGGTATGACCTGTGGATTCCCGATAGCGCCGAAACCACTCATGCAGCCATGGATTGTCCAGGTCGCGCGCGACAACACCCATGGGAAATCCGAATTTTCCAAAGGTATTCACGCTGATTTCCCAGTTGCCGAAATGGCCACCCAGACAGATGACAGGCCGGCCGCAGCAGAGTGCACGAACGCAGGCGTTGCGATTTTCGAAATCGAGCACTTCGGCGCAGGTTTCCAGTTCGAATCGACGCGGCAGCTGCACCATTTCGCAGACCATTCTGAACAGATGCTGCCACATCGCCGTGAAAATGCGCAGGACTTCGCTATCCGGCAGGTGTTCACCAAAGGCAATGCGCAGGTTGTCTCGCGCGATGTCATACCGGCTGACTTTGCGAGGCAGCAGATTGACGATGACCCAGGCCAGTCCGCGCGCGAGCACGACGGTGGCGAACGTGGGCAGGCACTGGATGACCAGCACGATCGCCCGGAAGGCTGCGTATTCAGCCAGATACCGCAGTTGACGACTTCTGGTCATGCGTGTGCCGCAGAAAAGGTGATCGAGAGAAAAAGGGAACCGGGAATCAACGTGTGTGTCAGGACTCTGTGGTTTGCCAGGGTTCGCAGGTGATTGGTGAATACCGTGTTCACAGCAGCTTCGCCCGAACAGCATCAGGCCGCCCGACGACTCAGGGCCAGACGCTTCCGAATCAGCGACTCCAGCAATTCGCCAACGCCGATGCCCAGGCTGGCCGCTGACATGGGGACCAGGCTGTGCGACGTCATGCCGGGAATGGTGTTGATCTCCAGAATGCAGAAGCTTCCATCCGGTCGCAGACGAACGTCTGTGCGGCTGATCGCAGTGACTCCGCAGACGCGACAGGCGCGCTGCACGGCGGTCAGCAGTTCGGGCGGCAGGTCAGTGGGCGCGATGCGATAGCGTGTACTTTCGTCGGCGTACTTGGCGGCATAGTCATACCACGGTCCTGCGGGCAGAATTTCAACGGCTGGAAACACAGTGTCATCGACGATTGGCACAGTGATTTCGCGGCCGGGCACATATTCTTCCAGCAGGCATTCCGTTCCCCACGCCAGAGCCGCCTGGAGGGCCTGCTGCAGTTGTTCCGGATGCCGAACCAGACTGATACCGACGCTGGAACCCTGTTCGGTGGGTTTGACCACGACGGGATAGCCCAGCCGTTCGGCGGCCTGCAGAGCTGTCGTCAGGGGTTGATGTTTTCGCAGTACGCAGCCTGCGGCGACTGGCAAGCCGGCCTGCAGCAGCAGATGTCGGGTGGCCGCTTTGTTGAAGGTCAGTGCTGAGGCGGCCGGGGAGCTGCCGAGCCAGGGCAGCCCGGTGGATTCCAGCTGACGCTGAAGCGTGCCATCTTCGCCACCGGTGCCATGCAGCATGGGAACGATGGCGTCGCCGTGCACCGGGAAATCGGCCAGTGGGCGTTCTGCCGGGTCCAGCAGTTCCACGTGATGTCCCAGTGCGGACAGCGCAGCCGCGACTGTGCGGCCGCTGTCGAGGCTGACCTCGCGTTCCGCAGAGGCACCTCCGGCCAGGACGACGATCTGCAGCGGGCCGTGATCCGGCAGACTGCGCATGGTGACCTCCCTGTCATTCTGCCACCGCGACCCTGTGTCGATCGGTGAAGTGATGTGTCGCAATCCGTTGAAAGGCATCCTGCCTGCGGATGGATTGGTTGTCTGAGTCTGAGTCAGGGACTACCAGACACGAATTTCCAGTTCGAGTTCCACGGAATACTTTGCGGCGACTTCGCGGCGGATACGGGCAATCAGGTTTTCCACATCGGCGCTGACCGCCCCTGGTTCAGTCACGATGAAGTTCGCGTGTCGGTCACTGACGCGGGCCTTACCGGACTGTGCATTTTTGAGCCCGCATTGTTCGATCAGGGCGCCGGCACTAAGTCCTCGGGGGTTGCGGAAGATGCAACCGGCGGATTGATCGGCCAGCGGTTGCGTGGATCGTTTCATGATCCAGTTTTTGCGCATCCGTCGAGTCAGTTCTTCGGAATCATCCTTGTGCAGTTCCAGCGTTGCGGAGAGCAACAGGAGATCCTGAATGCTGCTGCGTCGGTAGGCAAAGGACAATTCATCCCCGCGTCGCACGGCGATCACGCCATCCTGAGTCAGTACGCGGATGGACTGGATCAGCTGACCGATGTCGCCGTTGCGGCCGCCACTGTTGCCGACGACAGCTCCGGCGACCGTGCCCGGAATACCGACCAGATGTTCCATGCCACCCAGACCGGCGCGAGTGGCTTCGGTGATGACATGTGACAACAGTGCGCCGCCGCCGGCGGTCACGGAGGTATCGCTGATGGTGATTTGCCCGAGGACTGGTTCCACGACGTGAATGACGGCGCCGCGGACACCTTCGTCGCGGACCAGAAGATTGGAACCTGAGCCCAGAATCCGAATGGGCAGTTGCTGCGCCCGACAGACCTGCAGCACCTCAAGCAGTTCTTCCTCGGTGCGCGGGGTCAGCAGATATTCTGCTGGTCCACCTGTGCGCAGCCATGTGAAGGACGCCAGAGGAATTTCACGCTGCAGAATCTCGCTGAAGTCTTCGATGGATTTCGTCATGAATTGTGTTAGTCCTGCCTGCACCCATGGTCAAGAGTATGTCACCCGGTTTCGTGGAATAGTCTAATGTTCCCGGCACCTGGTCAAGATTCTTCACCAGACTTGCGTGTCCGCCTGAAGAGTTTATCTGCTGAATGAGCTGCTGTGAGGCTTCGAGGGCCGCGTTCGCTTCCTGAGTTTCCCTGACGGCGAGCACCGGCAGCACCAGCACCGCATCTGCGCGGGCGAGTGCCAGTGCAAAGTCGGTGTTCAGGGCCCGGACACGGCTCAACTGATGTGGTTCGAAGACAATCACGAGGCGACGACCGGGAAAGACGGCGCGCGCCGTGCGGATTGTCGCCAGCACTGCGGTGGGATGATGCGCGTAATCGTCAATCAGGTCCGCTCCGCGCCAAACGCCGCGATGTTCAAAACGCCGCTGCATGCCGGGAAAGGTCGCGAGGTGCTGCAGGCAGAGTTCAGGTGCGATTCCGAGGCTGCGAGCGGCCAGAAAGGCGGCCGCTGCATTCTGGCTGTTGTGAAGGCCGGGAATGCCGAGCCGGATGGAAAATGACTGCCCGTCGGTTCGCTGCAGCTGAAAGCGCTGGCCCTGAAAACGACTCGGGTGCGGCTTTGCCAGCGTGTCTCGGCGGCTCGGTTGCAGCCCCGGGAACTGGACATGCTGGGTGATCTGCCAGTCCGCCAGGTGATGGGCGTTCGCGGAGTAACTGACAAAGGGCACACCGGAGTTGCGTGCGATGGCCAGGGACAGTGGGCAGTCCGCGTTGGTGATGACGGTGCCGTCGGCAGCGGTGGTGCTGACAAACTGCTGAAACGAGGCCTGCAGTTGTTCGGGCGCGGCAAACCAGTCGAAATGATCGGGCTCCACGTCATTCAGGACGCAGAGTGCCGGCGAGAGGCTGTGGAAGGCATTCTGGTACTCACAGCTTTCGATCACAGCGGAATGCCAGGAGGTGGGCAGCGGACTGTCGTTGCTGCAGAGTTCGCCGCCAAGGTAACGGGTTGCCGGATATCCGCATTGCGAGAGGATCCACCAGAGCATTCCGGCCGTCGTGGTTTTTCCATGAGTTCCGGCGACACACAGCTGGCGAGTTTGGGAAAAGAACTGACCGAGAGCCTGTGGCAGCGTCAGGACGGGGACTGCGGGGTTGAGGTGTTGCAGAGGGGGGCAATCAGGACTGACGGCGAGTGACCGGACGACATGGTCGCCGGGTAGCTGTGGTGAGTTTTGCAGGGAGTCCCATGCGAGGATTTGCACGCGGCCGGACATGGCGTGCTGAAACTGTCGCAGAGCACCGGCATCCTGGTCGGTTCCGGCGACACGATCTCCGCGAGCCAGCAGGAGATTGCAGAGGCTTTTCATGCCAGCCCCGCAGACGCCCAGGAGAAACCAGCTGCCGGGTGTGGCAGGGGATGTGCTGTGGCGATGTGTGAGACTGGAAACCATTGTGCCATCCATGGCAGGTGGGTTGAGAGAATGCCGGGGGAGTGTAGCAGGTCGAGGTGATGCTGTAACGGTGCATCGTGGAAAACTGCCGGGGAGGTCTGGGAAAGGGGGAAAGCGAGGGGTGGGATGGCGAAACGGTTTAACGCCCTGAAAGAGTCGCGTTTCGCTCCGCCAAAACGAACTTTCAGCGTTTTCACTGCCGAACCTGAAACACTGGCACCTGGGCACAAGCCAATTGAAACCGCCCCTGAACTCCCGGATTGCTGTCGATTCGGCGTCCCACGCGGGGACTCCCGGCCGACGCTGGTTTGATGTCCTGGTTTTGGGAAGATTGGTTTTTTTTGAGAAAGCTCGGAATTGAGGTCGGCGGTGACGGGTTAAGCGCATTCCGGGAAAACCAGTGAACCGAGGACAGCAAAAGGCGGAAGGAATGACTACTTTCCTGGAAGTTTTGGGTGATTCGGGCGATCCTGGGGGGGCTTGTGTTGCTGTTTGGCGACAACTTGACCCACAGAAGCGTATATGTGGATCTGTAAGTGTTGTGTTTGGGTGGGGCATGTGAGTTGTGGTCGTAGTTGCAAGGTGACTGCGGCGGCGTTAGTAGGGAATCTTCAAGAGTGAGTGCGTTGGTCATGTGCAGTGCCTGACGAAATGTCCAGTGGCGGAGGGGTCGCACCGTCGTCAGGGTTACTGAGATGTTGAGTGGTGTCGTTGGGGCAACTTGAGCAGCGGCGTGGATGTGGTTTTCCGACGACAAGGTGACTGACAGCAATCAGAGCCAGATGGTCGTCAGAAAGGGGAAACGAGATGATTCAGTCTGAGATTCAGATTTCTGAGGGGCGTGGTCGACGCGTTTACGCGGTGGACGACGATACTCATGTGCTGGAAGTGCTGCAGACGATTCTGCAGGACGCCGGCTATGACACTCGTTGCTATCAGAACTCGGTGCAGTTCGTCGATGCCGTGCCAACGCTGGCACCGGGGGTTGTGATCACAGACTACCGGATGGGTCAGGTGGACGGACCGGAGGTTCAGCGTCGCCTGCTGGAGCGTCAGAATGACTTTCGGATGATTCTGATCACGGCGTATCCGCGTACCAGTTCCACCGTGAGTGCTCTGAAACTTGGTGCTGTGACGGTTCTGGACAAACCGTTTGATCGGCGAGAACTGCTGCAGGCGGTGCAGGATGGATTTCAGCAACTGCAACTGGCAGAGCAGGAAGAGTCGGCCTTGCCGCCGTTGTTGCCCGGGGGTGAAAGTTATCTGAGTCGTTTGTCGGGCCGAGAGCGGCAGGTGGTGGACCTTGTGTATCAGGGAAACACCAACAAGGGGATGTCGATTCAACTGGGAATCAGCATCAAGACGGTTGAGAAGCACCGAGCGAAGTCGATGCGCAAGCTGAAGGTGACCTCGATTGCCAGTCTGGTCCGGCTGATGGATCGCGAGCGGGATCAGCCTCCGGGTCCGCTGGGGGGCTGAATAATCGTCGGCTGGGACTGCGGTGGTTTGCTGTGACTGTTGATCCGGAGCTGGACTGGGTGTCAGCCGGTTTGAGGCAGATCAAACAGATGAGCGAACCGCTGCATGACGATTTCGCGGAGCTGTTGAAAATCGGGGCGATCGAACTGTCCGCTGTCGACAAGTTCCTGCGCGATCTGGCGTGACAGCTGCAGCAATTTCAGGTCACGAACGGGGTCTGCAACGCGCAGCGGCATAGCGCCGCTTTGCCGGAGGCCGAGGATATCCCCGGGGCCACGCAGTTCGGCATCTTTTTCTGCCAGTTCAAAGCCATCGGACGTTTTTTCGAGTGCGGTCAGGCGAGTGACTGCGTCGGGGAGATCGGTTTCCGAGAACAGGAAGCAATAGCCCTGAAACCGTCCGCGGCAGATACGACCTCGCAGCTGATGCAATTGTGCCAGTCCGAAGCGTTCTGCTTGTTGGATGATCATCAGTGTGGCATTGGGAATGTTGACACCGACTTCGATGACGGTTGTGGACACCAGCACATCGGTTTCGTGGTTTCGGAAGCGTTCCATCACGGAGTGTCGTACGTCTCGTTCCATGCGACCGTGCAGCAGGTCGACTCGTAATCCCGCCAGTTTTGATGTCTGCAGGTGCTGGAAGAAGACTTCAGCGGAGGCGAAGTCGTCTTCGGCCTGGCCTTCGACGCGGGGGCAGACGACGTAGGCTTGTCGGCCCTGTCGCACCTGTTCGTGCACGAACTGCCAGACTCTGTCCTGTTCGGGGCCCCCGCAGATCCGTGACGTAATGACTCGCTGACGCCCCGGGGGAAGATCACGAATGACGGAGACATCGAGATCTCCGAATTGTGTCAGGCAGAGGCTTCTGGGAATTGGAGTGGCGGTCATGACGAGCACATGGGGGCTGAGTTCACCGTTGAAGAACCCGGCACGCTGGCGAACGCCGAAGCGGTGCTGTTCGTCGACGACGGCCACGGCGAGGTTTTTGAACTGCACGGCTTCCTGGATCAGTGCCTGAGTTCCGATGATCAGTTGGAGGGTCCCGCTGGAGATGCCGGTCAGAAGTTCGCGGCGCTGGGCGGCTGGCAGGCCTCCGAGGAGCAGGCAGCGCTGGACGCGACTGTTTTTCAGGAGTTCTTCGAAGGTCTCCCAGTGTTGAGTCGCGAGGACTTCTGTGGGGGCCATCAGCACGGCCTGCTGACCGGCGGCGACCGCGGCCAGCATCGCATAAACGGCGATGGCCGTCTTGCCGGCGCCGACATCGGCCTGCAGCAGGCGGTGCATGGGTTGCTGCAGTTTCAGGTCACGGACGATATCCTGCACAGCGGAGTTCTGGCCGTCGGTCATGCGAAAATCGAACAGTCTGCGGATACGCGCATCGATACGAGCGGAGACATCAATGGGGACTGCTTTCAGGCGTTGGGTCATCCGTCGTCGCAGAGCCAGGCCCAGTTGAAATTCGAGGAGGTCATCCAGCAGGACGCGTCGGCGGGCGTCTTCCCACTGCTGCCTGCTCTGGGGAATATGCAGTCCGCGCAGGGCGGTGGCAAGTTCCGGAAGTTGATGAGCCGTGCGGAAGTTGAGTGGTAAAGGATCGGCAACGAGGTCGGCACATTGTTCGGTGACAGCGCGAGTCATTCGTCGCATGCTGTCCATGCGAATTCCGTCTGTCAGTGGATACCTGGGGAGGATACCGGAAATCTGATCCGGATCATCTTCCGGGGGCAGGACGTAGACGGTGGGGTTATTGAATTCCCAGCGTCCGGCGCGACGACCAGGTTTTCCGTTGAAGACGAGTCGATCGCCGTCCTGGTACTTCTTCATCATCCACGGCTGATTGAACCACAGGCCGCGGACGAAATGTCCCTGGCAGTTCAGCAGGATGCCGACCAGAGTTCGGCCACCGGACATCTGTCGGCAGTCGCGATCCACCACCATTCCGTGAACGGACTGCACCAGATCGGGTTGCAGTTGCGGAACGGGTCGGACGTCGCTGAAGTCGTGAATATCGGTGGGCAGGTGAAACAGCAGATCGCGAGCGGATTCGATGTTCAGATTTTTCAGCAGGGCTGCGCGTTGCGGACCGACGCCGCGAACAAACTGAACGGGCATGGCAAGCCGATCGACGGTGTCGTGGGCCGAGTCGGGAGGTGCCTGGCGTTGCGGAGAATCGGACATGACCGCACTATACATTCGCAACCCCCGTATCGGGAAGACAAACAACTCCACCAGGACGCGGACATCAGCAAACTGCCGGTGTGATTTGCCATGCAAGAGAAAAGCGAGTTGGAAAGTCGGATTCCGGAGAATTTGTATTTCGGGGGCGGGGTTGGTGCGGTTGTGGGAGGGTTTCGCGGTCTTTGTGGGGCTGGGGATTGGTTTCGGTCGTGGCGTGTGGGAGTGCTAAGGCGGGAAGTTTCGGCAAATCTTCGGGGCTGGAAATGTCACGTGGGGCCTGCAAAGGGAAGAATGGCATGTGGCGGGCGAAGATTGCTTGTTTTTCGAAAATCACCCTGTCAGAATACCGTGCTAGTCCATGTTTGTTTTTGGCCCCCCACAGGCCGATCCGTTTTTTCGGAACGTCGTCAGTCGCTGACAACGCTGGTTTGCAGAACCATGCCATTCGAACATCAATTGGTATCCACCGCAGCAATGCGGTCACTCAGCAGTTTCTCCTGTGTCTGGCGTTTCGTCGCCAGCGCAGCGGCGACTGGTGCGTGCGCGGTGCCTCAAGCGATTGCCTGTGTGGGTGTGAAACGCGCGGCCGCATCCAAACGGATGCACCTGCCACCTCGCTGACCCCCCCTTTTCTGCAAGTGTGTTGTGCGTCAGCGAGTTCTGGTGGCGAAATCGATGCGCACGCCGTGCCGACCGGTCCCGTCGGCAAGACAAGACAAACTCTTCGGCTCCTTTCAATGTCTGTTTCCGGAAGACTCCCTGGTGAGGAACTCTGCGGTGACAGCTCGTCTGGTGACGTCTGAATAAGGCTCAGATCCATGGAAGATGTTCGCGGTAATCAGTACCCGGCCCCTTACCTTCCTCCTTACGGAGCGCCTCAGGCCACCGGCCTGTATGATCCGCAGTTTGAGCATGAGAACTGTGGTGTCGGCTTTGTGGCTCATATTAAAGGGGTGCGCAGCCATCAGATCGTCGAGGACGCCGCGCGAATCCTCGGACACATGGATCATCGTGGGGCGTGTGGGTGTGAGTCGAATACCGGGGACGGAGCGGGGATGCTGACGGCCCTGCCGCATCGGTTTCTGCAGCGAGTTGCGCGGCAGGAGCCGGGTGTGGAATTGCCGCCGGCGGGTCAGTACGCGGCCGGGATTGTCTTTCTGCCGCAGGACGTGCAGCAGCGGGAAGAGTGTCGGAAGACGGTTGAGCAATTGATTGCTCAGCAGGGTCAGGTGTGTCTGGGTTGGCGCGTGTTGCCGGTAGACTACGACGCGGCCGACATTGGTCGTTCGGCGCGGGCCTGTGCGCCCTTCATGGAGATGTTGTTTATCGGGGCTGCTGAGGGGCTGGCGCAGGATGCCTTTGAGCGTCAGTTGTTCATCATCCGCAAGCTTGCCAGTCATCGATTGCGGAACAGCAGTCTGTCACAGGCACTGCTGTTTTACATCTGCTCGCTGTCTACCAAGCTGATCATTTACAAAGGGATGCTGACTTCGTGGCAGGTGCTGCCCTTTTTCCCGGACCTGCAGGCGGCGGACTATGAGAGTCATCTGGCCATGGTGCACTCCCGCTTTGCCACCAATACGTTTCCCAGCTGGGATCGTGCGCAGCCACTGCGTTTTATGGCGCACAACGGTGAGATCAACACGGTCAAGGGTAACTCCAACTGGATGTTTGCCCGACAGGGGATGATGCAGAGCGACTTGTTTGGCGAGGACATTCGCAAGCTGTTTCCGATTATTGAGCCGCACACATCGGACTCAGGCTGCTTCGATAATGCACTGGAAATGCTGTATCACTCCGGGCGTAAGCTGCAGGAAATCGTGATGATGATGGTGCCGGAAGCCTGGCAGAATCATCAGACGATGCCGGAATCAAAGCGAGCGTTTTACGAGTACTTTTCGGCGTTGCAGGAGCCATGGGACGGCCCGGCGTCCATCTCGTTCACGGACGGCCATTACATCGGAGCCACTCTGGACCGAAATGGCCTGCGCCCCAGCCGCTACTATGTCACGAAGGACGATCGCGTGATCATGGCCAGCGAAGTGGGAGTGCTGGAGATTGAACCGGAGAATGTTCTGACCAAAGGGCGTCTGCAGCCCGGACGCATGTTCCTTGTGGACTTTGAGCAGGGTCGGATCATTGATGATGAAGAGCTGAAGGCGGACATTGCGTCCCGACAGCCGTGGCAGCAGTGGGTGAGCGAGCAGCGAATTCGTCTGGAAGAGCTTCCCCGACGGACTCCGCCGGAACGTCTGACCGGCCAGGAGTTGTACAGCCGCATGCAGGCGTTTGGTTACACCTCCGAGACGATGCAGTTCATGCTGCTGCCGCTGATTAAAGCGGACAAGGACCCGATTGGTTCGATGGGGAACGACGCGGCCCTCGCCTGCCTCAGCGATCAGCCGCGCATGCTGTACGATTACTTCCACCAGATCTTTGCTCAGGTGACGAATCCGCCGATCGATTCGATCCGCGAAGAAGTCATTATGTCGCTGGAGTGTTACATCGGGCCGGAAGGCAACCTGCTGGCACCGACGGCCGAAAGTTCGCATCGACTGGCGGTTCCGCACCCGATTCTGACCAACCATCAGATGGCGAATCTGAAGGCGATCAATCACCGGAACTGGAAGTGTCGTGTGATCGACATCACTTACCCGGTGTCTGAGGGTGCTGCGGGATTGCGGCCGGCTCTGGATCGCATCTGTGCGGAAGCGCGACAGGCCATTCGGGAAGGTTACAGTCTGATTGTGCTGTCGGATCGTCGCATCAGTGCGGACCGAGTGCCTGTCAGTTCGTTGATGGCCACCGGAACAGTTCACCATCATCTTGTGCGGCATGAAGAGCGCACGCAGATTGGTTTGCTGGTTGAATCCGGCGAAGCGCGGGAGGTGCATCACTTCTGCCTGTTGATTGGTTATGGTGCTGATGCGGTCAACCCGTATCTGGCTCTGTATGCATTGCGTCAGTCACGACTGGATGGCAAGTTGTCTGACGACTGGGATGACGATCGCATTGTGGCCGCCTATCGCTCCGGCGTGGCACACGGGATGTTGAAAGTCATGGCCAAGATGGGCATTTCGACTCTGCAGAGCTACAAGGGCGCGCAGATTTTTGAGGCGCTTGGGCTGGCTACGGAAGTCGTGGATCTGTGTTTTGCGGG
Source organism: uncultured Planctomycetaceae bacterium (assembly GCA_903924405.1). GTDB lineage: Bacteria > Planctomycetota > Planctomycetia > Planctomycetales > Planctomycetaceae > SXXK01. The sequence continues at coordinate 17,667 of CAIYBH010000152.1, read as the reverse complement.
AACGCCCAGCCGCATCAAGGGTGTTGGTTTCGACCTGCTGGCTGAAGAAGCGTTGATGCGGCATCACATCGGCTTCCCGAAGAATCCGGACAGCATCACACCAGAGCTGCCGAATATGGGGCTGTATGCGTGGCGGCGGCATGGCGAAAAGCATGCGTGGAATCCGCACACGATTGGGCGAATTCAACAGGCCGCTCGTCAGGGTGACAAAGCGGCGTACAAGGACTTCGCAACGCTGGTCAATCGCGAGACGACTCGAGCCTGTCATCTCCGGGGTCTGCTGAAATTCCGTCCGGGCACAGCCATTCCTGTGACGGAAGTGGAATCGGCGGCAGAGATCGTCAAGCGATTCTGCACGGGGGCGATGAGCTTTGGCTCCATTTCAGCGGACTCGCACGAGGCGCTGGCGATTGCCATGAACCGGATTGGTGGCAAGAGCAATACGGGCGAAGGTGGCGAGCGATACGAGCGATTTGAGCCGATGGAAAACGGCGATTCGCGACGTTCGGCGATCAAGCAGGTGGCTTCAGGGCGATTCGGCGTGACGTCATGGTATCTGACCAACGCGGATGAACTGCAGATCAAGATCGCTCAGGGTGCCAAGCCGGGTGAAGGTGGTGAGCTGCCTGGACACAAGGTGGACAACGTGATTGCGTCGACTCGTCTTTCCACGCCGGGCGTGGGATTGATCAGCCCGCCGCCGCACCACGACATTTACTCGATCGAAGACCTTGCCCAGCTGATTTTTGACCTGAAGAATGCCAACCGTCGGGCTCGAGTCAGTGTGAAGCTGGTGTCTGAAGTGGGCGTGGGAACGATTGCTTCGGGGGTTGCCAAGGGGCATGCCGATAACATTCTGATTTCCGGGTTTGAAGGGGGCACCGGGGCATCGCCACTGACCAGCATCAAGCATGCGGGTCTGCCGTGGGAACTGGGGCTTGCAGAGACTCATCAGACGCTGGTGATGAACGACCTGCGCAGTCGTGTGCGGCTGCAGACGGACGGACAGCTCAAGACTGGCCGTGACGTGGTCATCGCGGCGATGCTTGGTGCGGAAGAGTACGGATTTGCGACAGCCCCGTTGATTACTCTGGGCTGTATCATGATGCGGAAATGTCACCTGAATACCTGTCCGGTGGGCATTGCGACTCAGGACCCGGTTCTGCGAAAGAAGTTCCAGGGCAAGCCGGAACACGTGGTGAATTATCTGTTTATGGTGGCCGAGGAAGTGCGTGAGATCATGGCCAGCCTCGGATTCCGCACGATCAACGAGATGGTTGGTCGGGTGGACATGCTGGCGCTGGATGAGACGGTGACTCACTGGAAAGCGAAGAGTCTGGATCTCAGCCCGATTCTGACGCCGGCGAAGAAGCCGCATGCGGATGTTCAGACGTACTGCACCATTGAGCAGAATCATGCGTTGGATACGGTGCGTGACATGGAGCTGCTGCAGAAGTGTGGTCCGGCGCTTCAGGAGCGGAAGCATGTTCGGATTGATACGACGATTAAGAATACGGACCGAGCTTTCGGGACGATTCTCAGCAATGAAGTGAGCCGCGCTGCGGGTGCCAATGGGCTTCCGGCTGACACGATTCACATCAAGGCGAAGGGGTCTGCGGGGCAGAGTGTTGGGGCGTGGCTGGCGCATGGGGTCACCATTGAAATCGAAGGTGACGCCAATGACTACGCCGGGAAGGGTTTGTCCGGCGGTCGTTTGATTGTGTACCCGCCGAAGGAAGCAGGATTTGCTGCGGAGCAGAACATTCTGATTGGCAACGTGGCTTTGTATGGGGCCACCTCCGGCGAAGCTTACTTCCGCGGGATTGCCGCCGAGCGATTCTGCGTCAGGAACTCTGGCGCCACCGCGGTGATCGAGGGTGTGGGCGACCATGGACTGGAGTACATGACGGGAGGTCGTGCTGTGGTTCTGGGGCCAACCGGACGCAACTTTGCGGCCGGGATGTCCGGGGGGGTGGCCTATGTGTTTGATCCGGGCGATCGCTTCCTGGTGAACTGCAACCTCGAAATGGTGGAACTGGAAAAGGTTGTGGATCCGACGGATGAAGAAGAGCTGCAGACGTTGATTCGCAATCACCTGAAGTACACGGGTTCGACGGTGGCTGCGAATATTCTGAGCCACTGGGACACGGCGCTGGGCCAGTTCCACAAGGTGATGCCGATCGACTACAAGCGGGCTCTGAAAGAGCTGACGGCCGAGAAGGCAGGCGCTGCTAAGTGATGCAGACGAGCGGATGCAGGCTGGTAGATCAGCCTGTGTGATCACGTCAAGTGGAGCCCCGGATCATCGTATGGTCCGGGGTTTTTTGTTTGGCGAAGTCTGTATGAGGTGAGGGGGGGATGGCGAAACGGTGTTCAGCTTGCAGATCGTCGCGTTTCGCTCTGTTGAAACGAACGTCCAGCGTTTTCACGGCCGAACCCGGCGCTCAAATCCCTTTGCTCCATCAGACTGCGAACGCCCCGGAACTTCCGGATTGCCGCTGTTTCTCCATCCCGGCCGGGGGGAGACGCAGTCTGCTGTTCGCTGTGTCACCGTCACCGTCGCGTTTCGTGAGGTTCTGATGGGTAAGGGCGTTGGGGTTTGGGCGTCATTGTCGGCAACTGGTTTGCTAAAGAAATCCGTGCTTTTTCAAATCTCCGATCAGCCCGGTGGTGTGACGAAACGTCTGGCGAAGCTAGGTTGCTACGGATGACGTGAAGTGTGGTCCTGCTGACGGACCGAGGGCTTCGCGAAGATCGCACAGTAAGGTGACAGCTTCGGCGTAGTTGGCGAGGGTTCTTTGTGAGACGAGTTTCGTGATTTTTTTCACGATCCTGTCGGGATTTTCTGCCAGTACTGCAAGATGTTTTCTCCGTTGTTCCTCCTCGGCAGCCTGTTTCTCGCGCTGCAGAACGTGCTTGCGTTCCTGTGCCCGTTGCAACAGATCTTCCAGTGTTCGAGACGTCTTTGTGGAGGGCCACTGGGTGGGCGTCACAGTTTCCCGGATCGACTGCAACACGTCTGCTCGTACAACACCGGAATCGTCGTTGAGCAACTGTTCGAGCAGCGCGATCCGTTGCTTTTCGGATTTCTTTTCCAGCCACGGGAGGATTGGTAGGGAGGGGGCGACTGTTTCACTGATGGCTGTTGATTCGTCGGCTGCCACCTGAATCAGACATTCACGGACTTCGTAAAAGTCTGCCATGAGTTGCAATGGCTGTGGCAGAACCTTCAACCCGGCTGGCACGGGCGGTTCCTCGGCTTCAGGAGGTTCGCAGGCAAGCCATGCGAGATAGAGTGGGCGAAGATCGCCCTGGATCAGCAGTTCGCGAACAGGCGTGAGTTCCTTCAGCAGGTCTTCGATGTCACAAAAATAGTCGTTCCAGCGTTCAGTGTCTCCTGCCGGATTTACCTGCAGCACACCGCCTGGTCCAGTCTTGTCCTGTGACCACACAATCTGGTGTTTGATGAGATAGGGCTGAAGGGCTGTGACACCGCCGGGGAAACCGTGTGGCAGACGGAACATAAGTTGTCGAATGCCGAAGTTTGCGAAATGCACATGCAGATCGAATCCGCGCCGCATCATCCCGAGCGTTTTACCGTCGAAGTCATCGTCATGATATTCCACGGTAAACTCTCGCCGAGTCAGTGTTCCCCGCCGTGACTGTCTCTGCATGAACTTCAGCTGTTCATGGTCAAGGGGGCGATCAATCGCGAGGAAGTGGAGGAATTGGTATTCGCTCATCGTGTGTGTCGAGTTCCGGCAGTGGTTGACCGTGATTGTTTCAGGGGACTTATACAGCGTCATTTGTGAGGGCAATCGTGAGTCGTGGCCCAGAGACTACGACTCACACTGCCTGCTGATGGTGACTGGCCACTGGAAAGTGCCGGGTCCTGTGAAGTACCGGACTTTTCCTGCGGGTCCGGCGGGCATTGGATTACCACATCCAGCCGGACTGACCTTTCAGGTTCTGGATGCAGTCGGCAGGCCATTCGCCGCGATGGAGGCGGATAATGATTTCGGCGCCCAGTGCCCATGTGGCATCGTGAGACTCATTATCCAGCCCGGCGACATGTCCGCTGAGCAGGACATTGGGCATGGACATCAGCGGGCTGGCAGCGGGGAGAGGTTCGGTTTCGAACACATCCAGTCCGGCTGCTCGAATTCTTCCGGACTGCAGAGCGCGAATCAGGGCGGGTTCATCGATCAGCGGACCTCGCGCCGTATTGATGACAACAACTCCTGCCTTCATTTTGGCGATGGAGGATTCGTTGATGATGTAACGGGATTCGGCCGTGACTGGCAAATGCAGGGACACAAAATCGGACTCGGTGAACAATTCATCGAGGCTGACCAGAGGGATGTTGTGTTGCTGGGCGAACGCGGTGGGCGGGAAGGGGTCATAGGCGATGACTTTCATGCCCAGCCCGAGCCCGCGGATGGCGGTGGCCTGTCCGATGCGTCCCAGTCCGATCAGACCGAGTGTGCGCCCCCAGACTCGAGGATACGGATTTCGGTTCCATTCGCAGCGTCGGACTTCCTGATCGAGAGCCGGAAAACCGCGGCCGATGGCCATCAGCATCGCGATGGTGTGTTCGGCGACAGAATGATGATTGCAGCCTGGGGTCGTGGCCACCACGATTCCCTTTTCGTCGCAGGCGGGAAGATTGATGGCATCGAAGCCGACACCGGCGCGTGCGAGCACGCGGACCTGCGGGCTGGCGGCAATGACCGCCGGTGGATACGGCTCGGACCCGGCAATGACGGCATCGTATCCGCGGATCGCCTCGATCAGCACATCCGGGTTCCAGAGATCCAGACGGCGATCCACGACATGACATTCATGACCGGCATCTGCCAGCAGTTGGAAGTGGGGACCTGTTTCTCCATTGAGTGCCGTACAGAGGACGCGTACCATAGACAAAGTTCCTGTTGACCAGAGATTTTCGGTGTGGACGGGATTGAACGATGGGTCTGCGGCACATGTTGAGGGGGCTGCAGACTGGTGCAGGCGACCTATCGAGAGAACACATGCGGAACCTAACAGTCCGGCTGACCTGCGACAATCAGATTGAAGTTCAGCTCGGTACGGAATCCCGCACCGGGGAATGCTACTATCTGGATCTGCGAACGGAAACGGAGTCCGGGGTGGAGTCTGCTGTCGGACTGATTGCCGGGGTGAGGCTGTTGCTGGCCGGCTGGCTGACGCTGTTGACAGAGTTGGCGGATGGCGATCAGGTGTTTTTGCCCTTCGATTTTTCTGACGAGTACACTCAGTGGATGACGGTGCATCGGTCCGGACGGGACGCGTCAGTGGTTTTTGGCTGGGCGAACATTGAAGGCTGGGCGATTTCCATTCGGGATCCCTCGTCGTACTCCGCCGCAGCAGCTCAGTTTCAGCCGGACGAACCCCTGCACGTGCAGACGTTTTATCTGCCGCGGCTGATTGGTGATTTGCGGCATGCCGTGGGCCGTTTTTTGGAAAACGGGACGGAGCGGACAGCGGACACGGCCAGCTGACCAATGGCTGGCCTGCCGGTGTGTTCCGGTGTGTGCAGGGGGCTGGAATGTCTCAAAAACCGGATTCTCATCCCACGAGGCCATTGGTCGCAGGATTCCGCAGCTTTCCCAGTGTGTTTCGGATGGAAAATTCCCGGGTTTGATTAGACTTGACGGTCATGGATTTTGCCGGCGGACGTGTCTCGGGCGGTTCACCTTTCGAAGCTGTGGGGTGACAGGCTGATCGGGCGACGAGTTGTGTTAAGATCCGGAGGATGTGTTGTGAAGGACTGTCCAGTGGGATTGTTGCTTTGCAGATTGCACTGAGCGTTTAGGTTGCTGGTGTTTTTTTGAGCGTGGGCCCGGGGTGTATGGGGCCGGGTTGTGTGTTGAGTCCTTTGCTGTTTAATCTGATTGCTGTCACCGCTATGAAAACTCTGCAGATAGTCTGGCATCCTCACCCTGCCCTGCGTTGGAAATGTCGCGAGGTCACTCGTATTGACGCAGAATTGCGTGGCCTTGTGCAGCAGATGTTTGACCTGATGTATGCGGCTCGAGGGGTAGGATTGGCGGCCAATCAGGTGGGTCTTCCGTATCGTCTGTTTGTGATCAATCCGGAGGGCGATCCGGAGCAAAAGGATCAGGAAATGGTCTTTCTGAATCCTCGGATCACGCGTCGCAAGGGCAGTGAGGAGGACGAGGAGGGGTGTTTGAGTTTGCCGGAGATCCATGCCTCGGTGACTCGTGCCACGCAGATTGTGGTGGACGCATTTGATCTTTCTGGTCGCCAGTTTGAAGTGGTGATGGAGGACTTTCCGGCGCGGGTGGTTCAGCATGAGTACGACCATATTGAGGGGTTGATGTTCACGGACCGGTTATCTCCGGCGGCCCTTGGAAAGCTGACACCGATGCTGACGGATCTGGAGGTTCAGTTTCGGGCGCGTCAGAAGGAAGGTCTGATTGGAACGGACGACGAGTTGAAAGCGGAGCTGCAGGCGCTGGAAAAGTTGCGAACGTAGGTGCCGCAGGAAGCGATGGGCCCGATGTCACGCTGTGGTCTGGCCGTCATCCATCTGTTGATAGCCGTTGGTGCCTGTTGTGGTTTGATGGCTGAGTAGTTGACGGGACCGTGGGGACCTTGTTGAACTTGTGGAAGCAGACTTACGATGACTCAATCAATTTTTGATCTGACGGGTGAAACGGCAGTGGTGCTTGGGGGCACTGGGGTCCTGGGCGGCGGCATGGCCTCAGCCCTGGCTTCGGCTGGCGCATCGGTAGCGATTGTGGGTCGCAATGCTGAGCGTGGGATGGAGCGTGTGCGAATGATTGAAGCGGCGGGAGGTCGTGCGATCTTTCAGGCCGCGGATGCTCTGGATATCAGTTCCCTGAGTGAGGCTCGAGACGCCATCATTCGCGAGTTGGGTTCGGTGACGGTTTTGATTGCGGCAGCGGGTGGTAATCGTCCGGATGCGACATTGCCACCGGGCAGTGACTTCTGTCGGTTATCACGGGAAGCATGGAATGGCGTCTTCGATCTGAATCTGGTGGGAGGATCGTTGTTGCCGGCGCAGGTGTTTGGCGAAACCATGCTGGCTCAGAAAAAAGGCAGCATCATTAACATTGCGTCGATGGCCGGAATGATCCCGTTGTCCCGGGTTGTGGCGTATTCGGCAGCGAAAGCGGCGGTCATCAACTTCACGAAGTTTCTGGCACGTGAATGGGCGACTCGCGGAGTTCGGGTGAATGCCATCAGTCCCGGATTTTTCCCGGCTGAGCAGAACAAAGCGTTGCTGTTTCGTGAGGATGGCAGTTATACGGAGCGTGGTGCTCAGATCATCTCGCACACTCCCATGGCTCGTTTCGGCGAAGCTCAGGAATTGGCGGGAGCGGTGATCTGGCTGGCATCTTCGCGGGCGTCATCCTTTGTCACTGGTCAGAACATTGTGGTCGACGGCGGATTTTCCTCAACCACAATTTAGCGGTCAGATATTTGCAGTCCTCACCGGCACGACGCCGGACATTGTCATCATGGAGGATCGTCCGAAGAGAATCGCGGAACGATCATGCCCACACCATCGGTCAGTAAGCTCTTGAAATCTCTGCCAGTGACACGCGATGCTGACGAAGCGTTGCGTGAGGCTGCGGCATCCGGCGACAGTGCTGCGTTTCAGCAGGCATGGCTGGACGAATTCAGTCGTCCGCTGAAACGCATTCGTCGGCGACTTGGCCGGGATCCGCTGTTGTGTGGCTGGTCTGTGGACAGTTCAGAGTTATCGGCTCTGGAACGGGAACTGGCAGCATCGCTGGATGTGTTGCAGGTAGCCTCTGGTAAGAAGAAGAAAAAACAGGCAGCTCGAAAACGTCCGCAACCGCTGAATCAGGTGCTTGCCGCGTGGGCCTCGGGAGTGCGTGGTGTTCCCGGTCCGTGGGAAGCGCTGGCGGTGGCGGAGGTGTTGCTGCGAGAAGGCAGCCAGCTGGATCCGGATGTTTTTGTTTCCGTTTTCACGGCGTTGTCCCGAGGCCTGCAGTCGCTCTGGGGCAGCAAAAATCACAAGGGACGCGGTGCAGAATCAGTGGCTGCTGCTTCGTCTGCGGTTCAGAGCCTGCTGGTGACGGGCGAAGCGGCGTTGGTGTGCGGGTTGGTGCTTAGTCCACTGGAGGGATCGCAGGAATTGCAGACGGCGGGTCGGGCCAGTCTGCAACGCTGGCTGCACGACAGCACAGATGACGAGGGCCATCTGCATGGGGCCCTGCTGTTCCGTCTGTCGGAAGTGCTGGCTCCTGTGGCGCGTGGCACGTTGTGGGCGGATGTGTTTCACCAGCCGTTGTGGGAAGGTGACGATCTGGGCCGCGTGCAGCAGATGCTGAGCAGGGCGTGCATGCTGGCGACCCCCCCGATTTCAGAGCATCGTTCTGAAGAGGTTCCGTTGGCGGCTGATGTGCCACTGCAGCCCATTCTGCAGATGCTGTTGGAGACTGTTGAGTCTCGGCATGCTTCAAAGCTGGCCCGTCTGCTGAAAAAGACGCAGAAGCCTGTCGAGGAGGTCACGGTTCCGAAGAAGTATCGGTCTGGCCGCGACGAAGACTCCGGGGACCAGACAACTCAGCCTGAGAAGGCTCAGAAGTCAGAGGACGCGGCGCCACTGCAGATTTCGTGGCAGTCCGATACCGTGAGTTCGGCGGTTCTGCGAACGTCGGTGCAGTCAGATGCAGATGTGATCATGCTGGATTGGCATGGCGATCATGTTCAGTTGCAGATTTTTGCCGGGGGCATTCAGGTTTTTGCGGGCCCGTGGCACTGGTCAGTGCAACTGGACGAAAAACCTGTGGCAGCGCCGACGTCGTGGAAGTGCAGTTGCTGGTTTGACGATGCGGAGTGTGTGTTTATTGAACTGGAAGGTGAGTGTGGGGATTCGCTGAAGTGTATTCGGCAGATCATGCTGGCCACTCGCGAGCGATTTGCGATGCTGACGGACAGTGTCACCACCTCCGCTGCTCAGCCGCAGGTTCAGCTGACGACGGCATTGCCGCTGGCTGAGGGGGCGGTAGTGGCGGCGGATTCGAGGACCAGAGAACTGGTGATTGGTCGCGGCCTGTTGCGGATGCGGGCAATTCCGGTCTGGCTGGAAGACGATCGGGTACTGCATGCGCTGGGGCAGTGCGTTGAGCAGGACGGGCAGTTGATTTCAGCGGCACATGGCGCCGGGGGTGTCACGATTCCGCTGGCGCTGGATTGGCATCCGGGGCGAGCGGACGCGGCGGCTGACTGGGCTCGACTAACGGTCACAGAAGCACGGCGGTACAACGGGGCTCATGAAGCGGCCGGGTTTCGCGTGCGGGTGGGTGATTTTCAGGTTCTGCTGTACCGCAGTTTGATGACGGGTGTCAGCAGTCGTGCGTGTCTGGGGCTGCACACGTGGGACGAGACGGTTTACACGCGAATTCCGGGAAGGAAGACACCCATGGAAGGTCTCGTGGAAGTGGAATCGCCGGAATAGCTGGTCGCGGAACCGGCTGTCGCTTTGGATTCAGAAAACGTGTGAAACGACTGGGTTTTTGTGTCGAGGTGCCTGGCACCTGAGTCCTGAGTGCTCGGGGATTTTCCGGGGCGGTTGAAATGACAGGGTGCGGTTTGGAAGGGCGGAGTTGTTGCGGGGAGAATGGCTGTGAGATTGCGAGTCGCCTGGATGTTGTGCAGTGCGGTGATTTTTGATCTGAGTGCTGTGGCCGGGGAGTTTGCGGCGCCGGAGGGAATGACGCTGATCTATCAGCACGACTTCCAGGACGGTCAGGCGGAGCGTTACCAGCCGACGGATGTTTCTGCGTGGAAGTTGCAAGCCGAGGGAGACAATCAGTTTCTGGCGTTAACGAAGAAGCACAGCAACTTTTCACCGCCCTTTCGATCGCCCCTGAATCGAACATTGATCAGAGATCTGGAAGTGTCATCGTTTGTGATGGACATTCGTTTTCAATCCACGATTGCGGACTATCCGCATCGTTCACTGTGTCTGTTTTTTGGCTATCAGGACGACGCGCATTTGTATTACGTGCATTTCGGAAAACGCACGGATGACCATGCGAATCAGGTGTTTATTGTGAATGGCGCGCCGCGGGTGAAGATTTCCACAAAGACAACGGCGGGAACACCGTGGACGGACGAGTGGCACAGGGCCCGCATTGTGCGGGACGTTGGTTCCGGAGAGATCACGGTGTACTTTGATGATCTGAAAACACCGATCATGACGGCGGTGGATCGCACATTTGTGAAGGGGCGTCTGGGGTTTGGATCGTTTGACGATATTGGCAACTTCGATGATGTGAAAATCTACGTGCCAGAGCAGGATGGGGGCGGCCGGGCTGGCGGAAACGGCTCGCGATAGCTGATGTTTGTGGCGACTCGAATGCAGGGATTTCCCTGAAATCGTCGCGGGAAAACGGCCGGGCGGTTTACTTTTCCGGGCAAACAAAGGAGAGTTTGGACAGGGACCTCTGCGGAGATTCGACGGGAATTCAGCCTGTTCGAAAGCCACCGCGGAAATTTCGGATCAACGCTGCCGTCTTTGGTGCAAATGGTTTCATGTGGATCCTTAACCCGGCAAGTCTGGTCATCGGAGATCGCAGCTGGATAGTTCCAGCTGCGTTGATTGCTGTTTTGGGGCTGACCTGGATTTTCTGGCAGAATCGTCAGCGATTGCGGGCAGGATCTGCGGGGCCATGGCTGCGTGGTGCCGCGTGGTTGTTGCTGGCGATCTGTCTGCTGAATCCGCTGTGGAGTGGTCAGCGTCCGCGTTCCGGGGCCAATGTGATTGCTGTCGTTGCCGATATCAGTCGCAGTCATCTGGTCAGCGCAAGTGCGGGTGGTTCAACACGTGCTGAAGAGTTTCAGCAGGTGTTGAAAGCGGGCGAGTCCACGACGCCCCCCGGATGGCTGAAACGTCTGGAGCAGGACTTCGAACTGCGACGTTACACAGTGGCTGAGCGTTTGCTGCAGGTTGATCGTCTGGATGCCGTGGATTTTCAGGGCACGGCTTCCAGTCTGAATACAGCGTTGAAAAGTCTGCAGCAACGCTACGAGGGTCAGCCGCTGGCTGGTGTGCTGTTGCTGACGGACGGCAATGCCACGGACGCCGCCATTGATCCTCAGCTGCTGAAGACCATGCCTCCGATCTATCCGGTGGTTCCGGCGACCGAGACCACGCTGCCGGATGTCGGGGTGGGTACGTGGAGTGTGACGCAGACGGCCTTTGATGACGCGCCGGTCACGATTCAGGTGTTGCCTCAGGCCTCCGAGTTTGCACAGGGGCAGATCGCCGTCAGTTTGTGTGATGCGACGGGTGTGCTGCTGGAACGTCAGACCATGGCACCGACGGACACTGTACCGCTGCGATTTCGACATCGGCCGACGCAGGGTGGCACGGTCTTTTACCAGCTGCGAGTGGCGCTTGTTGACAGTCAGGGAGCGGAAGTGGCGGAGGAGGCCACACTGGTCAACAACGTGCAATTGATTGCTGTTGAGCGGGGCACAGCGGCGCGACGAATTCTGTACGTGTCCGGCCGCCCGAACTGGGATTTCAAATTCCTGCGCAGAGCGGTGGAATCGGATCCTTTGCTGGAAATTGTGGCCTTGATTCGGATTGCCCGAAAGGAAGCGAAGTTTGATTTCCGGGGGCGTGAAGGAGAATCCTCCAATTCGCTGTTTCGTGGGTTTGATAAAGCGGATCCGGAGACGGTCGAAGAGTACGATGAGCCGGTGCTGGTGAGGTTGAATACGAAGAGTGACGAGGAATTGCGAAGTGGATTTCCTCAGCAGGCTGAGGAGTTGTTTCAGTACGATGGGCTGGTGGTGGACGATCTGGAGGCAGATTTCTTCACAGCCGATCAGATGACACTGATTTATGATTTTGTATCACGTCGCGGTGGTGGACTGCTGATGATGGGCGGTCAGGAATCACTGTCGCAGGGTGATTTTGCCCGAACGCCTGTTGGCGAGCTGTTACCGGTGGATGTGGGTCGGCGTATGCAGTTTCCTGAGGCGGGTGTGCGATTAAAGCTGACTCGCGATGGCTGGCTTCAGCCCTGGATTCGGCTGCGGCCGGATGAGGCCGGGGAAGAGCAGCGGCTGGGAGAGATGCCTGAGTTTCTGACGATCAATCCGGCGGGTTACGTGCGGCCTGGTGCCGTGGTGATGGCTGAAGTTGAGGACTCGGACGGGGTGCAGTGGCCAGCGTTGGTTGTGCAGCGTTTTGGTCGGGGCCGTACGGGAGCACTGTGTATCGGTGACCTGTGGCGCTGGCGACTGAATGAGGGGTTGAAGTCGCTACAGCAGCCGGACGTCCCGACCGCGGCTGCAGCGGAATCAGGGAGTACGGAAAAGGCTGGTGATGACCTCAGCGATCACGCGCGGGCCTGTCGTCAGATGATGCGTTGGCTGGTGGCCGACGTCCCGCGTCGACTGGAGGTTGGAGCCACGGAAGACACACAATCCGGTTCGTCAGGAATGAAACTGACAGCCGTGGTGCGTGGGAGCGATTTTGAAGTGTCTGAGAATGCGGACGTGCGATTCAGTGTCACGGCACCGGATGGGCAGGTCTTTGAGTTGACCGGCGTGCCGTCTGACACGGAATCGGGAACATTTGAAGCAACGCTTGTCGCAGCGCAGGAGGGGGGCTGGCAGATGTCGGTCAAGGCCGTTGTGTCTGACGATGCAAAAGCTGAACCACTGACGGCCGTGGCTGGATGGGCGGCGCAGCCGAATCAGAAGGAAATGCAGTCGGTCCGGATCAACCGATCCGGTCTGGAGGACCTGGCGACACAGACGGGGGGCCGTGTTCTTGAACTGGACGAGATTGAGGATCTGGTATCTGCCCTGCCCCAGTCTCAGGCTCCGCTGACAGAATTCTGGTCGTGGCCGGTCTGGCATTCGTGGTGGGTCTTTCTGATCGTTGTTGGCTGCCTGACAACTGACTGGACGATGCGGCGTCGTGGAGGGCTGCCATGAAACCTGCGAAATGTGGCGTGGTGCTGGCAACATGTTTTTGGCTGGTGATGGCTGGTGCAGAGACGTGGGCGCTGCAGCCTCCGGAGATTCAGGACCAGGCGCGGCTGATTCTGGTCGTGGGTGCCGAGGGTCAGCCGGAATATGGGCAACAGTTTCGTCGCTGGGCAGAGCGATGGCAGCAGGCTGCGCTCGAGGGTGGGGTACCGTGTTCACTGATTGGACTCAACCCTGCCACTGAAGCTCAAACGTCACCATCGGCCGATGCATCCACTGCGACTGCCGCGAATGAAGATGACCGTAATCGGCTGCTGGAGCAGCTGAGTGTTGAAGGGGCGAAAGAGACCCGCGAGCCGCTCTGGGTTGTGTTTCTTGGGCACGGCACCTTCGACCAGAAATCGGCCCGCTTGAATCTGCGGGGACCGGACATCAGTGCGGACGAGATGGCGGCAGCCTGTCGGGACAATCACCGTCCGCTGGTTGTGGTCCTGTGTTCTTCCTGTTCTTCGCCGTTTATTAATGCGCTGTCAGGGCCGGATCGAGTGATCATTACGGCTACGAAAGACGGCAATGAGGTACAGTACAGTCGCTTTGGGGAAGCGTTTTCACTGGCGATAGGCAGTCCGGAGGCGGATGTGGATCGCGACAGCCAGACATCGCTGCTGGAAGCATGGCTGTATGCCGCTCGACGAACGGACGAGTTTTATCGTTCGGAGGGGCGTCTGGCGACAGAGCATGCCCTGCTGGAAGATAATGGCGACGCGAAAGGCGTGCGAGCTGAATTGTTCGACGGGCTGAAACCTGCATCAACTGTGCAGAAAGACGATCCAGCGGCGATTGATGGTCAGAAGGCTGCAAAGCTCTGTTTTGTCAGGAGCGAGGCAGAACGGCGTCTGACGGCGGATCAGCAGATCACGCGGGATGCCCTGGAAGCGCAGCTGGAGCTGTTGAAACAGCGCAAGTCAAACATGGATCAGACGGAATACCTGCAGCAGCTGGAGACGATTTTTCGCGCGTTGGCAGAGATCTACGAGTCTGCAGAGGGGCAATCACCCTGACGGCCCTTCTGCAGTTCGGAAGACCTCGAGTTCGCGGAAAACGCTGTTGGTGTGCTGAGGTGTGTTTCAGGCGGACGCTGCACCGGGAGCACTGAGGCACTTGTCAATCTGTCGCACGGCCTGTCGCAGACGCTTACTGTTTTCCACGATGGCCAGACGCAGATAGCCTTCGCCTTCTGGTCCGAATCCGCGTCCCGGACTGACGGCCACGCCACCTTCGTTGAGTAGCTTCATGGCGAATTCGATTGAGCCCATTTGTCGCCATGGTTCCGGAATTTCCGTCCAGACGAACATGCCGGCTTTGGGAACAATCGGATTCCAGCCAATGCGGCGAAGACCATCGCACAGTGCATCGCGTCGAATCTGGTATTCTGCTGCCATTTCATCGATGGCCTTGTCGCAGTGCCGCATAGCGACGATGGCGGCGATCTGAATTGGCTGGAAGATGCCGTAGTCGTAGTAGCCCTTGATGGTTGCCAGAGCGCGAACCATTTCGCGATTTCCGCAGCAGAAGCCGATACGCCAGCCTGCCATGCTGTAACTCTTGCTCATGGATGTCAGTTCGACTCCCACATCAAGAGCCCCAGGTGTTGAGAGGAAGCTGGGAGCTTTGTATCCGTCAAAACACACGTCGGCGTAGGCAAAGTCGCTGATGATCAGGAAGTGGTGCTTCTTTGCCAGTTTGACCAGCTCGACAAAGAAGTCCTGTTCAATCACGGTTGAGGACGGGTTGTGCGGGAAATTCACCACGACCACTTTGGGTTTGGGAACGAGGTGTTCGCAGGTGTAGGCGACGTTTCTGAGAAACTTGTCCGGGTCACGGACATCCAGCGCGATCACATTGCCGGACGCCAGCATGACGGAGTAGACATGGATCGGGAATGACGGAGCCGGAACGATGGCCGTGTCCCCGGGGCCCATCAGCGCCAGGCACATGTGGCTGAAACCTTCTTTTGAACCAAGGCATGCGAGGACTTCGTCATTGGCATCCAGTCGGGCGCCGTAACGCTTCAGATATCGGGCAGCGACTTCCTTGCGCAGGTTGCCAATCCCGTTGGAAACGGAATAGCGATGGTTTCGGGGGTCCGCCAGCGATTCTTCGATTTTCTGTACGATCTGCGGATCCGGCGGGTCCGTTGGGTTACCCATGCCGAGGTCAATCACGTCCACACCGGCAACGCGCAGTTGATATTTGCGTTTGTTGATTGTTCCGAACAGATAGGGGGGCAACCGCCGAACGCGGTCAGCCACCGGGATGGAGAAGGGATTGTCTTCGAAAAGAACTTCAGATTCGCTGCGCATGGGAGTATCCGGGATGGGAATCAAGAGCCTTGACGGGACCGCGTTCAACTGATTTTTCGCTGCCGCATATTCTAAGGACACGGCAAAACCTTCGCGACACCGTCTTTCTGAAACTTTTCTTTCTGCTGCTTTTCCGTAAATCGCCCAGTTTTCCGGCAGTCTCTGCCATTCCCTGAATCAGGAAGGGGCTGGGGCATCAGACCAGAAACGCGGTGCTCGGCCGAAAGAACTGTCAAAGGACCAGTCGACAATGTCTTCCCCATCGGCATTTTTGTTGCCGCTGGTGTAATCGAAACTCCGGGGTTCTCAGCGACTGTACCAGGCACAGAGCGTCGTGATCTGCTGCATCTGAGCAAGTTGCCGAATGCGTTGTCGCGAAGTCTGAAGTCCCATCACCGGTGAATAACCGAAGTTGTGGTCAAGCGTGGCCAGGGCGGCTTCGACATCGCTCTTTTGCAGCTGGCTCCGTCCGGCTCGTGCCGCTCGCAGGCGGGCGGTCCACATCACAGCCGGGTACATCAGTGCGAGGGACTGAAAGCCGGCGATCAGCGAATAACCATAGAATGCGGGGCCGCAGAAGTGCAAGCCCTGAATCCGGACCCGAAAGTAGCGTTCCAGTACGTCGTCGCAATCGGCCGTTCGACCACCAAAGGGCTGCTCCAGTTGCTGAAACCGGACTGAGGTGTCGGCCTTGCCGAGTCCCGCTCGTTCCACAAAGGCAACTCGCACCGATTCCGGGTCGGCCACCTGCGGAATGCGTCCCAATCCCAGTGTGAATCGCAGACCCTGTACCAATAGCGACAGGCGGGCGGACAAGCCACGGCGCGCCAGGACCGCTGTATCATGACGCAGCAGCTGTGCGACAAACTGCCGAAACATGATGCGGGCCAGTTTTGATGGTGGCTGTTCAGGCACTACGTCGCCGGGATACGCTCGCACGGACGCTTCGTGCAGCAGTGGCAGCAGTGTGCCCAGTTGTTCACCAACGACCGTCGCGCTTGCCGCTCGATCCAGTAATTCCAGCCAGGAAAGGATGCGGATCAGGCGTGTGACGAGTGGCACTGAGGAATCGGAGATTCCGCGTTCCAGAAAGGCCAGAATTCGAGTGACATCAGGCCATGCGAGGCCTTGTCCGGTTCGCAGGTCGGGGGCCGTTGACGTTCGATAGTCGGCCGGCACAACTTCCGCCGCCAGCGATTCAATTGTCGCACGGCAGGACGTCACCAATTCGCCCCGATTCTGTACCACTGAAGGGCAACTGAATCGCAGGCTGGTCGTCACCAGATGTCCGGCTGGGTGAATCGCATAGGGATACAGTCGGCAAGCGAGGGGTTTCGCGGCTTCTCCGAACTTCGCGTGAATTCGACACAGCCCGTTTTCGTCGAGGAACACGCAGGCGCCGTCGTCCTGATGATTCAGGCGCCATGCGGGTCCGTGAGCAACAATCAGGGGCCGGTCCGCAGCAATTCCGGACTCTGCCGACCATCGCTGACGTTCAATTTGCTGCTTTTCCTGTTCGGTGATCGTAATCTGATGCTCGCGACAGCAGCCGCCACAGTTATGGCAACTCCAGCGCTGCATGACAGGCAGCAATACTCCGGGACGGCTCATGAACGGGGCATCCGGAAAATTCCAGCGTGAGGCGACGTGACCATGAATTTGCGATGCTGTCAATGATGGAACGAGGACCAAAAAAAAGCTCTGGCAGATCTGCCAGAGCTTTTGATTGTCTGCGTCAGGCGTTTGTGATTAACGCTTGGGGGCAGTGCACACTCCATGGGTTTCGGCCATGGAAGTCTTCTGCTCGGTGATGCCCGGGCACTGTGGAGCCATCTCGGCGTTCAGGTCCTTGTAGCCCGCCCACTCTTCCGGCAGGTTATCAGCGTGGAAAATCGCTGCCACCGGGCACTCAGGAACACAGGCTTCGCAATCGATGCACTCTTCCGGGTGAATGAAGAGGATCGCTTCGCCTTCGTAAAAACACTCGACCGGACAAACAACAACGCAGTCGGTGTACTTGCAGTTGAAACAGGGTTCAGCAACAACATGTGTCATGGAAACGACCTTTCCCACCAGAATCTGTGATCAAACGTCAACGGCATTCAGCCGGTTTATGCGAGCACCTCGCGGACATCGTCCGCGATCTCCATGTTATATGCCATTGTTTTCGGCATTTTCCAGACTCGTTTAGCAACGAATCTGATTGGAAGCAAATTGAGACACAGTCTCGATCGCCGGAGGCTTCAGAAAAGGGGTCAGGAACCAATAGTGCGGAGCACCCTTCGGGCCATTTGGCTATTGGTTCCTGACCCCT
>CAIYBH010000151.1 GCA_903924405.1 uncultured Planctomycetaceae bacterium | reverse complement strand
CCGAACTGGCCGATTCTGTGGCCCAGGCATTTCTGGGAACCCGCATCGGCTGCGCAAGGTGCCACAATCATCCGCTGGAAAAATCGACTCAGGATGACTACTACCATTTTGTCGCATTTTTCTCCCGTGTGCAGATGGATCGCCAAAAGCCGGAAGAGCGTGCCACCAGTCTGCAGATCGGCACGCGACACCAATACAACTTAGAACGGCAGATTGCTCAGGAGCAGCCGAAACTGGAAACGCTGAAAGCTGCAGGGACGGATGCGGCCGCCATTGCTGATTTACAGAGTCGACTTGTGGAATGGCAGCGGCAGGCGCAAAGCGAAAGCCAGTCGCCCGTCCAGGTTCGCCAGCCACGAACCGGGCAACAACTGGCTCCCCGGCCGCTGGATCGTTCGAACGTGACGATCCCTCCTGGCAGCGATCCGCGTCAGGCCTTCATTACGTGGATGACTGCTCCCTCGAATACGCTATTCTCCGGTGCCATGGTCAATCGACTGTGGCGGCACTTTCTGGGCTCCGGCCTGGTCGAGCCTGTGGACGATCTGAGAGCGACAAATCCGCCATCGAATCTTCAGCTGTGGGACGTACTAAATCGTGAATTCCTCAGCAGCGGGACGCAGTTGAAACCACTGATGCGGCTAATTCTGAATTCACGAACCTATCAATTGTCGTCGGAAACGACCGCGTCTAATTTTCGAGATCAGCGCTTTTACTCGCACTTTACGGCGCGTCGCCTGCCTGCGGAAGTTTTGCTGGATGCCATCTGTGACTCCACCGCACAGCCCGAGACATTTTCCGGATACCCAGTTGGTGTCCGCTCCGTGCAGGTTCCGGATCCGTTTACCGACTCCTATTTTCTGACATTGTTCGGACGTTCTGCACGCACGACAGCCTGTGCCTGCGAACGCAGTGAAGACGTCACGCTTCCGCAGTTGCTGCATCTGCAAAATGGAGAATCGCTGCACGAGAAAATTCGGGCGCCGGACGGGCGACTGGCTCAGATTCTGACAACCTTTCCAGACGACGCAGCGGCGATCGACGAACTTTTTCTGGCAACGCTTTCGCGATTGCCAACCGCGCAGGAACGCACTGAAATCCTCGGGACATTGGCGGGCGCCGATCGTACCGAGGCCATGGCAGACTTACTGTGGGCCCTGCTGAATTCCAAAGAATTTACCTTTAATCACTAAGTCGCTGAAGTAGATCGATTTCAGGACCTGAACTGGCGGTCGTTCAAACAAGGGTTTCTGGTTTTTCCGAAACTTCAGACGTAATCGCTCGTGACTTTCACAAGCAGGCAGATTCAGCAATCAGTGCAGAGCATTAATATTCAGCAGGATTGGGAGCCACCTATGTTTGATATGATTTTTCCCGGTCGAAGACAGGCACTGCAGGTCGGTACGCTGGCGCCGTGGGGGCTGTCGCTGGCGGGATTGATGGCCGCGGAAGAAGGCCGCCCTGTCAGCCGTCAGCGGCGTGCCAAATCCGTGATTCTGGTTTACCTCGGTGGCGGATTATCGCATCACGATAGTTTTGACCTGAAGCCTGAGGCAAGCGAAGAGATTCGTGGAAAGTACAAGCCCATTTCCACAAACGTAGCGGGCGTTCAGATTGGCGAGTTATTGCCGATGATGGCGCAGACGATGGATAAGGTGTGTTTGCATCGCGGCGGGTCGCATAACAATGACCATCACGAAACGGCAACCAACTGGGTCATGTCCGGACGTTTCGGATCGGCATTTGGGGACTGGCCAGCGATGGGAGCCGTAGCGGCCCATGAAAGTCAGTTTCCGGGGACGCTGCCGCCCTATGTCGCCATTCCGAAAAATCCCGCATTCACCTGGGAACTGGGCCGAAGCGCGTTTCTTGGCGGGCGCTACGAGTCATTTAAGGCAGGCGATCCGAATGAGCCGCAGTATCGGGTCCGGGATGTTTCCCGCGCCGAACCCCTGCCTCAGGTTCGCGTCGATCGGCGGCAATCACTGTTGCAGACCGTCGACGGCCTTGCGCGACGTATTGACGGCAACGACCAGCTTGCGGCGTACGGTCAGTTTCAGCAGCGGGCCACCGAAATGGTACTTTCCGGCGAAGCCCGCGATGCCTTCGCCATTGATGACGAAGCGGTCGCTCTTCGGGATCGTTATGGGCGAACAACGTTTGGCCAAAGTTGTCTGCTGGCCCGACGTCTCGTCGAACGTGGCGTCAGCTTTGTCACTGTCAACTTCGGTGGCTGGGATCATCATGCCAAAATCTGGGACGGGTTGGAAAACCGGCTCCCCGACTTTGATCGGGGCTATTCGGCTTTGATCACCGATATGCACGATCGTGGAATTCTGAATGACGTGTTGGTGATTGCCATGGGAGAATTTGGACGAACCCCCAAAATCAATAAGGACGCCGGTCGTGATCACTGGGGCCCGGCCGCCTCACTGTTGTTCGCCGGTGCCGGAGTCAGGCCGGGGCTGGTTCTTGGCCAGACCGATGCGGAAGGTGGTCAGGTGATCGAAGCACCGATTCGTCCGGCAGATGTCGCCTGCACTGTTTTCCATGCGTTGGGAATTGATCCGGAAAAACATCTGTTCACCGCGGACGGCCGTCCGGTCGCGATTCTTGACGAAGGACGTGTGATTGAGGCTTTGTATGTGTAGGCACACCAATAAAGACATGCCAGTGCCCCGGCCTTTTGTCGCACAGCCAATCTTAGCCCCGTCTTTTGCCGAAGCAAAAGGTGTCGCGTCCGGTGCCTTCACAAACCGCCCAGCGACGCATGGCATTAGTGTCTGCACCCTCGCGGCAATCATCATGCTGTGCCTGCCGTCCGAAATGGCATTTGGTCAGCAGGCTGCGACGGAAGTAAAACCGCCGCGGATTGTAGTCTGCAATCCGCTGGATGTTTTCCAGCCCGGCAAAACAAAGATCTTCCTGCGCGGACGGTCCCTGAAGGATGCCAGTGAAATCCAAACAGACTATCCAGGGATGTCGATCCGCATTGTAAGCCATGCGGCTGCAGCAGTCCCCGGCCGTCAGACAGCCGATGAGACGGGTGACGAGCAGCTGGAACTGGAAATCACGCTTCCGGAAACGGTCGCAGCTGGCAAGGCAAATCTGGTCGTTGTGACCCCTGCCGGCCCATCGGTCCCGCGGGCTTTGCTGGTCGGTGGGGACACGAACGTCGTTACTGAAAACGAACCGAACGAGGGATTCAGGACGGCTCAGCCGCTGACAGTTCCGGCGATTGTGTCCGGCAGCATTCATGCGGATGGCAATGTGGATGTGTTCGCCCTCCAGTTGACTGCGGCAAAGACCATTCGAATTCAGATTCAGGCGGCTGAAGCTGGCTCAAATCTGGACTCGCTGCTGACGGTTTACTCCGCCACGGGAAAGCCGATCGCAGCCAGCGACGATCAGCCACTGACTCGGGATTCGTTGATCGAGCAAACGCTGGATCCGGGAAGCTATTTTGTGATCGTGCAGGATGCGAACGACCGTGGTGGTCCGGCGCATCCGTATCGAATGACGGTCACAGCCAACGCCCAATAAAACGTCCGATTCGCCCCCGCAGCCACCGCCACCGCGCGACAGGCGAAGACCACGGGGAAGACCACACAGTCATGCCACGGCCCGACCGGATTTTCTGGTCAGGTGCAGAAGCCTTGTGATCGCACAATTTTATCGGTAACGGGTGATCGATTCCGGTACGTTGTGGCACCAGAGCCGCGTTCGTGCGGCCTCACGCGGCACGGCTGACGCCACTTCCTGTCGGAATGTGCCGGACGTGAACTGGCCGCTGTGTTTGCCGGCCGCTGTGTCTGGCTGGCCGCTGTGTCTGGCTGGCCGCTGTGTCTGGCTGGCCGCTGTGTCTGGCTGGCCAGTGTGTCTGCTGGCCAGTGTGTCTGGCTGTCACCCTGTCTACAGTCCGGCTTCCACCGCCGCGATCAGGCGTTCTCGCACCTGTTTTGGGTCAGCCCCGGCCACTTGCTTCATGATTGCGCCAATCAGCGGCCCGAGAGCATTTTGTTTTCCCGAGCGAAAATCCCGAACGGCGTCAGGTTTTGCCGCCATCGCAGCGGCAATCGCCGCGTCCAGCGCGCCCGTATCTCTGACAATCTCCAGTCGCCGCTCGAAAATGACCTGCTCGATATCGGTTTCTAAAATCACAGTGCCGGAATCGGCACGGTTTCGCAGTTCCCCGTAGATGTCGCGTGCGCTTTTGGTTGTGATGCGTTCTGAAGTCACGCAGTGGAGCAGCTTTCCCAGAATGGCTGCGGTCACAGGAAAATCCGCCAGCCCCAGACCGGTGGACTTCAAATCGCGCAGAACATCCTGGGTCACCCAATTGGCCGCTGTCTTGGGATCACCGCACAGCGTCGCGACCGCTTCGAACCATGACGTCAATTCCGGGCCCTGATCAAGAATCACGTCGGCATCGTACTCAGACAACCCCAGGGCGGAGCAGAATCGGGAACGGCGTTCTGCAGGAGTTTCCGGCAGACCGCGGCGAATCGAATCGACCTGCTCGACAGTCGTCAGCACCGGCTGCAGATCGGGGTCCGGGAAATAGCGGTAGTCCGAGGATTCTTCCTTTTCTCGCTGACTGAACGTGAGACCGCGATCCGCATCCCAGCCTCTGGTCTGTTTGGGCAGATCACCTTTTTTCTGTCCCGTCTTCTGCCACTGCTGGTACTGGCGGCGGACTTCGTAGTCAATCGCCAGCTCCACATTGCGAAAGCTGTTCATGTTTTTCAGCTCGACGATGGGCGTGGCGAGGGTTGTTCCATCCGGCATCGGAATATGCAGGTTCACATTGGCGTCACAGCGCAGACTGCCTTCCTGCATATTGCAGTCGGAGACCTCCAGAAACAACAGCAGCGACCGCAGGCTTTCCAGATACCGCCGGCATTCCGGTGCCGAACGCAGATCGGGTTCACTGACGATTTCCAGCAGCGGCGTCCCCGTACGATTCAGGTCGACGCGACTATCAGCACCGCGGCCGGTTTCGTCGTGGATATTTTTTCCGGCATCTTCTTCCAGATGGGCACGCGTGATGCGAATCCGGTGGGGCGGGTCCGCGGGATTGTCGGCAGAAATATCCAGCCAGCCATCCGAACTGAACGGCTGATCGTACTGACTGATCTGATACGCTTTGGGAAGATCCGGGTAATAGTACTGTTTTCGGTCCCAGCGTGTTTCTGCGGCGATGTCGCAGTTCAAAGCAATCGCTGTGGTCAGGGACAGACGAAACGCCTCGGCATTCATCACGGGCAGAGCCCCGGGCAGCCCAAGGCAGACGGGGCAGGTCTGAGTATTGGGATCGTCTGGACGAAACTCCGTCGTGCAACCGCAGAAAAGCTTTGTGCGAGTCTTCAACTGGACGTGCACTTCAAGTCCAATGATGGTGCTGAAATCGGTGCTGGGCATAACGGAGGATTCAGTAGGTAAACAGGACTGAAGAAACAGCGGGAAGTCGACGAACACCGAAACCAACCAGCACTGTGTGACGGTTGATTGCTCAGTCCGTACCAGACGGCAACGCATTCGGTGAACACCATGGGCTGCCACCCAGTGACGAATCAGGCGAACCCCAAATCGTTGCTGTCAGAAAGTCATGACAGACGCATCTGACATTCCCCGAACAGAGTGAAGCAGCATACCGAACAGAAATCCACGGCGGAATCCATAAAAACGGCGACTCGGTCAGCGATTCGTTGCTGAGTGTAGTTTCCGGAGGGAAACTCTTGTAGGCTTCTCGCTCTGGCCGGGAATGCCAGAGCATCAGAGAGTGTCTGATGCGAGGATTTCTGAAGGATTTCGACTTCCGCAAAGAGACGGTCCCATGTCTGCCACAAAAAAACTGCCCCCCAATCAAACATTTTCTCAGTTTGCCACACTGGCGGCCGCATTGCTGGGCTGGATGTTCGACGGATTTGAAATGGGACTGTTTCCGCTGATCGGCAAACCGGCGTTGAAGGATCTGCTGGGAAAAGGTGCGGACCCGGCGATTTCCGATCAGTGGTTTGGCGTGATTATGGCCGTGTTTCTGGTAGGGGCGGCCAGTGGAGGTGTCTTTTTTGGCTGGCTGGGGGACAAAATTGGCCGAGTCAAGGCGATGTCGCTGAGTATCTTCACCTACGCCGTACTGACAGGCCTGTGTGGCTTTGCGACAGAAGCGTGGCACATCGCAGTTCTGCGATTTGTGGCGTCCCTTGGAATGGGCGGAGAATGGTCGCTGGGTGTTGCCCTCGTCAATGAAATCTGGCCGGGTAAGAGCCGCGCGTTTATCGCCGGTCTGATTGGTTCGGCCTCCAATGTGGGCTTTCTGCTTGTGGCATTATTAAGTATTGGCCTGACACAACTGATCGGCGGCATTGAAACGGGACTGCTGGCCATTGGATTATCCAAGGCGACGGCTGACAGTCTTCTGCAAAACTCGGCATGGCGTTTTCTGATGATCACAGGAGCGTTTCCGGCACTGCTGATCTTCTTCATCCGCCTGTTTGTGCCCGAATCGGCCCGCTGGGAAGAGGAGCGAGCCACCGGAAAAACCTCGAACTGGAATAACGCCGACCTGATCGGTGTGATGATTGGCTGTCTGGCAGCCATCGGAATCATTTTTGTCTGGTCACCCATTGCGAATAGTGTCCCGCTGATTGCGGCGGTTCTTGTGACGCTTATTGGGCTGGTCGTGGCGTTACTGGGCTTCCTGTATCCCGTTCGGCAGTATCTGCAACGCACCGTTGCCGCCGGAACACTGACGCGGCAGGCTTCCTCCACCGTTTTGAAGCGAATGCTGCTGGGAGCCAGCCTTGCGGGCATTGCTTTGCTGGGAACATGGGGATCACTGCAGTGGGCTCCACGCTGGGCGGGCGAGCTGCGTCCGGATCTTCCGCCGACCGCCGATAGTCCGGGAGAGAAATTCTTCGCCGCACAGTACACCCAAACCGCAACCGCTCTTGGAGCCATCTGTTCGACCATACTGGCCGCCATGGCGGCGGGCCGATTTGGCCGCCGGCCAACCTATGCGGTCCTCAGCCTTGGATCATTCCTGTCGGCCGTTTACTTTTATCGTTTTCATTCCACATTTGACAGTGCCTTTCTGTTGGCCGCATTTATTGCGGGCGGTGTGACGGCATCGTTTTACGGTTTCTTTCCACTGTATTTTCCAGAACTGTTTCCAACATCAGTGCGTGCCACCGGGCAGGGGTTTTCCTTTAACTTCGGCAGAATTCTGGCCGCAATTGGCGGCCTGCAGACGGTGAACCTGATGAAAGCCTTCGACAACAGTTTTGCAAAGGCCGGCTCCCTGATGGCCGTCATTTACCTGCTGGGTATTTTTGTGATCTGGCTGGGGCCGGAAACAAAAGGCCACGATCTGCCGGAATGACCCGGACAGAATCCGATTGGCTGGCGACCAGCGGAGATCAGGCAAGAGAAACCAGATTTTCCGTTCTTCGTGCTGTTCCCTCGTGTGGTTGCTCGTGCTCGTGCTCGTG
>CAIYBH010000150.1 GCA_903924405.1 uncultured Planctomycetaceae bacterium | reverse complement strand
GCTGTTGCATGACATTGCTTCGCAATTCAGGCGCAGTATGATCACGCGTGATTCAGTCGCGGAGCGACGGCAGGTGATAGCCTCGGATGCAAATCCGAGGTTATCAGATCAGGGGACGCTCCGAGTCGCAACGCGACGGCATGTGTCGTGTATGACGTGATCAGCCCGCATTTGCACGCCTGCCATTGCATCGCAATTCAGTCGCAGCACACTATCTTCAGAACACCTCAGCCGGATCTGCGGTGCGGATTCGGCGGATGGCCATCATTGCGCTGAGGCAGCACATGACGATCGTCAGACAGAAGACAAGAACTGCGCGTTCGGTCGTCATTTCAAACTGCATCTGAATCGCATTCGTCGCGACGCGATACAGTCCCAGGGCCAGTACGAATCCCGGGAAGTAGCCCAGGACGGAAAGCATCAGCGCCTGACTGAAAACAACTTTCAGCAGATATCCGTCGGAGAACCCCATCGCTTTGAGTGTGGCGTACTGCGGCAGGTGATTTGTCACTTCGGTGTAGAGAATCTGATAAACCACAACGAAGCCGACGAAGAATCCCACGGCGGCGCCCATGCCAAAGATGAAGTCGATCGGAGCGTTTTCGCGGATGAACAGAATTTCCTTGTCCACGAGCTGTTCCTTGGTCAGGACCTGAGCCTCCTGATTGAGCATCGGGCGGATCTGTTCCATCGCGCGAGCGCGATCGGTTCCCGGTTTCAGCCGGATCAGCCCGACATCCACAGACCCCGGACGACGATCCGGGCACAGCCGCAGAAAGTTGGCTGGCGACATGTACAGATTGCCGTCCGTGTTGATCGAGATTCCGACCTGAATGGCGCCGATGATTCGCACTTTGCGGAGATTGACTTCCACATCCAGAAAGCCCTGCTGCTTCAGAAACCCGAGCACCGGGCCATAGTTCTTGCGGCTCAGCCCATCAAACAGAATTCGATCCGCGTGATTCAGCTCGCGTTCAAAGACGGTCAGTCCCGGCAGGTCCATCATGGGAGCGTGGGGATCAATACCATACAGACTGACCGGAAACTCCAGCTTGTCCCAGGGATTTCGAAACCGTCCCTGAGTCATGTACATTTCTCCCACATCGACCACTCCGTCGATGGCACCCAGCCGGTACAGCAAACTGCGGGGAAAGGTCGCGGACGCGAAGATGGTCTTGGTGCGCGGACTAACGATGACCAGATCTGCAGTGATGCGGCGGGCAATGGCCACGCTGTTGTCCATCGCACCTTCCCGGATCCCAAGCTGCACCAGCATCAGCATCACGGCAACCACCACACCCGCAGTCGCCACCACCAGTTTGACGCGTTGATGTGTGAGCTGAGCCCACGCAAGAAAAAAGCTGGAAAGGGGCACTGCGATTCCTGGGGTTGAGAAAGCGGAGTCGAGGGGGCGATTCTATGGGGAACCCCGCGATTCCCGGAGTTTTATCACACTGTTTTCCGATGGTCAGCCGGAATTGGTTTGAAAAACGTTCACAGGCTTCCAGACGCCCTTCAGAATGCGTTCGGACGGTACGGAAAACCAGTGTTCGGCGATGGCGCTGTAGACTTCCCGGAAGTCCGCAGTGTGTTTCAGATCCCCGTCCTGCAGATCATCCAGTCGCGGAGCTGTGCCGATCAGTCCGGGTTGCAGACCTGCTCCGGCCAGAAAGACCGGGCCGGCCGTGCCGTGATCGGTACCATCGCTGGCATTCTGTTCGACTCGGCGCCCGAATTCGCTGAAGCACAGCACCACAACTCGTTCCTGGTGTCCGGACTCCTGCAGTTCGTCGAGGAAGGCTTTGATGGAATCGGCCAACTGTCGCAACAGGCCTCGATGGGCATCCGGTTGCTGCGCATGAGTGTCAAATCCGCCGTGAGTCACGTAGTACACGGAGGTGTTCAGGTCCGAACGAATCAGTCGTGAGATGGTCTGTAACTGGCCGGCCAGTGGTGATGCGGGCCAGACAACGGAGGACGCCTTTGCGCTGGCTGCAGCGGTCAGTCGTTCGCTGGCAGCGAGTGCGGAGCTGGTGCTGCTCTGAACAAAGCTCAGCAGGTCGTCCTGTGTGGGGCGATCAGTGTCTGTGAGAGTCTCAATGGCCTCGCGGAATCCGGGATCTTCGGATCCCTGCAGGCGGAACTGTTCGAGTGAATGAACGGAGGGCACACGGACGGTTCGCGACATCAGGGCGAATGGCAGTTTGTCAGTACCGATATGCAGAGCGCGCGGGTCCGTTTCCCCGGCGCCATTAGTTTCTTCCAGCCAGCGTCCCAGCCAGCCGTCTGTGCGAGTTTCCTCTTTGCGCTGGCAGGTGTGCCAGATGTCCATTGCTTCAAAATGCGAACGGTTCGGGTCGGGGTAGCCGACACCCTGAATCACGGACAGTCGTCCGGATTCCAGCAGGTCAGCAAAACCTCTGAGGGCTCCGTGGAAACCCAACCCCTGCGCAACGGGTAAGACGTCTTCCGGACGGACAGCAAGTGTCGGACGCAGACGTTTGTAGAGGTCGTTGTTGGCTGGGATCAGTGTGTTGAGTCCATCGTTGCCGCCCTGCAGTTCGACGACGACGAGGATTCGGGAGGATCGGGTCTGCACGGCCGAGGCACCGAGGGCCAGCGGCACCTGTCCGCCAAAGGTCAGTACGGCCGTTCCGGCGCCGATGGTTCGCAGGAATTCACGTCGCTTGTAGTGCATCAGTCGACTCCTGTCTGTCGGGAGACATGGGTTGCTCGGGGGTGATGATCGGGATGGATGCTGTTGTCTGAGTTGCGGGGCCGCTGTGATGGGGCGTGTGGCCGGGGGTCAGCATAAATGAAATTCGGGAAGCGTGCACAGTGCATGCAGCCCTTCACTGACCGCCTGTGGCGTTCCTGCCCGCATCAGAGATTCGATGCGCTCTTTGGCGGCCTGAGGAATAGGAACCGCAAACAGCAGGAGTTCGCAGGCGTTGATGATGTCCGCTGGACGTGTCAGACCCTGATCAGCCAGTTGATCTCGCAGAGATTTTCCGGAAAACCGCGTGTTGGGATGTGTGATCAGACGTCGGATCAGATTGCTGCGTCCGAGCAGTGTAGACGAATTGATCCAGGTCCGCCCGCCATCCCAGCCCTTAACGCTGGGGGGATAAAACAATCCCTGACCCAACTGCCGCAGAGCTTCGGCCAGTTCCTGCGTGTTGGTACTTCCCTGCAGGCAGCGGAGCAGGCCTGCAACCAGTTCAACGGGAGATTTCAGTTTGCGGCCCATGCTGTATCGCGAAAAAAACAGGCGACTGGTGAGGATGCGTTGCAGCAGCGGTCGAATCTGATAGCCCTCGTCCCGAAACTGCTGTGCGAGGGGATCGATCAGACCGGGCTGCTGTGGCAGTTCGTCCATCACGAAAAACCGCAGCAGTTTTGCCACGATGAATTCAGCGGTGGAAGGCTGTCGCAGGACGATCCGGACGGCATCGTCACCACCAAACGGACCGGAATCTGCGAGGAAGGTTTTCATGCCACTGTCATGCTGGTAGCGATTGAAACGGAACTCGCCGCGTCGCACTTCCCAGCCGGTAAAGCAACGTGCCATTTCGCGGATGTCTGTTTCGGTATACTGCCCTTCCCCAAGACAAAACAGTTCCATCAATTCGCGGGCGAAGTTCTCATTGGGGTGGGCTTTGCGATTGGTGGCGGAGTCAAGGTAAATCAACATGGCCGGATCGCGGGCGATCTCCAGCACCAGTTGCTGAAAGTCACCGAAGGCGTGCGTTCTGAGCAGCTGATTCTGGGTCAGCATCAGCGCAGGATCCGTGACCTTGTCTGCTCCGGTTGCAAAATGTCCGTGCCAGAACACCGTGATTTTTTCGAGCGCCTGTGCGGGCGTGCTGAGCAGGCGATACACCCACCATGCGGACAGCAGGTCGGTACTGTTTCCCGCCAGTGCTGCCCCCGCCAGTGTGCTCATTTGGCCACGAAACGCGGCGTCTTCCGGCATGTTCAGCAGCTCGTCAACAACCTCCGTGATGCTGCGGGACGCGGCCGCCTCCAGTTGAGCCTGTGTCGCTCCAAAACCGGCTCTTCGAAACAGGTGCGCAGCGGTCTTTGGATTCCATGCGGTCTCGTCATCCGGAACAAGGGGTGACCAGGCCCATACCGGATCGATCTCACTGTGCATCAGAGTTCCCCTGCACTGCCGTGGCTGGTTCCGTCCCGGCTGCCGGTTTCTGCTGCAATCGTACTGAGGCCTGCAGGGTCAGTCGTGATTCTTCCGGGACGAGTTGCAGGCTGGCGTCGGAAACAAATTGCATCAAGGTCAGCAGTCCCTGAAACTCGGCGGATGCTTCCTCATGAGTCTGTCCCTTCTGCAGCATATTCTGCGAAACCAACTGTTCTCGGTTATCTGCCAGCACCGTACTCAGTGTGCCGACCTGCAGTGCGATGGACGTGTGAGCATTCTCGGCAGGGATTCGTTCGGCTGCCGCGATGGTCCTTGCCAGTGACTCTGTGGACGACAGGATGAATTGATCGTTGACAAAGATGGCGGTCGGTGAAAAGTTGTAGATCAGGGGAACAAGTTCGCTGTCGAGATCTTTTTTACGGACGACATAGTGGGCTGTGACGACGTCCATGGCATCTGACTTCTGCATGTCCAGTTCCAGTTGCGGCTGTCCCTGCTGTGCTCCCACGATATTGAAGAACCCCACCGCACTCTGAAAGGTGCGTCGCAGTTCCGGACGCATGCTGGCAGGATCGTTCAGTGTGAGGATCAGTGCGGCCCCGGGGAGGCGAATGGTCGGGGCGGGTTGCTGCTGAGAAAAGTCCTGGCGGGCGACAATGATCTGCATGGAGGGTCCGAAGGAACCCAGCACTTCTTCGCCAAAATCCCGCCCACCGAAAATTGTTCCGAGGTTGGACTCGGCCTCTGCCATGCGGTCGTTTGTTTGTTCGTCAAACAGATCACCGGCACGCAGCCACATCTCGGAGACACCGCGCCACGCTTTGACGGACAGCAGCGTTTCCGGGATCTGTGGTGTGGCTGGAACCCGGCCGCTGGCCTCCGGTCCGAAGTACCATTGTCGACTCTCCGGAATCCATGTCGCGGAAAACGGCAACTCCGTCTGCAGATTCAGGCTGTCACTGGTCAGTTGCAGATTTGCTGCGACCCATGGCGAGTTGCGCAGAACACTCTGCAGTCCGCCAAACAGCAGTTCCGCCGCGGGGTTTTCAGTCCTGTCGCCAAACAGAGCCTTTGCGAGACCTGCGTCTCGAGCTTGCGCGAGGTGCATCCATGACCAGAGCCCCGGCGTGGCGGATCTGGTCGCTGTGGCTTCCTGAAACGCGGGAACCTGTGACAGGGATCCCTGCTCTGCCGGGGCGGCGTCCAGCAGTCGATCCAGCAGTTGTTTGCCACATTCGCTGTTATTGCAGACGACCAGCCAGTCGCGGACGACGGCAAACCCGACCTTGTCCCGGCGATAGACCGGGATATCGCGGTAGGTGTCCAGTTTGCGAACCTGGTCGCCCCCCAGTCGTGTCAGTTCAAGCAGTTTCAGACGCACGTCCTGCATGATCTGTTCGTCGCGGCCGTGAACGAGCAACGCGGCGCCACGGGTGTTGCCGTCGATCATCAGATACGCGCCTCGCGCGCTGATGGCAGAAATAGCTTCGCGCCAGTCCGTCCCCATCTGCATCTGGAAGAAATTCCGCCCCGCCAGAACTCCGAAGAATTGTGGGGAAGCAATTGCGTTCTTCAGAGGCTCGGTCTGAGCCGCCTGTTGCAACACCGGGTGGTCCATAATGCTGTTCAGCACGTCGGCAGGTTGCCCGATCTCTGCGTACAGGATTGTGGAGGCAGGAAAGACGTCGGCCGCGGTGAGATCCTGAGCGGTGACACGGGTGCAGTGGCTGCAGAGCACAGCAGCGATCAGGACCGACATTCTGCAGAGACTACGGGGCATGTGGGCTGGATCTTTCGTGGGATGAGACGCGACGTGGTGTGCCTGCGAATTTGCAGACCGCGGCGACGCCGGGAAATTGCCGGATGCGGGGCGGGCGACGCGATTACCGAAGCGCAGTGTCCCAGTCACAGTTCGCGTGTCGCCTCTGTTATTCGAATCACCCCCCGGATTCTCAGGCTGCAGGCCAGATTTCCCGGATTCTGCAGGAAACCACAGGGCAGATCAATTCAGGCCGGGAAAAACCGCCATTCTGCCGGGATGACGGCGGAAAAGGCGAGCGGTCCTGATCAGCGCGCGGATTCGCACGGATGTGTGCGTGCCGGGAGAGCGAAGTTCCCTCTGAGCCGAACGGGTTTGTTGCGGGAGAGGAACCGCGTCCTGGGACGGCGAAATAATGGCTGGATGGGCGTTCAGGCGTGTTTTCGGCTGGCTTGTACAAGGTGTTTGTGTGTCGGGTTCGGCCATGAAAATGCGGGGCGCACGTTTCGGCGGAGCGAAACGCGATTCCTGGGTGGTTCAATACCGTTTCGCCATCCCAGCCCCGCCCCACCGTAACATCGCGCCCTCCCGTTAAAGCCGCGAAAAAGCAGCCGTGAGCAAATCCCCGACTTTTCGCCCTCGCAACCATTCGATTTGCAGTGCGCGGCACCGCATTTGCGTAAATCATGACGCAGGTTCGGGAACGTTGTGCAGGTGCGTGTGCAAGACAATGCAAGGAATGAATCCTGTGGGGCAGTCCAGTTTGGTAATTGCAGATCAGGTGCGTGGCCGCGGAGCGGGGGATGGATCATCCGGAAAATCGCGGCGGTCGGAATTGTTGTCGCAGGCTGTGCCGGTGAAGATGCAGGCCAGCGGGGCTGCCCAGGGCCCGCGGGCCGCGCGTCGCCTTTCCCGGACACTCATTAATCTCTGGCTGGATGTTGCCCTGCTGATCAACTTTCTGGGGCTTGGAATTGTGTCCGTGATTCTGCAGTTTGTGTTTCCGCCTGGGATCGCAGCGGGAGGCTGGAGCCTTTGGGGGCTGAATTTCAGCCAATGGCAGTCGCTGCAGTTCGGGATGCTGAGTCTCCTGACTGTGGGGATTGTTGTGCACCTGATGTTGCACTGGACCTGGGTTTGCAGCGTGGTTGCTCGTAATGTGTTCGGGCACACCGACGTTCCCGACGAAGGTTTGCAGACGATCTATGGCGTCATTCTGTTAATCGCGGTGCTGCTGACCGGCGCGGTCTTTACTGGTCTGGCCACGGTGACCATTCGCATGCCCTCCGTTCCCGCAGCCGACTTCCCCTGATTCTTCCTGTCCCACCCTGCCCTTTTTGGATTCTTCGGAGACCGATCATGATCCAGTTGAACAAGGTGCTTGTGCCCACGGACTTCAGTGATTTCAGCAAGCCCGCTATAACGTATGGCTGCGCGATTGCCGAAAAGTTTGGCGCAGAGCTGCATTTGCTGAATGTCGTTCCGGATCAGGCGATGCTGGTGCCGGAGGTGGCTGCATTTTCACCGGAATCGATGATGGCCCAGTCGGAATCGCTGGTTCGCGAGGCGCGACGGCAGTTGGCGGAGTTGCCGGCATCGGGGTGGCAGACCGGGAAGCCCGTGATTCGTGAGGTCCGGACTGGCTCGGCGGCGATGGAAATCATCGATTATGCCACGAAAGAAAACATCGATATGGTGGTGATCGGGACCCATGGTCGATCGGGCCTGATGCATATTCTGATGGGCAGCATTGCCGAACGAGTTGTGCGTTTGTCTCCCTGCCCTGTGCTGACGGTCAAACCGCAGGGGCATCAGTTCGTGACACTGTGACCGAGTGGATCCAGTTCGTGTCAATTCCAAGGGCTCAGCGAGTTGTGCGCTGCTGATCGCGAAAAAACTGCCAGACACGTTCCGCCCCGGAGAACGACCCAATAGGAGAATTGTCCCCGCGCCGAGATTTTGTCCCCGGCCATCCATGTCCTCCTGCTGAGTCGACGACGAATTCCGTAACCGCGCCATCCGGTCCTGCCGGGTAGCGAGTGGTGGTCACTGTTCCGGTGGTTGTGACGTTTGCCGGCTCCAGAGACCCGTTGGCTCTGACCCAGAACTGCACGACTTCCGCGAGTGGCTTGAACGGGGCCGCTTGTGCGCGCCGAACCAGCGGATTGCTGCTCATCCCGCCGTCCAGGGGGACTTCCTGGTCCTTTGCCCCGTTGATGATCAGGATCGGCAGTGGCACTGACGGAGTTTGCTCAAACGAAAACATCGAGGCCACGATTGGGGCGATGGCAGCGAGTCGTTCCGGGCGTGCTGTGGCGTAGACATAGGTCATCATTCCGCCATTGGAACCTCCGGTCATACAGATACGTTCCTCGTCGGCCCCATGGTCCTTCACCAGCCTGTCAATCAGCGTATCGAAGTAGGCGATGTCGTCAGCATTCTGAACCAGTCGCCGCATCAGAAACCCCGTGTTCCACGCGTGGCGGTCATTCCCGAAATCGGTTCCTTCGGCATAGATCACCATAAAGCCATTGGCCCGAGCCACCTGATCAAAACCGGAGCTGGCCCGCATGAAATCAGCGTTCCCCATGCCACCGTGCAGCACGATCACGGCGGGCCGTTTTGAGGCATCCGCGGGAGCATTGACTACAATCGCCCGACGAGTCTGTTCCTGCACCTGAAATGTCAGCTCGATATCAGGTTTGCTGTTACGGATCTCTGTGCCGATCTGACCAAACGCGTTCCGATAAAACATCCAGTTGGCGTCTCCCAGCGACAACAGAGTCTGCAGCGGATCGTGATCGACTCCCGGCAGCACGATCCATTCGTGCGGAATCTTCAGGCGTTCAAGATGTTCGTGGAAGCTGCGATTGTTGGCAAAGGTTTCATCCTGATCCCCGCATACCTGACGGATTAAGGAGCCCGTCGTCAGGACGGGGGCATTCTGTTCGGCAAGACGCCGAGGACTGACGGCTTTGAAATACTCCTGTTCGCCCCCGTAGACCCGCTGCAGAATTTCTGCTGCCCGTTGTCGCCCCGCCCGGGGAGTCTGAGTCAGTTCCGCCTGCAATGGTCCACTGCCAAGAAGTGAAACCGTGCGAAAGATGTCCGGGTACTTGAATCCCAGACGGGCGGCACCGTATCCGCCCATGCTGAAACCCTCAATCAACCGTCCATCACGAGTGGCAATTGTGCGAAAGGTTGCGTCGATGT
>CAIYBH010000149.1 GCA_903924405.1 uncultured Planctomycetaceae bacterium | reverse complement strand
TTTCGTGGTTCAAACCACCACCACATCAAATCCGTCTCCATCCGTGGTTGCCCAACGCCGTTCTCGAACCACAATCTCACCGCGGCTCAGATGGACCTCGCCCTCCCAGAAAAACGCCATCCCCTTCCGTGTATTCCGTGTATTCCGTGGTTCAAACCACCACCACATCAAATCCGTCTCCATCCGTGGTTGCCCAACGCCGTTCTCGAACCACAATCTGACCGCGGCTCAGATGGACCTCGCCCTCCCAGAAAACGCCATCTGCTTCCGTGTATTCCGTGTCTTCCGTGGTTCAATCCACCACCACATCAAGTCCGGCTCCATCCGTGGTTGCCCAACGCCGTTCTCGAACCACAATCACGCCGCGGCTCAGATGGAACTTCGCCCTCCCCAAATCCACAAACTCCTTCCCTGGTTCACCCCCACACCGAACCACCCGAGCGCAGGATTTCCCGCACATCGCCAGCACTGGATTGGGATTTGCCTCGCCAGTCGCTATTATTAATCCTGCGGAAACCCAGCACCGGCCACCACGCCGCGTGCCGCGCACCAACGGACACACGCGATTCCCGCTCTCTCATTCAAACGCTGACACACCGCAACGGTCGGCACAACCGGCAGTCAGCACACATCACAGGAAGCACAATCATGTGGATTCAGCAACTTCCATACAGCCTCGCCCAGGTAGGGCTTGAACGTGATGCCTCATTCTTTCAGGTCCTGTTCATCTTTGTCATTGTGATTCTCGGGCTGCTGCTTCTGCTGTTGCTCGCCATGTTCGCCTCAGTCGCCTCCCTGTGGTTCCGCGCCTTCATGTCCGGCGCCGCCATCGGGCCTCTGCAACTGATCAAGATGAAACTCAAAAAGATCAACCCTCTGGCAATGGTGGAATCTCGAGTCATGGCTGTCCAGGCCGGACTGGCGGACGACATCACCACAGCCGATCTGGAATCACACTACCTTGCCGGGGGCCGAGTTCCGCTGGTTGTCCGCGCCATGATCGCCGCCCAGCGTGCCTCCATTCCGCTCGACTGGAACACCGCCGCCGCCATTGACCTTGCCGGACGCAACGTCCTCGAAGCCGTCCAGACCAGCGTCCGCACCAAAGTCATCGACTGCCCCGACCCCGCGCGCAGCGCCCGCCCCACACTGGACGGCATCGCCAAGGACGGCATTCAGCTGAAAGCCAAGGCCCGAGTCACCGTGCGGACGAACATCACCCAGCTGATTGGAGGCGCCACGGAAGAAACGGTGATCGCGCGAGTCGGTGAGGGCATTGTTTCGGCGATTGGATCCTGTGAAACCCACAAAGAGGTCCTTGCCAACCCCATGCTGATTGCCCGCGCCGTGCTGGCCAAGGGACTGGATTCACAGACCGCCTACGAAATCGTCTCCATCGACATCGCCGACATTGATGTTGGCGACAACGTGGGGGCTCGTCTGCAGGCCGACCAGGCCGAAGCCGACATGCGGATTGCCCGGGCCGACGCGGAAGAACGTCGAGCGGCCGCGGTGGCTCAGGAACAGGAAATGCGGGCACTCACCCTCGAAAACCAAGCCGCTGTCGTGCTGTCAGAAGCGGAAGTCCCGCGTGCCATGGCCGAAGCCTACCGCAACGGCGTCCTCCGCGCCACATCCCCCGCCACAAACTGACCACCGAAGGCGGAGCAGCGAGTTTTTAGTGGTGAGTTGCCGGTTGTCGGTGTTCAGTTCCCAGTCCCACGTTCCGGGATGGTGAAACGGTGTTGAGCCAGACCATAGTCGCGTTTCGCTCCGCCGAAACGTGCATCCAGTTGCGTCGAACACACCTACCTCGACCAGTTCTCCTTCATAGTCGCGTTTCGCTCCGCCGAAACGTGCATCCAGCGTTCTCGCGCACACCGGCGAGCGGTGGGGTGTGAGCCCTTCGAGACGTCTGTGTTTGTGGATGATCACTTCAAACGTGTTCTTCTCGGTGGGCTGACACCGCACCGCTCGCCTTTTAGGCGACACCTTGCGGCCATCCGGAAAAAACGCCCCTCATCTCCCCTGTGAACATCGTTTTCCGATCCCTCCTCGCCCCTCGTTCCCAGTCCCTCGTCCCTATTCCCTATTCCCTATTCCCTATTCCCCACCCCGGCACGCCGGCAACCCAACTTGAATCGAACTGGCGAGCTTTGTGGATTTCCGGACAAATCGGATTTCGTTCCCTGAATTCCCGTTGAAAACGCTGCATCGTTGCTGAACTGCTCAACCCGCAGCGGGGCTCTGGCAACGGCTTCCCGCCCGGTCAAATTCCGGCGGACCGCTTGAGAAACAGTGAAACGGGTCGTACACTTGGGGCGGCACTGCGAGACCGGCCGAGCTGCGTCAGTGGTGTCGTTAGGACCGTACGGAACAGCGACTCAGGGATCAGGCCGCTGGGACCGAAATTCACAGGACCTCTGCAATGGACGGATTGCTGCACATCGACATCACCAGTCACGAGCGTGACGTATTACTGCGAGGCCTGCGTTACGTCCGCAGCTCGATCATGCTGGAAACGCGGGACCCCAACCCGGAAGACTCCTGCCGCCGCTCGGGAATGCTCGACGAAATCCAGAACCTCTGCCAGCGACTGGAAAACACCGACCCCCTCACCGTCCAGGTCTGAGTTCCCCTCGCCCCCACCGGGGGGAGCGGGGTCAGGGGTGAGGGGCCAAAACCCAAATGCCTTCCCCCATCCGTCCGCCCCGCCTCGTACTCGTACTCGTACTCGGCGTCGCAACCGCAGCCCACACATGCCGTCGCGTTGCGACTCTGCGAATTTGTGCTGCCGCGTGACCTCGGATTGGCATCCGAGGCTATCACCTGCCCGTCGCGTTGCGACTCAACTGCAGAAAACGTGGGGCGCGACTGAATTGCGAAGCAATGCCATGCATCCGCCTCGGACGCCAGTCCGAGGACCCGCGCCACCGGAAACCGCGGAGTTGCGAAGCAACGGCATGCGCGGTCCCGATGTTCGAGAACGACAACGTAATGGGCCGTTTCGAGCATGTGGCGGCAGGAATGCCGGGCAGGTTGCCACGTGTCGCCCCGCTGGGCAACGCTGTGCAGCATTTTTAAACCCTCGCATTCTGCACAATCTTCCTCAACCTCGCCAACTCGCTGGGCGTCAGCTCTCGAACCACTGGATCCC
>CAIYBH010000148.1 GCA_903924405.1 uncultured Planctomycetaceae bacterium | reverse complement strand
TGGCTCTCAACTGCGGGCTTGCGGAAGAATCGACGGCCACCACGATCAACATGATGTGTGGTTCAGGACTGCATGCCGCCGTGCTGGCCGCACAGGCGATTCAATGCGGTGCCGCCAGTGCCGTACTGGCCGGTGGCGTCGAATCCATGTCGCAGTCGTCCCTGCTGATTTCCCGTCCGGGACGAGGGCAGCAGCCGGAACTGACGTCTCTGCGGGATTCCATGCAAACGGACGGACTTCGAGACTGTCACATCAACCAGCATATGGGCGATACGGCGGAACGACTGGCTCGGGAATTCGGCATTTCGCGTGGGGAGCAGGATGCGTGGGCGGTTCGTAGCCAGGTGCTGTGTGAACGAGCACTCAAGGCAGGCCGATTCCGGGACGAATTGTGTCCCGTGGGGTCTGCACTTCACGACGAACATCCTCGTCCGGAAGCGACTCTGACGGACCTGAGCGGATTGGCACCGGTTTTCGATCCGTCCGGCACCGTGACGGCAGGAAATTCCTCGGGCATCAACGACGGAGCTGCCATGCTGGTGATGGCGGATGAGGACACCGTTCGCAGAAACAACTGGCCGGTACTGTGCGAATGGGTGCAGGGGGTTTCTGTCGGCTGTGACCCACTGCGGATGGGACTGGGGCCTGTCTACGCAATTCGCCGTTTACTGGAATGCACAGGAAAGACACTTACAGACCTCGACTGCCTGGAAATCAACGAAGCCTTTGCGATTCAAACGCTGGCATGCCTGCGGGCGCTGGGCTTAAACACGCCTGCGGGAACCGAACCAGCAGACACGGTTCTGTCGGGGGATCATGCGTTGAAACTGAATCCTGATGGGGGAGCGATCGCCATCGGGCATCCGCTGGGGGCCAGTGGAGCGCGTCTGCTGACTCATGCCGCATGGCGGATCCGCAATGGACAGTCGCAGCGCGCCGTGGTCGCATTGTGTATCGGCGGCGGGATGGGAATTGCCGCGATGGTTCAGGCATGGAGTGGGCGTTAAGTGGAAGGCAGGCCGCCAGCGGTCGCCGTCCATGACGGGGCTGTCGGGCACTGTTTTCCCGGCATTTCTCAACAAACCAGCACTGCTGCTGATCCATCTTTTTGGAAATGCCGCAAATCCCTAAACTACTGCCCTGCTGACACTCTCCTGTGCCTGTCAGCAGGAATGGATCCCGTTTTCACGGCGCCGGCAATGTTTGGTGAGACTGATGACTGTTCTGATTGTGGTCTCGGACGTCAAAGACTGGCCGTTTGAGACACCTGGAACTGAGGTGGTGGATGCCCACACGTATCTGACATCTCCGATGTACGCTGCGGGATCTCCTGCGCACCGGATTATCAACCTGTGTCGTTCCTACAAGTACCAAAGTACCGGATACTACATCTCGCTGCTGGCCGAAGCGCGTGGCCACAAGCCCCTGCCGGGCGTTGTCACGCTGCAGGATCTGAAGAACCGCGCCAGTGTGCGAGTTCTGTCGGACGAGCTGGACGAACTGATCCAGCAGAATCTAAGTCCCCTGCAATCCAGCGAATTCACGCTGAGCGTTTATTTTGGACGAAACCTCGCCCGGCGTTATGATCGGCTGGCGATGCATCTGTTCAACCTGTTCGCCGCACCCATGCTGCGCTTTGAGTTTCTGCGAAATGACGAGGGACGCTGGCAGATTCGCCGGGTCCAGACACCATCACCACATCAGTTACCGGACAGTCACAAGCCGTTTGTCGCCGAATCTGCAGCGAAGTATTTGTCCGGACGAGCCTCCATGCCGCGCTCGCGAAAACGGACTCGCTTTGACCTTGCAATCCTGCATGATCCGCACGAAAAACAAAACGCTCCATCCAATGAAACGGCACTCAAGCGGTTTATTCGCGCGGCACGCGAACAGGATGTCTATGCCGAATTGATCACAAAGGACGACTACAGCCGACT
Organism: uncultured Planctomycetaceae bacterium; assembly: GCA_903924405.1. Lineage (GTDB taxonomy): Bacteria > Planctomycetota > Planctomycetia > Planctomycetales > Planctomycetaceae > SXXK01. The sequence goes on along the minus strand of CAIYBH010000148.1, from coordinate 6,598 downwards.
GCTGGAATTTGACGCGTTGTTTGTTCGAGAGACGACCTACGTCAATCATCACACCTATCGTTTTGCACGCCGCGCCGCCAAGGAAGGCATGGTGGTCATCGACGACCCCCTGTCCATTCTGCGCTGCACCAACAAAGTCTACCTTGCAGAGATTCTGGCACGCCACAAAGTGGACATTCCTCGTTCCATCGTCGTGCATCACGAGAACATTCAGAAAGTCGTCGAGGAACTGGGCTATCCGTTTGTGCTGAAACAGCCTGACAGTGCCTTCAGCCGTGGTGTCGTCAAAATCAATTCTGAAGCAGAACTCGAAGAAAAAACACGGGATTTTCTTGGAGATTCCGAACTGCTGATCGCCCAGGAGTATCTGCCGACGACCTTTGACTGGCGAATAGGAATCATTGATCGCAAGCCGCTGTTTGCGTGCCGGTACTTTATGGCACCAGGGCACTGGCAGATTGTACGTCAGGAATGTCAGGGACGCGGTCGATACGGACGCACAGAAACGCTGCCCGTGGAACTGGCGCCGCGAAAAGCCGTCAAACTGGCCCTGAAAGCCGCCAATCTGATTGGTGACGGGCTGTACGGTGTCGATGTGAAAGAGTCCAATGGGAATTTTTACATCATCGAGGTGAATGATAATCCGAACATTGATGCTGAGAGTGAAGACGCCATTCTGAAGGAAGATCTTTACAGCAGAATTATGGAAGTCTTCGTTCGGCGAATGGAACAGAAACGCGCAAGGCTGGAAGACTGAACTCTTTCAGAGTGATCAGTTCAGATAAAACGGGAATCTTCGGGAGAGAACGCAGTGTCAGATACTGCCCGTCGAAAGCTGGGGCTCTTTGAGGGCTACGGCGTGGAACTTGAGTACATGATCGTGGGCCAGAAATCTCTGGATGTTCTGCCGATCTGCGATCGCCTGATCCAGGCAGAATGTGGCCAGATCCAGTCCGACGTGGATCGCGGCCGCTTCTCATGGTCGAATGAACTGGTGCTGCATGTGGTGGAACTGAAGACCAGTGCACCGGTGGATTCGCTGCATGGACTGGCCGGAGCTTTTCACGGAGAAGTTCGCCGGATCAACCAGCAGCTGGGAGCCCTCGGTGGCCGACTGATGCCTTCGGCCATGCATCCGTGGATGAACCCCTTCCGCGAAATGCGACTGTGGCCACACGACTTCAGTGCAGTCTACGAAGCCTTTAATCAGATTTTTGACTGTCGAGGCCATGGCTGGGCCAATCTGCAAAGCGTGCATCTGAACCTGCCCTTTGCTGATGATGCGGAATTTGCACGCCTGCATGCGGCCATTCGACTGATCCTGCCACTGCTTCCGGCACTGGCCGCCGCATCACCGCTGGCCGAAGGTCGGCTGACCGGACGTATGGACCAGCGACTGCATGTCTATCGCAGCAATTCTGCAAAAATCCCGCTGATTGCCGGCCGTGTGATTCCGGAACAGGCGTTTTCCGAAGCCGAGTATCGTGAGCAGATCTTTGAACCGATGTACAAAGCCATCGCGCCGCTGGATCCGGAAGGTGTTTTACAGGATGAATTTCTGAACGCGCGCGGAGCCATTGCTCGCTTTGACCGAGGGTCGATTGAAATTCGCGTCATCGATATTCAGGAATGTACAGCAGCCGATATCGCCGTGCTTCAGCTGGTGGTCGCCGTTCTGAAATCGCTCGTTCAGGAACGCTGGGGATCCCTGAACGACCAGACTCTGGTTGCCGTGGAACCGCTGTTTGAATTACTGCTGAAGTCCATTGATCAGGCAGAGCGGGCAGAACTGAATCATCCTGACCTGCTGAAGCTGTTTGGATTCCCTGGCACCAGGTGTACGCTGCAGGAACTGTGGCGGCACCTGTATGAAGCTGCAGCCCCGGAAATGGATCCGGAGACGCAGCGGGCGATTGAAAATATTCTGGAGCACGGCCCCCTTGCCCGCCGTATTAGTCGCAGGCTGTCTGCCGACGCGTCGATTCCGGCAATCACCACGCTGGCGGAAGAATTGTGCGAGTGCCTGCAGGACGGTCGGCAGTTCGCCGTCGAGCATCGTTGACGATGTTCGGGTCGGGCCTCACGTGGGAAGCCGCGCTGTCGGACGAGCAGACCAAAGTCGTGTGGCGGCCACCACGCGGGTGACGCCGGACTGCCTTGCCGTTTGCTGAACATCCTTCGTCATCCCCACGAGGGCAACGCGGCAATGCATTTCGGACTGGGCAGGTACTGAGAATTGATAACGCGAAACGAGCAGCAAATGGCTGTGTCGTTTTTTCCTGATCGTCAGGCAAAGTAGAATGACCCCTTTTGTGTTCTCACGGGGGAGCCAGATTTTTTCGCGGGACCGAAACTCGCCATAGCGTCTGCCAACGCCCCTCACTGCCCACAAGAAGACTCTCCCCGTCTGCTTCAAAGCAGACGGTTTCACCCTGTTTTCTGGCGGGCAGCGTGAGCACCGTCGCCATCCGCGAGCAGGCGTCTTTCCAGCTTTCTCCAGCCTGTCGCTCAAACAGCACGCCACTCAGCGGATTGACAATCGCTAATCGATTTCCATCGGGTGAGAGATCCATTGCAGTGGCCCATGGAATTCCCAGCGGGCGAATTTCTTCAACCTCGAATCGCTGTCGTCCCTCCCGCAGCTCAAGCGGAATTCGATAAAGAACGGCCGCACCAGGACCGGCCTTGGTCAACAGCAGAATCTGTCTGCCGGCGACATCCACAGCCACGCTTTCACAGTCCGCAGCTCCACCCGGGTACTCAAACTTCACGACGGCAAACGGTGCAGATTGTTTTCGAACGATCGGTTCCCCTGTGTTCAAGGCGGCAATCTGTGGTTCTTTCACCAGCAGCAACTGACAGCCCGGACGCGTCTTTCCGCGGTCTTTGCTGTTATCCCCCGAGTCCGCAATCAGCAGCCAGTTTTGATTGTCCGCCCTGAAGGCACACATGTCCTCCCAGTCAGTCGCCTGTACGCTGGTCAGCGTTAGAATTCCGCGAGTGGTGCCATCCCGGTTGACAAGGAATACGCGCGGTTCATCTCCCGAGTCATTGTGTACCCAGAGACATTCAGGCTGGTGCAGGCTGCAGGCCATCCCACTGGCCTCGCTGATTTCCCAGTCGCGAATCACGCAGACGGATTCGACGGTTTCCACGTCGGTGTCCGGGACTTCGCTAAGCCCATAAAGCAGGGCTGCCGAGGGCCATGAGGTCAGGTTCGCCAGAAACATGACACCCAGGCACGGCAAAAGACTGAAACACGCTGCTGATCGAATCCGCCCGCCCATCATCGTCGTCTTTCAGTGTGTTTGCACTTTGCTGCATGGCCGTTCTGTGGCCATGCGAATGTTCCTTCCCTGCTTTCAGGTCCCGCTTTATCCCTCAGCGTCACGTGCGAGTCGGGGACGTTATTGCTTCCCGCTTGCCGAACTCAGCAACTGGGTTGCATGTCCCAGAATTTCCTGTGAAATCTGGCCAATGGTCCTCAATGTGCCATCTTCCGACAGGCCATGCACTGTCCGCCAGTCCAGGCGGCTATGCGAAAGTGCAAGGTAGCACCGACGCACTCGCTCCAGATACGGCAAGTCCGCTTCCTGAAGATCGGCCTCGCGGTCGGTGTAGTCCCGGGCTCCCTTTCTGGAAACCAGTTCGCGACTCATTTCGCTGGACATGTCAATCAATATCGTCAAATTCGGCCGCGGCAACTGAAAAACGCCAAATTCGACATTTTCAATCCAGTCGATGAGCGCCGACCGGTCTTCTCCGGACAGCTTGGACGCCTGGTGGGCAAGATTGGAACCGACAAATCGGTCCAGAACCACGACATCGTTGTCCTGCATCAGCTGCAGCAGCAGGCTTTTGGATTCGAAGCGATCGCCAGCATACAGCACAGCGGCCAGTAAGGGATGGACTTCATTCAACGCACCAAAACGGCCGTTCAGAAAATCGCCGATCGCATGTCCAAACGTTGTGGCGCCGTAACGCGGAAACTGCAGGCTGTCCACCCGGTATCCCTGCTGCCGAAGTGCCGTGACCAGGTGCCCCGCCTGCGTTCCCTTGCCAGCTCCATCAATTCCTTCAATCGCAATCAGGACTGCCATAAGCCCGCTCCCGTTTCTTCTGGCCGAATGTTCAATCCGGGAATTCCAAGAGTTACCAGCCCCACAGCATCTGTCTCAGATATTTGACACGCAGAGACATCTTCCACGGTCTCTTCCGCGGAGGCTTCACAGTCGTGCGGTTGCAGCGCGGAGTAGGATTGCCCGCTGCCCACAGCGGATAATTGCGGTGCGTTTTGACGAACCGGCTCAAGCCGAGCGGCCACCACGCCGTCACGGGTCGCCGACATTCCCCGACATCGCACAAACTGTCCCAGATCCCATTCGTTCCCCGGTACTTCCACGGGCATATACCACCGGTCCGTCCCCCGTACATACCCCGGCCGATGCTCAGAGGGGCGTTCCGCCAGCACTTCCAGATCCCCCGAATGCTCCGCCAGGCCCTGCCGCTGGGCTAATTGCGATTCCGATACCCGCTCCTGGTAAAACTGCTCGGCCAGCGTGCGTTCCAGATCACTCAGGATGCCGACGCGACGCCGAATCTCCTCGGGAGAAATCTGGCCGGCCATGGTCGCTGCTGGTGTGCCATCGCGACGGCTGAACGGGAACACATGCACTTTCATAAAGCGGGCCCGGCGGCATGTTTCCAGTGTCTGCTGAAATTCTTCTTCCGTTTCACCAGGGAAGCCCACAATCACGTCCGTGCTGAATGCCGTCGCCGGCCCCAGCTTTTCACGAATCTGATCCAGTCTCTGCAGAAATCGATCCACCCGATATCGGCGACGCATACGCGTCAGAACCCCGTCACTGCCGCTTTGAAGCGCCGGATGAAACTGCGGACACAGGTGCTGACTGTCACCACAGGCGTTGATAAAATCGTCGTTCACTTCCACCGCTTCAATGCTGGACAAACGCATGCGCCAGTCCCCGGGAATCCGGTCCAGACGCCGCAGCAGGTGCCACAATCGCTCCGGCTTTTCACCGACTGCCAGATTGTTTGTGTCCACGCCAAAATGACCCATGTGGATGCCGCTGATGACGATCTCGCGGTATCCATGATCAATCAACGCCCGCATTTCATCTTCAATGTCGATCGGGCGACGACTGCGCAGTCCGGGACGCACTGTCGGGATAATACAATACGAACACTTCAGGATGCAGCCGTCCTGGATCTTCACAAAGGCCCGCTGATGCCCTTCGAATTCCGTAATCCCGGCCGGCAGGTCCGAAACCCCGAATCGACTAAGAACGTCCGGTAATTCACGCTTGTCAGTGATGACTTCTATCACGTTCGGTAATCCGGCCACAACACCCGGATCCCGCGTCGCATAACACCCCATGACGATCGTTTTTGTCCCGGGATTCTGCCGCGCCAGTTGTCGAATCACCTGCCGCGATTTGGAGTCCCCTGTATTCGTGACGGTACAGGTGTTGACCACGCATAAATCGGCTGGTTCACCCTCGGTGACCTCGCGATAACCGCTGTGCAGCAACGCTTCACGCACAAGCTGAGTTTCATACTGGTTGACTTTACAACCCAGAGTGACCAGCCGACATGTTCGGGAGACAGACATGGAGACAACACAGAATGGTTAGAGAAACAAAGCCGGCCGGAAGTATGCACTTTGCAGACCGGGCAACGCCGCAACGGCAAAAACACAGTCTACCGGAGAATCCCACACTCGTCGAACGGTTACCCCGCTGGATTTTGAAAGTGTCCGGTTCAAGCCTGTACGAGACCTTCTGGGGCTGTTCAGGTGGGGTTTTCGGTCAGCGAAGGCCGTGCCGTTTGGTTGCACACCCCCCGCAGAATCCGCAAGCCCGGAGTCTCTTTCCAGCCGAGCTTTGCAAACGTCCCGTTTTACCCGGGCGTGGCAGCACACTTGCGAATGGCCATCTGCGCTGCCGCCAGTTCAGCAGGAGTCAGCTCATGATCCAGCGGCTGATACCTCGCGCGCTCGTAGACTGCAGACAACTCCGAAACCGTCTGCTGCCGATCCGGAATCACCCGGCTCAGTTCTGTCGCTACCTGTAGATGATTCCACCAGGGACGCACTGACCGACTGCAGCGTTTTGCCAATTGATGGAAGGCACGCACAATGTCCTGGCGAGTCCTGATTTCGTGCGGGACGAGGGCAATTTCGGCTGCCCGGAATTCCTCATTGACCCGAACGCGGCTTTGCAGCCTGCGCACTGTCGGGATCAGCAGCATCAATGCTGCAAGAATGCCGCCAAGAATTAATGCGGGCGTCCAGTCAAAGGAAGTCGGTGCTGCCGGTGGCGTCAAGGCCGCGGAATCTCCGGGTGACGCCGCTGGAGCAGGCATGATCGGAGCCGGTCGGTCCGAAAGCAGACTTCCGGCAAGATCCCGCATGCGGTCCAGCGCATTCCCATTTTGCAGTCCAGGCTGTTCCTGTCCCGCCCCCCCTTCCGCAGACATCGCCTGATTGGAATCAGGACGACTCGGCCCCCCGTGCCGCTCCATGTTGTCTGAAAATCGATCCAGCATCTCCAACGCAGCCCTGGGATCAAATGTCGGC
>CAIYBH010000147.1 GCA_903924405.1 uncultured Planctomycetaceae bacterium | reverse complement strand
TGGAGGAAACGGGGATTGCAGTCCCGGCCGTCTTTCAGGGTTCGCATTCGCTGCAGGACGTGTCAGGCGGACTTTCGACAGAGATGGGAACGATGACGGAGGATCAGCGACGGCGTTTGATGCTGGCGAACTGGCTGGGGTCGGAAGGTAACCCGCTCACGGCGCGAGTGCTGGTGAATCGTGTCTGGCAGCATCATTTCGGCCGGGGACTGGTCGACACACCGAATGACTTCGGGCTGAACGGGTCAGCGCCTGTGCATCCGGAGTTGCTGGACTGGCTGACCGCGGAATTCGTGCGAGGCGGGTGGTCACTGAAGCACTTGCATCGATTGATTCTGCGAACGGCCGCATGGCAACAGTCCTCGCGACTGACGGAGGACGGGCTTCGAGTTGATCGTGACAATCGGCTGGTGTGGCATTTTGAATCGCGGCGGGTGGAGAGTGAAGTGATTCGGGACTGCATGCTGCAGTTGAGTGGAGAGCTGAACCTGAAAGCCGGGGGACCGGGGTTCAACTTTTTCAGGAGCAAAGGGGGATTGGATGGTTTTCCGCCGGTGGAACAGTTCACGGCAGAGGAAATGCGGCGCATGGTGTATGCCCACCGCGTGCGCATGGAGACGGTGCCGGTCTTCGGGGCCTTTGACTGTCCTGATGCCGGTCAATCGATGCCGCGTCGCAGTCGCTCCACCACCGCAATCCAGGCGCTGAATCTGTTCAACAGTCCTTTCGTGGTGGAACGCTCCCGGCAGTTTGCAGCTCGTGTAGCAGCAGAACGTCCGGGCACGATTTCGGGCCAGATCGAACGAATTTTTCAGCTGGCTGTCGGGCATGGGCCGACCGCAGCGCAGCGTGACGCCGCCGTCCGGGTTGCCGAAGAGCATGGGGTCGAGACGGTGTGTCGAGTGGTCCTGAACAGCAGTGAGTTTCTGATGGTCCCCTGACGATGGTGTGGGGACGAGATTGGTTTGCGGCGACTGCGAACAGGTCAGGCTTGGTGCAGGGTGTGAGAGAAGGGAGCAGGGAGTGATGAGCGGGCGGGAAAAGCAGACAGAGGTGCCACTCACGCATGCGGGACGAGGCCTGCTGGAGCGACGTGATTTTCTGGGCCGGACGGTTTCGTCGCTGAGCAGTATTGCGTTGCTGCACCTGCTGCAGGAACAGGGCTTGATGGCGGAAGAACCGTGGCAGCCGGTCGTGGATCCAGCGCGGCCACACGCGGCGCGACAGGGACATCATCAGCCGCGAGCCCGGAATGTCCTTGTGGTGTTTTGTGCCGGAGCGTGTAGTCAGCTGGAAACATGGGACTTTAAGCCGGAACTGATTCGTCTGGACGGACAGCCGATGCCCGGGGGGCCGAGTGTGACGTTTCAGGGACCGGCGGGCAATCTTGCGCGTCCACAGTATCACTTCCGACCGCATGGACAGACCGGAAAGATGGTCTCGGACATGATCCCGCATCTGGCGGAGCTGGTGGATGACTTTGCTTTTGTGCACACACTGACCAGCAAGACGAATACGCATGGTCCCGCCGAGAATTTCCTGTCCACCGGATTTGTGCAGGATGGATTTCCCAGTCTGGGAGCGTGGGTGACGTACGCGCTGGGCAGTGAAAATCAGAACCTGCCGGCGTTCGTGGCTATCCCGGATCCGCGGGGAATTCCGCAGGCCAGCGTGAACAACTGGGGGCCCGGGTTTCTGCCGGCCGTGTTTCAGGGCACGTCATTCAATTCCGCGCAGCCCATTCGAAATCTCAGAGCCCCGGAATCCATTAGCCGTGGGAACGACCTGGCAGCTCGTGATCTGCTGAAGATGCTGAATGAAGATCACCTGCGACTGAATCCCGGCGATACCGAACTGGCTGCACGAATTGCCAGTTACGAACTGGCCGCGCGGTTGCAGAGTTCGGTACCGGAAATCAGTGATCTGGCCGCGGAGCCGGAACACATTCTGAAGATGTATGGCGCGGATGATGAATCCGATCCGGTGCGGCTGGGGTATGCTCGCAACTGTATTCTGGCGCGACGGCTGATCGAAAAGGGTGTCCGTTTTGTGCAGTTGTTCAATGGGGCCTATGCCAGTGGTGGTCGCCTGAACTGGGACGGCCATCAGGCGCTGCGGGAGCAATACGATATTCACGGACGGATCATGGATCAGCCGACAGCCGCGTTGATCCGCGATTTACGCCAGCGTGGATTGCTGGAAGACACACTGGTGGTCTGGTGCACGGAATTCGGACGGATGCCGATGTTTCAGAAGGGGGCTGCCGGGCGGGATCATAATCCCAACGGATTCACGGCGGTGCTGACTGGTGCCGGAATTCGCGCTGGAGTCAGTTATGGGCAGACGGATGAATTGGGATTTCGTGCCGTGGAAGATGTGCTCTCCGTCCATGATCTGAATGCGACGATCCTGCACCTGCTGGGTTTGGATCACCTGCGTCTGACGTTTCAGCACAACGGGATTGCACGTCGGCTGACGGACGTGCATGGGTCCGTGATTCAGCCGATCCTGGTGTGAAAAAACGGGGGCAGAAAAAGGGGTCAGGAACCAATAGCCTAAAGGCCCGAAGGGTGCTCCGCACTATTGGTTCCTGACC
>CAIYBH010000146.1 GCA_903924405.1 uncultured Planctomycetaceae bacterium | reverse complement strand
GCGAAAACGCGGATCGATCATTTCGAGCATGAGCACCGCGGCGCTGAGCATGATGCACAAAGGGCCGGCTTAAAGAGGGCCATCCATCTGTCATTTGACGGGGCTGACGAGTCCTGCAACTGCTATTCAGGGGGTTGGGATTGGCATTAACAATCTCTCATCCGCGTGGTGCCCCCCTGATGACTCACGCGAAACAGCGGGATCTCCCGATGTTGGCCCCGCAGCAAAGCAGAACAGGGCAAGCCGTCCGGGGCCGAGCGACTTCGTCTGCGCGCACCGAAGGGCTCGCAATTGTGGCTTCTATTGCCCGCCCACAGGCCTCCACCTGCCAGCAAACGCAAGAGCGGCCATGCTCACGAAATCTCCACACCGGCCGTTAGCAGTGAGTTATAGCCCGCAAACCCTTGTGAAAAATGTACTTACAACAAAACGAACAGATGGATGGCCCCGGATTCGCCGACAACAAAACGAACAGATGGATGGCCCCAAATTCGCCCCAAATTCGCCGCCAAATTCTCCGGTTATCCAGTGCTGCTGGAGTATCACACTCCGGGAAGAGACATTATCATGCGAAGCGAGAAATCTGTCGGTGGCGCCTGGGGACGCTATTCATACGGCGGACTGCGAATGGAAAGGTTAAGTACATGGTCGCATCATTGGAACGTGTGATCGAAGAGGCTCTGGCGTTGACGGAATCAGAGCGTGCTGAACTCGTCACGACCCTCATTGCCACCTTCTCGCCCGCGAACGCTGCACCGCTGGACGATGCATGGCTTGCGGAAATCAGCCGCCGATCCGGGGAATTTGATGCGGGCGGAGCCCAGGCGTTGTCATGGGCCGATGTCAAAGACCGAGCGCGACGACGGCAGGCAACTCGTGGCTGAGGTATATTTCCTGCCGGGAGCCACTAGTGATTACGACGATGCTTTCGACTGGTATTTCTCCAGAAGTGAAAGTGCAGCAGAGGGGTTTGAAGAAGCCGTTGAGCGAGCGATCGCGGAGATCGTACAAGCTCCGGGTCGATGGCCCTTGTGCGACAACCGTCATCGCCAGCACCTGCTGAGCCGTTATCCATACAGTCTTGTGTATCGACTGATAGACGATATCGTTTTAATCGTGGCCGTTGCCCATACTCGTCGGCAGTTTGGGTACTGGGAGCAGCAGGGGTAACGTGGCAGACGCACCACTGAGCATTCGACTTCATGCCACTCCAGGGCAAGAGCACTGAACAGAAATTGGAGCGGAGTCTGTTGTTTCAGAATAAACACCGAACGGAATCCGCCCCGCGGTCTGAACTTGCCGCTCTCTTCGCCGCCGCCATCCGCAGCCTGCTTGAACGCATCGCGGTCACCTGGCAGAACTCTCCGGACCTCTCGGCCAGTCGACTTGATGTTCGCCCGCAAACCGGGCGCAATGATCGGCACGGTTGAGGGTCCAGAGTGGCGAGGACATCGGGGCAAAAACATGGCATTCAACGTGACACACGAGGTCGCTGCACTACAGCGAATGACCTTCAAAGAGCTGCGAGCGAAGTTTGCCGACGTCGGCGACGACAAAACCTGCAGATGGATGGCCCCAAATTTACAAATGCCAAATTTCGTGCCAGGTTTCGTGCCATTCATTCTTCAGATGGTGTTTCAGCCACGGAGTGGCGGCAGGATAAAGCCACGGGCGCGAGCCCGTGGATTGGTTCCAACCTGCGCTCTGCAGTCCCGAAGGGACGACAGGCGTGTGCCCCGCTGGATTCAATCGTCCCTTCAGTCGAAACGGCTTCAAGAGGGCCGGCTTAAAGAGGGCCATCCATCTGTCATTTGACGGGGCTGACGAGTCCTGCAACTGCTATTCAGGGGGTTGGGATTGGCATTAACAATCTCTCATCCGCGTGGTGCCCCCTGATGACTCACGCGAAACAGCGGGATCTCCAGATGTTGGCCCCGCAGCAAAGCAGAACAGGGCAAGCCGTCCGGGGCCGAGCGACTCTGTCTGGGCGCACCGAAGGGCTCGCAACTGTGGCTTCTATTGCCCGCCCACAGG
>CAIYBH010000145.1 GCA_903924405.1 uncultured Planctomycetaceae bacterium | reverse complement strand
GCTCCTTAACTCCCCTATCTCACCCCGTGGAATTCCACCGATCCGTCGACGCAAGTGTCTTTGAAGCATTCACTTGTAACGGACCGCGATAGATGGCTGGCCCCGGAATCCTGCCCGCGACAGATGGCTGGCCCCGGAATCCTGGAGCCCAAGAATCCTGCGGGTTCAACAGCATTTTGCTATCCTGACCGAGCGCTCTGGGAGTTGATCAGGGAAACAAAAAATAGATCACGCGTGCTAACCATGTCGGCCAGACTCGTACGGCAAACCGAGCTCCGCATTTCCGGCAGAACAGAGGGATTTTCAACCGCAGCATGTTCGGTAATCGCCGCCAAAGTCGTGGGTCCGGCCGTACACTGTCGTTGGCGTCACAGTCCGGGCAATCACCAGGGATCATGGTGTGCATAAAAACTGCCTGATGCCGTGCTTGAAGGTACCGTCAAAGATGGCAGTGACTGTGCACGTCACTGAGAAACACTTATAAGGTATGCAGGATATGCGACAAACCGCGAGCGTCAATAAATACGGATATTTTCATCTGTTTTTTGCATTTTCGGTGTTGTAAACGGAAGAATTACGTTTGGCAGGCAGTCTGCGTCCCGCAAAAAAGCTGTCAATGAACTCTGTTTGTCAGCCAAAAACTTTTCCTCCAGACACGACCGTAGCGGGGACAGGTGCTAGACTTTGCGCCATGTTCCTGACCATCTCACAGTCCCGATTCCCCCACCCCGATTCCCCCACAAGGAAGCAGCGGCATGCGGTTTTTGAAAACACTGGCGGCGTTGATGTCACTGATGTTGGTGTCACTGATAATGTTGCAGCCGCTGATTGCACAGGAAGAAACCTATCCGGTGCCTCCCGAAGCGGTTCCTCGCGATAATGTTCCGAAGGGGCGGGTTGAGGGCCCATTTGAGTTCCGTAGTGCCATCTTCCCGGGCACGGTTCGTGAATATTCTGTCTATGTGCCGGCGCAGTACGATGCTGCGAAACCTCCTTGTCTGATGATTCTTCAGGACGGTCCCGGTATGGCCAATGGCTGGAAGCTGCCGACCGTTCTGGACAATCTGATTCACGAGGGGCGGATTCCGGTGCAGATCGGGATTTTTGTCAGTCCCGGTGTGGTGCCGGCGCCCCACAAAGACGCAGAGGCCCGTTACAATCGCAGCTTCGAATACGACGGACTGGGAGACCGGTACGCACGATTTCTGATCGAAGAAATGCTGCCGGAGGTCGCCAAAACCTGGAAATTCAGTGACAATCCGGATGACCGCTGCATCGCCGGAGCCAGTTCCGGCGCGATCTGTGCCTTCAACGCAGCCTGGGAACGGCCGGATGCCTTCCGACGAGTGCTTAGCACCATCGGAACCTACGTGGCCCTCCGAGGCGGTGATCAGTTTCCAGGACTGGTTCGTAAGATGGAAAACAAGCCCCTGCGAATCTTTCTGCAGGACGGCAGCCGCGACCTTGATATTTATGCGGGCAGCTGGTGGCACGCCAATCAGGCGATGCTGTCGGCCCTGCAGTATGCTGGTTATGACGTGCATCATGTCTGGGGCGAGGGTGGTCACAACGGCAAGCACAGTGCTGCCATTCTTCCCGAAGCCCTGACGTGGCTGTGGCGCGACTATCCGCAGCCGCTGAAGCCAGGCAAAGCCCGCGAGCGTCGGATGGATCTGCTGCTGGACGGCGAAGACTGGCAACTGGTCAGCGAGGGCCATGGTTTCACGGAGGGGCCTGCGGTGAATGCTGCGGGTGAATTGTTCTTCACCGACATTCCGCGCAACACGATTCATAAGGTCACGACCGACGGCAAGGTGCAGGTGTTCGCCGAAAATACGGCAAAATCAAACGGGCTGATGTTTGGGGCGGACGGTAAGCTGTACTGCTGCCGAACCGAAGACGCTCAGATCGTACGTTATGCGGCTGACGGGGCCATGGAAGTGGTCGCCACCGGAATTCGCGGAAATGACCTCGTGGTACTGCCGGATGGAAGTGGCTACGTCACTGAACCGACGGCAAAGAAAGTCTGGCACTTTGACGCAACGGGGAAGACGAAAGAAGTGGACACAGGAATTGAGTTTCCGAATGGCCTGTTCACCTCCCCCGATCAGACATTGCTGACGGTTTCCGACACCCATGGTCGCTTCTGCTACTCGTTTCAGATCAACGCCGATGGCGGGTTATCGGCGAAGCAGGAATATGGCTGGCTGCAAATTACGGATCATGGCCGAAGCGACGCGGATGGCATCACCGTGGACACAGAGGGCCGCGTGTACGTGACCACGGCCCTCGGAATTCAGGTGCTGGATCAACCGGGGCGTGTGAATTTTATTATCCGCAAACCCAAAGCCGCCTGGCTGTCAAATGTCACCTTCGGCGGTCCGGATCGGGATGTGCTGTACGTCACCTGCGGCGACAGTGTCTGGAAACGGCGGATTCGAGCGCGCGGAGTGGATACAGCACAGGCTCCGATCAAACCACCTCGGCCCGGCCTGTAGTCGACCTCCGAGGGCTTTGGTGGCGGATCAGTTGGGCCAGGCTGCGGCTTCTGCTCACAGCGAACGGTGGCGGGGTTGCCTTAGCCGGCACTGATTGCCCGGTGCTGCCCGTGTTGTGACCAGGTGTTTCTCCGCATTTTCGGGATTCGCCTCAGTTGCCCGGCAACGAGGCCGGTTAAGAATGTCGGCCTTGATGCGGTTTACGCCAGAACGGTAGTCTGGCAAAACTCCGTAGAGAGAACCGGCTACCGCAAATCCTACGCTGCTGGGTTTGGAAGTTGGGTGTGGCGTTCCGACTGAATGTGGGTGCAAATCCCGATCGGACTCACCCCTGCAGGCACAGAGGCTATCGGACTCGTACTGGCAGGCAAACGCACCGGGCAAAGGTGGGCTGATCAGGACGTGGATTTGGCAGCGTGGATTCAGTTTGGGACTGGCGACGATGACTAAGGGTATTTTGGGGAATAAACTCGTGATTTCTGCGATGCTGACTGCTGTGCTGTGTGTGGCGACCGGTTTGATCGGCCTGCTGATTCTCAGCCTTTCAGCGGGGCCTCCGCGGAATCTGGGAGTTCGCAACGGGCGATTGGCGGCCTGTCCGGTGTCTCCAAATTGCGTGTGTACGCAGGCAGAAGATCAGGAGCACTGGATTGCCCCGCTGAATGCTGCATTTCAGGAACCGAATCCTCTGCAGTTGCTGGAAGAGGTCGTACGCGAGATGCCCAGAGTCACGGTGGTGGAATCGTCGAACGACTACCTGCGGGTTGAATTTCGCAGTTTGCTGTTTCGATTCTGTGATGATGTGGAATTCTTCCACGAAGTCAGTTCCGCGCGGATCCATTTTCGGTCTGCATCCCGCGTGGGTTACTCGGATCTTGGCGTCAACCGGCAGCGGATGGAAGAAATCCGGGCGCGGTTTCTGAAGAGAGCGCCTCGGGCGGCCGAACAGCAGGGAATGCACTCTCCGATCTCGAGCGGGCGAGCTCTCGTGGCCGCAGTGACTCAGGGAGAATTTGGTTCGGACGCGTGGTGAGCGTGCGGCCGGCAACTTTCCCGTGTTGTCTCAAGCCCTGATCCAATTCGCGCCTGACGCAGCGACATAGTTTGGACATTGAGCCGCCGATATCCCGGCAACTTCGGACGATCAACGTGCGGCCGGTTTCTGGCGGCCGTGCCTCGAGCTAACAGATTGGTGCGTTTCGCTCCGACGAAGTGTCCTCGAAGTGTTTCCAATTCCAAAGTCATTCCGAAGTCTGAGCGGTGAGCACCGAATTGCCTGTGTGAGTGCGGTGAATGGCTTGCTGCTCAGTCGAAATGGGTGAATGGCGGTTGATGTTCAGGGTGCTTAATCTTTCGAGAGCTGCCTGAAGCTGGGCGAAATGGGCGTCTTCTGCGGGTTTTCAATTCACAAAAGATGGTGAATTTGCTAGAACTCGTGAGCCTTCGTGTGTTCAGGCGGTCTGTCCCTGGGCTGACAGTTCCGCTGGCGAAGTGCTGACGCAAGGATGTTAGCTGCATGTCTTCCTTCATCTTATTCATCTGCGGTTGCCTGCTGGGCGTGCTGTTTCTCAGCACACTCTACGGCGACAGCCTGCGACTGAACGGACTGTTTGAAGGCCAGTGGCTCAGCCCTTTATTCCGCATGATTCTGCGTTTCTTCGCCGGGGCGGGCCAGCTGTTCGACGTCACGGCGATCTTTACATTGACGCATTTGTCGTGGGTCGTGGCAGCGGTTTCCGGCAGTGCTGGATTATGTCTGGTGCTGTTTTTGATGGGCGGTGGTCTGGCGACGGATGCGGCGGCCTGGCAGCGCGACAGTTTTCAGCCGTTGAACTCAGGTGGCGTCCTCGATCGTGTTGCCGCACTTCGGACTGCAGCGCCTTCCAGACTTGTCAGCCTCAGCCGCAACGAACGCGATGATTCGTTGATGCTCAATCAGCCCCGCGGTGGGCAGTATCTCGTGTTCAACCGTCCCGACAGCGTACCATTTCGGCCTCGTCCGGACCTGGCGGATGTGCAGGTCCCCGAAGGCTCTGGTGCATCGGATGTGAATGCACGTCCTCTGCTGGATGTGACGTTTCAGCGGTTGGGCAGCACTACCGATCAGGATGGTCTCGGGGAAACAGGTGTTCTGGGCGAATTGATTGAGTCGCTGCCGGAACCGGGATTCATCGAACGCGCGCTCAGCTCACTCGGCCGTGACGGCTGGCGGGACAACCTTGGTAATTACCGCAGCTCTCCCACGCGGACCAACGAAAGTCTACCCGA
Source organism: uncultured Planctomycetaceae bacterium (assembly GCA_903924405.1). Taxonomy (GTDB): domain Bacteria; phylum Planctomycetota; class Planctomycetia; order Planctomycetales; family Planctomycetaceae; genus SXXK01. The sequence continues at coordinate 17,934 of CAIYBH010000145.1, read as the reverse complement.
ATCAACATTCTCAGAGATGCGCGCACTGGAATCGGACATCCGGGTTCTGCCGGGAGCGATGGTCGCCAGTCAGGACATTCGAGTGGAAAAAAGTGCCCCGACGGCCTCGGAATCCGGGGAGATTTTAATTGAAATCAGCATCACCAACCCGGGCACGGAAGTCATTGACGGGCTGCTGGTCCGCGAGCATTTGCCCCGCCAGACTCTGGTGCGTGCCGCCAGTCCTGAACCCGTTTTTCGTGATGACACACTCACGTGGCTCATCAACGATCTGCGACCCTCCGAAAATCGGACTCTGCAGTTCACCGTCTTCCCGACTGCAGTTCAGGAATCCGATTCCGACCTACTGTTCGAATCCGACACCGAGGTCTCTGCGCTGCTGGCTGTGACCAGTCCGACGCAGGTCTCTGACTCCCGTTCCAGTACATCAACCACACGCGATCCGGTCACACGCGATCCAGTCACCCGCAATCCAGTCTCACGGCGGCCGATTTCTGCGGCGGATGTGCGGCTGACCATTGAAGAACCCGTTGAAACTCCGTTGGTTGGGGAGTGGACGCGTGTGGTCTTCAATGTGACGAATACCGGAGATCTCAGTGCCTCAGATCTTAAACTGCGACTGACTCTGGACGATTCACTGGACCACGCCGATCTTCTGGACCGTCCCAACGATCGCCAGGTGTACGTGTCGGTCAAACGCCTGGAGCCAGGTGAGTCGCGCAGCTTTCGCCTGGAAGTCCGTCCAATGCAGCCCGGCAATAGCATCTCAACCGCTGAGGTGCTTTCAGAAGGCTCGCAGATCGGGCTGGAAGAGTTTCGGTTGACCGCACGCGAGCTTGCGGCTGGCAATGAATGATGGTTTGCCAGCCAACCGACTGTTGAAGGCAAAGACTGCGACGATCCTCTCCCGCCAGATGCCTGCATTCAAGGCTGTCGGACTCGTGCTCAATCTGACACGCGATACAGTGCAGCCTGCATGAAAACTCCGGCCAGAGCGATCAAACTACCGAAGTGGCCGTTCGTGCTGACCTTTTGAGCGTAGACCAGAGCCATGCGACTTTACGCAGACACACGGTGACCTAAAGGTTCCGGGGATGGCTCTGCGGACATGACAAAACGCTGATCTTCCTCGGAAAAATCAGCATTGTTCTCAGCTGGCCCTGCGGCCAGACGCTGCTGGCTCCAGCGTCGCACAAGGCACACAACGCGCTCCAGGGTATCGCGGTCGAAGTATTCCAACCTTTCCTTCCCGGAGAATGGATAGTCGACCGAGCGAATCACTCGGATCAGGTCCGCCACCGACAAGCCATGACGGATCTGCGCCAGAGACAATGACGCAATGGATCTTAGATCGGGCAGATCAGAATTCGTATTGGTACACGGACAGCCGCTTTCCTGTTCGAAACTGAGACATTCGACCTCGCTGCCGAAGACTCGCTGCAGCGGTGGTTTGAGTTGACGCAGATCCAGTGGTTGCTGCACGACATGGGAGTACCCCGAATCGAGAGCCTGCTGTATCACTCGCAGATCTGCGTGACGCGACATCAGAACGCCGACAACCGCACCCCGTCCCCATACAACCTCCTTCAGCAACGGCAGACCGTTGCCATCGATCAGACCATGGGCAATCAGACACAGGGAAAAAGGACTTCTCAGGCACAATTCCATTGCATCCGAACGGCTACCAGCCACCATGATCTCTGCAGGCAACGGTCGCAGCAGGGCACACAGGCGACGGATGGTCGCATGATCGCTGTCTACGATAAGGATACGCCTGAGACTCATGACCATTCCGAACAAGAAAGCGGACTTGGAGGCGTTTCGGACACAGTGACGGGAAGCACTGACAGTTCAGAGCACGATTAATACGGGGCCGGCCTTCAGATGTCGGCCAGGTCCGGGATTTTCAGGACACCTGGCGGGACATGCCAGCCGTTACTTTTTCGACGTCGAAACGAAGCACGAGCATCACGCACACAGCCGGGATCAGCACGAAGACACACACAGGATTGCCGGGAAACTGCCAACCACTCTGGAAAAACCTGCATTACAACGGCTCCTGTCTACCTGGAACCTGAATGACCCTGTCGCCAGAAGCATCCATTTGCAGCGGTGGTTGGCTGGAACTTCGACTGGCGTTCGAGCGACACTGCCCTCATACAATCCACCACAGCAATCCCAGTGCCAAGCTGAGAGAAAAAAACAGCGGCCATTTTTTTGGCTGAATTGCGGGCAATTTTCGGAAAATCAATGCAGGTTGCTGAAACGAAGTGCAGCACGGTGGGGCAAGCCGCACGCGAACCGGGCAGACTGTTTTCTGATGCCTGATGTACGTACACCCTCTGTGAACGTTTTCAAGGGCCATCGGCGTGGCGGTTGCATGTCACAATCTGAACGAAATGAACGAATCAGGATGGTCCGGGGAGTGACCTGTTACCGGCGTATGACCAGCGTACCGACCCGGGGCCCGCGCGTCGTGCTGGTCGACAGGTGCGATGGGTCAGGCGGATTACAGGGCGAGAAAGTTTCGGAGCAGGTCGTAGCCTTTTTCTGTCAGGAAGCTTTCGGGGTGAAACTGCACGCCGTGCACGGGCAGATCGCGATGCTGCATGCCCATGACTTCAAAAGGCTGTCCCGGATCCTGGACCCACGCGGTCACTTCCAGGCAGTCCGGAATGGTTTCCTGCGGGACGATCAGACTGTGATAGCGGGTGGCCTGAAACGGATTGGGAACTCCGGCAAAGATACCTTTTCCGGTGTGCGAGATCTGTGAGGTTTTTCCGTGCATGAGACGGCTGGCACGCACGACTTTGGCCCCGAAGACTTCTGCCATGCACTGGTGTCCCAGGCAGACACCGAGCACCGGCATTTTGCGGCCGAAATGGGCAATTACGTCGCAGGATAAGCCGGCTTCCTTCGGGCTGCACGGACCAGGCGACACGATGACTCGCGACGGCTTCAGGTCCTCGATCTGTTCCAGCGTGATCTGGTCATTACGTTCCACTCGAATTTCTGCTGAGGGATCGATTTCACCGATCCGCTGCACCAGATTGAAGGTGAACGAGTCGTAATTGTCGAGGAGAAAAATCATGACGGTCGCCGGAAGGAAGGATAACGCGGACAGCAGTGGAGAATGTCCACAGACCGCAGTCAGAGCGTCGCCCGTCGATGGCGTGACCGCGAGGCCGCGGTGCAGCCGGCTGCTGGAATCTGACTTCGGCCAACACAAGGTACCACGGGCGCCGAACGGTTGGAAGGATTCCCGATGTTGGCGTTCAGAAATGGGGGCGTTCTCCGGGAGGACGCGGCTGGGATGGCGAAACGGTGTTCAACCAGGAGATTGTCGCGTTTCGCTCCGCCGAAACGTGCCTGTTGGATTTTCACTGGCGAAACAATGAAACAACTACCTTTCCGCGACCAGGCCGAAAACGCCCCGGACCTCCCATATCGCCGCCGTTTCGCTATCCCAGGGCGCAGTTCCTGCCAAACCGTAAATCAGTTTTGCATTTTCGGGAACGAACTGTGTTGTTGCGATTCAGCTGCGAAGCGGCGGCAGCATGTCGCCGTAGGTGTCAACCCACGGACTGGATCCGCAAATCATGCACGCAGTTCAGGGAGGGCGAGGTTCCACCCGAGCCGAAAATCCGCGCGCGGCTTAGCAGGAGCCGCGCCCTCCCAGCCGCGTGCCCTCCCCAACTCGCCCGCTTTTCCGTCGCAGAAATGATGGTTTCTGGTTGACCGAGCACTAGAATCGACCGCATGAAACGCTTCGCCAAACTTTGCCAGGAGCTGGACAGTACGACCAGGACCAACGTGCGTGTTGAGTCTCTGGTTGAGTACTTCCGAAGCGTTCCTCCGGAAGACGCGGTTTGGGCCACCTGGTTTCTGTGCGGCAATCGGCCCCGTCGCAGCATCCTGATTCGCCAGTTACAGCAGTGGTGTGCGGAGCTGGCCGGCATTCCGGAGTGGCTGTTTGAAGTGAGTCGGGAATTCACCGGGGATCTTGCAGAGACGATTGCGCTGCTGCTGCCCGGAGCTGTGTCGGAGTCTGCCGAGGGACTGCACTACTGGGTCACTCACCGTCTTCAGCCGCTTTCCTCCGGCACAGACGAGCAGCGCAGAGCGGCGATCGTGGAGGCCTGGGAGCAGCTGGGGCAGCAGGAACGTCTGGTCTTCAACAAACTGCTGACGGGTGGGTTTCGTGTCGGTGTCTCCCAGAAACTGGTGGTCCGCGCGCTGGCGCAGGCCAGTGGGGTTTCTGCGGAAGTCCTCGCGCATCGACTCATGGGCCACTGGACGCCCACTGCCGCATTCTTTCAATCGCTGCTGTCTGCGGAAACTGAGGACACCGACGTCAGCCGTCCGTTTCCGTTCTGTCTGGCGCACGCACTGCCCGAGCAGGTTTGTGAGGAACTCCTGGCACTGCGGAATGAAGGTGACGGGGAACAGGAACTCACCGCAGAAACTTCCCGTGAGGCTTCGTCGAGCCAAGAGTCCGCTGCGGCGTCTGTGATTCCATCGGAGTCTGTCGCTGGCGAATCCACCAGCGTCTCTGCAACACCAACCCGGCTCGGGCCCGTGTCGGACTGGATCGTCGACTGGAAATGGGACGGAATTCGCGCTCAGGCCATTCGCCGAAGCGGTCAGGTGTTTCTCTGGTCGCGCGGGGAAGAATTACTGGCCGGACGTTTTCCCGAATTAGAGCGGGCACTGGCGACCCTGCCCGATGGCACGGTTCTGGATGGCGAAATCACCGCGTGGCGGGACGGTAGGCTGCTGCCCTTTGCTGAACTGCAGAAGCGGGTGCATCGACGCACCGCAAGTCCTCGATTGCAGGCCACGATTCCCGTGCGATTTCTGATCTTCGACCTGCTGGAGGAACATGGGTGCGATGTTCGCGAATTGCCAGCGATCGAACGCCGGCAGAAACTGTCCAAACTTGCGTCCTGCCTGACCGACCCCTGCCTGCACATCACTGAACCCCTGCAACCTGAGTCGTGGGCCGACTGTGTGCGGTTGCGAGAATCCAGCCGTGAACATCAGGTGGAAGGGCTGATGCTGAAACGTGCCAGTGCCGCCTACGGTGTTGGACGCGTCACAGGTGTTTGGTGGAAATGGAAGACGGAACCCTTTCACTGCGATGCCGTGTTGCTCTACGCTCAGCGGGGGCACGGTCGTCGCGCCGGTCGCTTCACCGATTTCACCTTTGCCGTTCGCGACGGCGACCAACTGGTCCCCTTTGCCAAAGCCTATTCCGGTCTGACTAAGTCTGAAATTGAAGAGGTCGATCGGTTTGTCCGTGACAACACCATTGAGCGGTTTGGGCCCGTGTCCAGTGTCCGACCGGAACTGGTTTTCGAACTGGCATTCGAAGGCATGCAATTGTCCGGTCGGCACAAGTCCGGAATCGCCGTGCGCTTCCCCAGAATCGCGCGCTGGAGGAAAGACAAACGCGTGGAAGATGCCGATACACTCGATTCCCTGAAACAACTGGTCAGCCGTCAGACAGACCCCGGGAAGCAGCCTGCGCCGGAGCAGATCACAGCTGGTCAGTCCGCCGTGGAACAGAGCAGCGAGCCGTTTCCATCAAAATCCGCCGAGGCGTCCGCTGATTCTCAGCGAGTAGAAACCGTGAAATCCACGAAGAAACGTCGGAAGCCTGCGGCGGCACAAACGCGGGACCTGTTCTCCGGGCTGGATGACGAGGCCTGAAGGGGCAGAAAAATGGTGGGCAGAAAAGGGGTCAGGAACCAATAGCCAAAAGTGGGCAGAAAAAGGGGTCAGGAACCAATAGCCAAAAGGCCCGCAGGGTGCTCCGCACTATTGGTTCCTGACCCCTTTTTCTGCCCTGCCCGCAGGGTGCTCTGTACTATTGGTTCCTGACCCCTTTTTCTGCCCTGCCCGCAGGGTGCTCTGCACTATTGGTTCCCGCCCCCTTTTTCTGCCCCGAAATTCGCCCGAACTCGGGTTGAATTTGTTGACGCGGGTGAGACTGCGGCGGATACTTGCAACACGCACTCGCTGATCGCAGTGTCTCAAGGGCGGGCCAAAGTTCTTCGGATACGTTGCGAAAATGGGCTATGAACCGGTAATTCCTCAAAAGAATCTGTCAGGATGGCTGCTGGCACTTGTGCTTGGCACCGCTCCCGGCAGTCTCGCGCATGCTCAACAAACCGTGGACCCGCCGCCCGCGAATGACGTCCTTGGGCAACTGCAGCCGCATCAGCACGATCCAATCGTCGTTCGGTCTCGGCCTGTGATCGAACGTCTGCCTGTGAAAGTCATCTCACCCGTAGACCTCCGCGTCAGCACAGCAGGTCACGTGTTTATTGCCGACGAAAAAGCGAACTGTATTTTTCGCCTCGATGAATTCTCCGCGGTCAGCCTGGTGGCAGAAAACCTGCCCAATCTGCGCCGCATCAGCCTCGATGCCGATGGTTCCCTCTACGCACTGACGTCCACGGCAGGCGAAGCGGACCTGTACCAGATCACACCGGAAGGTCGCCGATTTCTGCTGCAGACCCTGCACTTTCCAACGTCCGCCTTCGCAAGGAATGCCGTCGGCGAATTTGTCCTCGCCAGCGAAAGACGTCTGCTGCAACTGAACACCGATGGCGAAATCATTCCGCTGGCAGAGTTGACGGAACCGGTGCTGGATCTGGCGGCCAACCCCGCAGGTGGGACCGAGGTGCTGGTGTCCGGCGGCCGCGTGCTGTCGCTGGACGTGGCCGGTACGCTGCGTCAGACCGGCTTTGGCCACTCCCAGTCGCAGCGGCTGTTGTCACGACCCGATGGAAGACAGGTCACGCTCAGCACCGCCGACGCTCTCAGTCCCGAACGAACCGGTCTGTTTGAAGTTCTGGATCAGAGGCCCGACGATGGTCAGGTGCCCAGTGTCGCCTTCGTGCCCGAGGGCACTCGCGCTGCTGGTTTTGATTCGCTCGGAAACCTGCTGCTGGCCAACCCGGATCTGCGAGCCATCACTCGAGTCACCAGCCGCTTTCAGATTCCCTGTCCGCACTGCCGACAACCGACGCTGATGATCTTTGACGCCGAGGCCCGCCCGGAGCGCTCCGGCAGTTTCTAAGCCGTGCGTTTTCCGTAAGGCGTCATCACCAGTCCCCGACACTGCCGTCCGTGTAGAACACGCGTTGCAGCAATTCCTGTTGAAAGGGATGCTTCCGCACTTCCGCTTCGTTGATGTTGATCCCCAGTCCTGGCCGGGTGTTCGGGCGGACAATTCGACCCTGCTTTTCCACCACAAAGCCCTCCTGCACCACATCCTGACGCCACGGCACATCCTCGTGCACCGTTTCACAAATCATGTAGGCTGGTTGCGAAAAGCCGAATTCCAGTGACGCCGCGGTGCTGACCGGACCCTGAGGATTGTGGGGAGCCAGCGACAATCTCCACGCTTCCGCCAGTGCCGCAATCCGCCGCGCTTCGCTCAGGCCGCCGCAGTGCGTGATATCGAGCTGACAAACGGCACAGGCGCGCGCGGCAAACAAGTCCCGAAATGCTGCAAGACTGGTCACTCGTTCGCCGGTGGCGATCGGAGTTGTGACAGCGGCGGCGATTGCGGCCAGCCCCTCCACACTCTCCGGCCAGCAGGGTTCTTCCAGAAAATACAGACCATAGGGTTCCAGTGCCTTCGCGAACTGCAGCCCCATTGCCGGCGACGGCCGCGCATGGCAGTCCACCATAATATCGATCGATTCCCCAACCGCCTCGCGCATCGCTGCCACCGCCTGCACCGCCGTACGGATCGGCTTCAGACCTTCCAGTGGCAGCGTCGGCGGGACAGCCATGGATTTGAAGGCCGTAAATCCATCGGCCACGGCCTGTCGCGCCAGGTCCGCAAATCGCTGCGCATCGTCCGCAGACGTTTCATAAAAGTCCTCCATGCGGCCACCGCCCAGATGGCAGTACGTGCGCACATGATCCCGGACTGGCCCACCCCAGAGCTTTGAGCAGGGCATCCCCGCCACCTTGCCCAGAATGTCCCACAATGCCAGATCAATCCCGGCAATCGCCGTCGCTCGCACAATGCCATTGCCATGCCAGAAATGCTGCCGGTACATCATCTGCCACAGAAACTCAATCCGCGTCGGATCCTGGCCAACCAGCAACTGCGACAGGTCCTCAATCGCTGCCACCACACTTCGCGTGTGCCATTCCAGAGTCGCTTCGCCCCAGCCAATCAATCCGTCCTGATCTGTGACCACCTTGACAAAGATCCAGTTCCGCATGCGGGCATGACAGACCAGTGTTTCTATGGCTTTGATTTTCATGCTGTTCAGACCACTCTTTTCCAGTGTGATGTCGACTGTGTGTCGAGGTTGAATCAGGCAGCCCCGTCGGCCACATCGTCCGCTGGGAATTGTTGCCCTGAGCCTTTGCAGCGGCTGGATACAGGAGTTGATTCCGGACCGAGCCAGTCCTGTCGGAAACCGCCGTCTACTTCCACATCGGGCTCCGCTGCTTTTGCCCCGCTATGGTCACAACGACCGCACCAGGCAAAGTTGACGAAACTCGCCGCTGACGTTTCCGTCGTTCGCCGATCTCGGGATAAGACTATCGGGAACCGGCAGCCCGTTCGCTTCCGCGAATCGCATACAGATGCGAAAACGTACGCAGGAACAGCATGCCGTCGGCGGCAGCCGGGGACGCCCGCATCCCCTCGTTCAACCGATTTCTGGCAATCTGTTCAAACGTCTCACCAGCTCGAATGACAAACGTGTCGCCCTCCTCGTTGCAGAAGTAGATCCGGTCACCGGCAGCGATGGGCGAGGCGGTAAACGTCCCATCTGCGCGGCCCTTCCAGACCTCTTCGCCCGTCTCCGCATTGACACAGTTGATCACCCCGTTGTTCGCTATGCTGTAAATCCGATCGCCGATCAACACAGGAGCACTCAGGTCGGAATTGCCCTTGTCGCGATTCCAGACGACGTGACTTTCTGTCACATCGCCCCGCGTGGACGCATCCAGTCGCACGGACACCAGATTGGAATTCCTTGAGCCCGTGTTGATGATCGCATGGCCTCGATAAAACAATGGTGGAGACGACGCATTGAAATCATCATGCCGAATGGTCCACAGCTCCTTTCCCGTTTCAGCGTCGTAGGCAAACGCCGCGCGGGAGCCAACAGAAACCACCTGCCACCGACCATTGACCTCCACCAGCGATGGCGTGCCGTAGGCCTTGCGGATGTCACCCTCCAGCTTTGGCTGCCCGTTTTCATCCAGATCCCCATAATCCGTGGTGCGATCCGTTCGCCAGACGGTTTTCCCGGTGCGACGATCCAGAGCTGTCAGGAACTGAGCATCGACCCCGTCAAATGTCAGAATCAGCAGATTGTTCCAGAGCACCGGGGAAGAACCCGGACCCCGAAAATGGCGACAGCGAATATCCCGACGCTCCCATTCAATTTCATACGTGTCGGCATTCATGCGGACGGTGCCATACGAACCGAAATGAATGTACACCGCACCGTCCTCAAGGGCACAGGATGGGGAGGCATAGGTATTCACTTCATTCTTCAGCGGCTCCGGTTCCGGATTTTCAAAGAGCAATTGATGATGCAGGATCCGACCGGTCTCCTGATCCAGGCAGTAGATGTACTGCTTCGTGCCATCTTTGGTGGCGGCGGTCAGCCAGATGCGATTGTGGCCGATGACAGGTACGGAATGCCCAAAGCCCTCGAGCGGAGTTTTCCAGGCGAGACTTGTGGCAGGCTCTTCAGACCAGGTGACAGGCAACCCCTGAGCGTCCTCGGGCGCCACCAGGCTGTTCAGCGTTGGACCGGACCGAGTGGGCCAGTTGATCCGGTCGGACGCGACAGAAGGCACCGCGAAAGCGGCCCAGACCAGCCCCGACAGACACATGAATGAACAGCCTCGCAGCATCTGCCCCGCCCCGCACTCCGGCCCGTGGCCGTCTGCCACGGCGTCCTGTCGCTGAATTCCCCACATAACCACATTCCTCTCGACCGCACGGTAATCCGGCCCTTCGGCCAGTGACACAACGAAAAACAGCTTAGCGTCCCCGCTGCTGCTTGTCTTGTGTGCCCCCCGACGGAAAGAAAAAACACCGGGCAACGCCGAACGTGCGTGAGCGACACCGCCAGTTTAGCCGGAATGGACGGAAAGGCTTCGGGTGTCTCTGCCTGCTCATCACCGGGAATACCGAGGTCCACTTCTACGCGGTGCATGCGCTGGACTGCATCGATCCCCCGAGGACTTAGTTGCCAATCCCGATGGTTATCGGCATATTGCTCACGCCGCGGCATTGTGGCGACTTGCCGGGAATGGCAGGCATGCAGGTCTGGTCCGTATGATCGGAAACTGAATAAGGTGAAGCGAACACAGGCAGAGCAGGAAATGACGACCGTCCGCCGCAAAACTCGAAAAGCCGCGGTTTTCCCGGGAATTTGCAGGTTCTGGATTCTGGTTCACTCGTTTCAGTTGTCGATGGTAAAATCGTTGGTCGTATAGGACTCTGAAGTGGATGTTGCAGACTGATCGATATGGCAAACGTGGTGCATGTTAATCCTGATCTGATTCGCTGGGCGGTTGACCGTTCTGGTTTGCAGCTTGAGGATTTTCCGTCCGCTGTTAAGGACTGGATCGACCAGAAGAAGCAGCCGACGTTCAACATGCTGCAGAGTTTTGCCAGCAAAGCAAGGGTGCCATTCGGTTATCTGTTCCTCGATCGGCCCCCGGTTGAGAACATTCCCATCCCGGACTATCGGACGATACGAGACAAACGGGTGCGGCGGCCAAGTCCAGATTTGATTGATACAATTCAGGAGATGCAGCTCCGACAGGCATGGATGAGGGAGTTTCTGTTGGAAGAAGGTCATGCGCCGCTTCCGTATGTGAACTCAGAGAGCACAAAGAGTAGCGTTGAAGAGATGGTTGGTAGCTTGCGTCGATGGCTGCAGCTACGCCAGACCTGGGCAACGGACCATGACACCTGGGAAGACGCACTTCGTGATCTGATCCGGCAGATTGAGAGATCGGGAATCCTTGTCTTTGTCAATGGGGTCGTCGGAAATAGTCCGAATCGCTCTCTGGACCCTGAGGAATTCCGTGGCTTTGTTCTGAGCGACGACATTGCACCACTGATCTTTGTCAATGGAAGTGATTCCAAAGCCGCGCAGATGTTTACTCTTGTCCATGAACTGGTGCATATCTGGATCGGTGAAGACGCTCTGAATAATCTGGTGGATATGCATCCGGCGAGCGTTGACGTTGAGAAATTCTGTAACCGAGTGGCAGCAGAGTTCCTGGTTCCTGCTGCAAAGCTCAAGTCTCTTTGGCCAAAGTGCGTGCTCGATGGGAGTCCGTTTCGTGTGTTGGCCAGACGGTTCAAAGTCAGCCCAATTGTCGTGGCTCGACGAGCGAAGGACTTGAAGTTAATCACGGCGGATGATTTCTTTTCGTTTTATCACTCATATATGGAAGAACTGCGCCTGCGAGACAAATCCAAAAAGGGTGGCGGTGATTTTTACCGCACACAGAATGCACGACTGGGACATCGTTTTGGTCGAGCGGTTGTGGCCGCTGCCGAAATGGGACGTTTGTCTTATCAGCAGGCCTTCGATTTGACTCGGCTGCACGGCAGCACGTTTGACAAGTATGCGGACTTCCTGAGGAAACAGGACGAGCGATGAAGGAGGCAAACGGGTACCTGCTCGATGCGGATACATTCATGACGGCACACCGGAGTCATTACCGATTCTCGTTTTGCCCCGCATATTGGCAGGCTCTGCTTGATCATTTTGGGAATGGCAGAGTTTTAAGCATCATTCCGGTTCGCAGTGAACTGCTAAAGGGGAAAGATGTGCTGAGTGCATGGGTCAGGGATGAAGTCCCTGAAGAATTCTTTCATGCCACGGCGGATCCGAAAGTTACGCAAACCTACTCAACGATTCTTAAGTGGGTTGCGACTCTGGGGCATCTGCAAACTGCGGTTCCTGCAAAGTTTGCAAGTGGAGCCGACGGTTGGCTGGTCGCCTATGCAAAGGTGCACGGGTTGTCGGTTTGCTCGTACGAGGTTTCAAGCCCCGAATCCAGGGCAAACATCAAACTCCCGGATGTTGCGAAACAGTTTGGCGTGAACTGCGTGAAGCCGCAGGAAATGCTTGAACACCTCGGTGTGAAAATGGTCCTTGGAAAAAAAATGACCTCATGATGCAGCAAAGGCAGCGTCTGAGACGGGAATCACGGCGCAAACTGCAGAGACTGAATCAATAAGCCATAAGTCCACATACCGACATCAACTTCGAAACAGAGATCTACGAGCACCTCAGCCAGCACGGATGGGTGTCCTCGAAGGGCCGTGCCTCGCCTCTGTGCACTGAGTGTGGCTCTGCCTCCGGACGTGTTGGATGGTTGCCGATGACGCACAGAGAAGCTGGGATGCCATGGTGTGGCATCACGGTCCGACGCTGTTCAATGGGCTCCGGTATTGTCTCGATTCAATCGGGACGCTGCAGAAGAGCCACAGAAAGCAGCGAAAGCATCGCTGGAAGTGCGGCATGTTTGCATACTCACCACTGCCATATGATTGATGGACAGAAACCAACGTTTCAGGCACTCGTGAGAACGACTTTGGGGCCACGTCGGATCTTCATAATGCCGATCACCATCTTACCTTCTCCGTCGTGATGGCGAATCGGTACTAATCCCTCGAACAGTCGCGTTTCGCTCTAACGAAACGAGCCCCATCGTTTTTTCTCGCGAATTCAGACAGTAACGCGTCTCCGAAATCAAGCAAAAAACTCCGATTTTAATCTTGTCGTCGTTTTGCCATCCAGGGCCCCAACTCCAACTCCAGCCCCGCCCAGCGGCTGGCCAATTCAGAAGTCGGCCTCGAAGACGGATGCGAAAATGCTGAAGATCCGGCGTGTCAAATCTTCCACGGAACCTCCACGACGGTTCAAACAAAGATGGTTTCCGAGCCGAAAGTCGTTCTGAGGTTAATTCGGCAACAGCCTGTTGCCAATTTGCTGCGACTAAGGGAAGGCGAAAAATAGCCCAGCACGTGAAACGTGGCGAATCGGTTGCGAACCGACGCGTAGTTCTGACGAAAAAGTCTTATCCTGCAGGCGGGGCTCTTTGGGGCGGCTCGCAGTCCTCCTCGGAGGCTTCAACATGCAGGAATCGCATGGAAAAGGATTTCGTCCGTGTGACGGAGAATCAGTAACCACGCCCTGCCGAAATTGCGTCGGTGTAAAATCTCAAGGGAAACTCACGCCAGCGGTGAGCGGCCTGCACGAATCCCACGCGATCAGAAGTCAACCCGCTCTGTCCACACTCGGTAAACGCAACAGGGGAAACCGGATTGAACCGATTTCCCCTGACTTTGAACGCGTTTTTCAAAAGCCGCCGACTGGATTTGAACCAGCGACCTACGCTTTACGAAAGCGTCGCTCTACCAGCTGAGCTACGGTGGCAACAGAAACTTTCATCGTGACCACTGATTTGATCTGATCCTCAGGCAACAAACCCGACTTTCAGCGTCAACCGCGGAACGCTTTCGTTTCCCTGTTTCCACAGTTTAGCTTACGATTCGCCAGCGGGCAAGACTGCTGAAGTCGCTGTTTTCAGCCTCCGGCATTTGCGAACCAAACTTTGCCGATGTCACCAGTTGTAACGAGCGTTTGTCGGACAGAAGCCAAAGACCCACTTCGCCAGTCGTTCCCTAAATCCTGTAGTGTACGCATTTTCAGGTCGATAACGTCCGCGGTTTTCCTCGCTCTACGCGCCCCATGAACCCCGCCAAATTCTGGAGATTCCCTTCGTGCCCGCTCCCAAACGTGAAGACATTCTCAATCAGCTCCGCGCCAAGGTCCAAAGCGGCCGCCCAATTCTCGGTGGCGGTGCCGGCACCGGAATCAGTGCCCGATGCGAAGAAGCCGGGGGCATTGATCTCATCGTCGTCTACAACTCCGGTCGCTATCGGATGGCTGGACGCGGGTCACTGGCCGGCCTGATGCCTTACGGAAATGCAAATCAGATTGTGCGTGAAATGGCGCATGAGGTCCTCACCGCGGTCCACAAAACTCCTGTCCTCGCCGGGGTTTGCGGAACCGATCCCTTTATGATCCGCTCCCATTTCCTGAAGGAATTGCAGGACCTGGGTTATGCCGGCATTCAGAATTTCCCCACGGTTGGGCTGATTGACGGCGTCTTTCGGGCCAACCTTGAGGAAACCGGGATGGGATTCGGCCTGGAAATTGACCTGATCGCAGAAGCACACGCGATGAATCTGCTGACAACCCCCTACGCGTTTGACGCTGATCAGGCCGCAAAACTGACCGCCGCCGGTGCGGACATCATCGTGGCCCACATGGGCCTGACAACCTCGGGGACCATCGGTGCCCGAACCGCTCTGACCCTTGAAGAATGCGTGCCGCGAGTGACCGACATCGTCGCCGCCGCCGTCTCCGTACGCCCCGATGTGTTTGTGCTCTGCCACGGAGGCCCGATTGCCATGCCGGAGGACGCTCAGTTCATGCTGCAGAGGATTCCACGCCTGAATGGTTTCTACGGTGCCAGCTCGATGGAACGATTGCCGACGGAAATTGCCCTGACCGAGCAAGTCCGTCGTTTCGCCGCCATTCAGCGCTGAGCCGGCACCTCTGCTTCACCGCTGATCCGCCTGGCTGTCAGTCAGGCCGCGGCACGTTCCCCGGTGCCGTCCGCTGATCGCACGCGGACACCCGGTTCCCATCAGGCGAGGCCAGCCTGCAGCAGCAGTTGTCGAGTCGCATCGTGTGCTTCGCGGACCCAGTTCTCAATCTGTGAGGGTTCCGGAGAATACTCCAGCTCCACAGACATGGTGCCCGAAAACTGCATGGCTTTCAGTGCCGTGAGGTAAGGCAGGAAGTCCACAACGCCGCGGCCCGGTGGTAAGTCGCCATGCACGTGTCCATCGCAATCGGAGATGTGTGCATGAATCGCCCTGTGAGCCAGTCGCGGAAGTTCAGACGCCTCAACGCGGGCCAGTTGCAGGTGTGAAATATCAATGTTGGCCTGCAGGTGCGGATGGGCAGCCGCATCCAGAAAGCGACTCATCGAGTCCACACTGTTCAGCAGCGACAACGGAAATGGCTCAAGTTCCAGTGCAATCCGCAGGTCGAGGGAGGCCGCGTAGTCCGCCAGCCGCCGACAGTTGTCGACTGCCGTTTGCCACTGTTCCGCCGGTGGAATCACCTCACGATTCCAGATGTATTCGCCAAGCACCAGCAGCAGGTTTTCCGCTTCCAGTTCATAACACAGATCCAGAAAACTGCGACAGCGATCCAGATGAAATCGCTGCACCGACGGATTGAAATCGACCAGTCCGGTGGCCACACAGCAGATTGACACAATCGGTAAGCCGGCCTGCGCACATTCACGACGAATCATTCGCCGTTCACGCACATCAATGTCCAGCGGATCAGTGAACAGGTCGATGGTGTCGAACCCGATTTCGGCGGTCTTCCGAATTCCCCAGGCCGTGTCTTTCCCGGCCTGAGCCCACGCACTGTTGATCAATCCCAGTTTCATTCTGCGTTTCCTGACTACAGGCCCTGCCTCAGTACCGGAATAGTTTTCAGGGGGGAATCCCCATGAGTTCCCGGACAGGATACCGTCTCAGCTCACTTTTTCTTAAACGTCGCCGGATCCGTCAACCAGACAGCCAGCCATGGCCCCTCAGAAATTCAGAATCGCACGCGGAGCATGGTGAAATCGTCATCGAGTCGGCCGCCAGCTGCACGCTGTATCAGCGTCTGATACCAATCACTCGGGGCCTGCGCACGCGAATCCTGCCAGCACAGAAATCGCTCGAGGTCTTCCACCTGCAGCATCGTGCCATCCTCCTGCTGCACTTCATAACAGCCGTCGGAAAAGATGTACAACTCTGACTGTTCAGGAACGCTATAGCAGTCGGTGTCATAGTCCATGCCGTCAAAGGCTCCGATGACCATGCCGAAATTTCCTGTTCGCTGAGTCGCCGGCTGATTTTCGGCAGCGGTCAGCAGAATTCCGGCGGGATGTCCGGCACAGGCGACTTTCAATTCCCGAGTGGTGGTGCAGAAGACGCCGTACCAGAGCGTAAAGTACATGTTGTTCTGCTTTTCCATGGAAAACATCTGGTTCAGTGCGGCCAGCACCGACGAGGGATTCAGCATGTCAGCGGCTGGAAGAGTTCCGGTACGAATCACATTCAGGGCTGACGCCGCCAGCAGCGACGGCCCCACACCGTGACCGCAGACATCCAGCAGATAAATGGCAAAGTGCTGGTCATCCAGCCAGTGATAACCAAAGGCATCGCCGCCCAGTTCTGAACAGGACTGATGGTGCCATGTCACAGCGATACGATCTTCCAGCGGGGCCGGAAACAGCGACCGAACATACTTCTCGGCATCCTGCAGTTCGCGCGACAGTCGCCGCTGAGTTTTCTCGATCTGCTGGAGCCAGTTCTGTTCAGAATCCCGCAGTCGTTTTTTCTCCAGACACGCGCTGATCCGAGCCCGCAGCAGTGTGGGATTGAAGGGCTTCGGCAGATAGTCCTCAGCACCCGCTTCAATGCAGCGGATGACGCTGCCGATTTCGTCCAGTGCAGAAATCATGATGACCGGAACATGCCGCAACTGTGCGTCAAGCTTTATGGCCTGCAGCGTCTCGTAACCATTGCGCCGAGGCATCAGCACATCCAGCAGCACAAGATCAAAGCCGCGTTCGCCAAGCACCTGCAGGGCGGATTCACCATCGTCTGCGGTAACCACCTCGAGCCCGTGGCGTTGCAGTTTGCGCGCCAGCAGATCCCGATTCAGCGGGTGATCGTCAACAATCAGCACGGTTCCCCGCAACTCACTGCCCGCTGACCCGTCCTCGTCACCTTCCGCGAGAAACTCAATCGCATGTTGCGCACCGTCGATTGCCGCCTGCCCCGCTGCTACCTCGCTTTGACCGGCCCTTTGCAACACAGCCTGCGGCTGCAGGTGCTGCTGAATCAAATCCAGCATAGTACTGACTGCCAGGCGAATCTTCTGCAGGTCCGCCACGGCCTCCTGCCGGCCATCCGCTTCCGCGTCCTCCAGCAGCATCTCGCCGTAACCCAGAATCTGATTCAGCGGTGTACGCAGGTCATGACGCACTGCTGCCCAGTGGTCCTCATGGTGGCCACGCTCATGTGCGCCGGGATCGTTTGAAGTCGAGGCATTCGTCATGGTGCTTCTCCGGGCAGCAATGCTCTGATTTTTTCCAGCAGGCGGTCAAGTTCCACGGGCTTGGAGTCGTACTGGTCGCAACCTGCCGCGAGACATTTTTCGCGATCGCCAGCCATGGCGTGGGCCGTCAACCCGATGACTGGAATTCGGCGAGTCAGCTCGTCGGCCTTGAGCTGCTGCGTGGCCTCCCAGCCATCCACGATCGGCAGGTTCATGTCCATCAGAATCAGGTCCGGAAGCTCTTCTCGGGCACGCTGCAGGCCCTCCTGACCATCGACGGCCAGCAGCACCTGAAACCCCTTCCGCTGCAGTCTCCGGGAAAGCATATCCCGGTTCAACTCATTGTCTTCCACCAGCAGTATTCGTGTCATAGTTGTGATGAATTTCTGTGAGATTCGGAAAAAGGAGCAGGAGGTCAGAAAACGAAGCACGGTGGAGAGAAACTCATGAGTGGATGGCTGCGGATTCTGCCCCCCCGCAGTTGCCCGCTGGCTCCGCTCGCGATCAGGCTGCGTTTAAGGCAGTGAATCCCCTACCAACCCGAAGCGCTAGCGAGGAATCCAGTGAATTCTGCCTCGCTGGCGCTTCGGGTTAGTATTTAATCCAGTGGATTCTTCCTCGCTGGCGCTTCGGGTTGGTATTTAATGCAGTGGATTCTTCCTCGCTGGCGCTTCGGGTTAGTATTTAATGCAGTGAATTCTTCCTTGCT
>CAIYBH010000144.1 GCA_903924405.1 uncultured Planctomycetaceae bacterium | reverse complement strand
GGCACCACATTCCTGCAGCGGGAAGGCGGTGTGCTGCGAGTCACCGGTAACGAAAGTCAAATGGAGATCGGCGGAGGGACGTATCTGGGCATCGAAGCCGGTAGTGCTGTGCTGGCCGGGGTTGCCTTCCAGATGCAGGGCAGCACGCCCGTACCCGTCTCGACCGGAACCAATTCCCGGTTGACGTTGAATGCACCGGGCGAAATGTGGCTGGCGGGAAGTGTCTCCTCCACCGGCAGCATGGAACTGAATGCCGGACTGAAGCAATACGACCACGCAGAATATTTCGACACACTGCCCGGACGGCTGCGAGCAACCACTGAGCCGATTTCTTCCGCGGTGACGGAATTGCAGGACAATATCTTCCCCGAGGAGTTGCGAACTCTGTTCACCATCAATTCGCTGCCACTGGGAACGTCGGTGACACTGACAGAACTGGAGCAGGACCGACGCTGGCTGGCGACCGACGAAAATCAGGTGCGGTACGTCATCTACCTGGCAGACGCCGACAATGACGAGGAGCTGGATGCCATTCAGGTGATGGATCCGCATTTCCTGATCGGTCAGCGCGGGTTCAGCTTCCTTGTGACGGGCACGCTGACGGTCATGGAACCGGACCGCGCACTGACTTTGCAGGCGACGGACGATGTGCTCATCCGCGGCAATCTGAACCTGCTGGGCACCGGCAGTGATCTGGTGCTGCAGTCGGACAAATGGGTCTATCTGGAAAGTGAGCTGCAGGTCGGTGGCGACATCACAATTTACGGCGGTGTGGAACTGGACGGAACCAGCCGAGGCGGGTCGGGAATCAATGGCACCAGTGTCCTGATTCCGACGACCTCACGCCTGCTGGCAACGGGGGCCGGCAGTCAGATCGATGTGCGAGGCGCCATGGACGTGGATGTGCTGGGCGCGATCGTCGCAGGCGGTACGGTCAACGAATCGGGTGCGACATGGGCAGGGCCGGATGGCAACGTGAACATCGAGGCCGGGCAGCAGCTCTACATTGACACTGGCGTACTGGCTTCGGGCAGTGTTTCTGTGCGCGGTGGATCGGCAGGCGCGGACGACAATGGACTGTCCGTGTTGATCACGACCGCAGGTGGAATTACCGCTGCCGGACTGACAACCGGCACGACCGGAGGCATCGTAGAAGTTCGCAGCGTCGGCGACATCCAGATGCAGGGGACCATTGTCTCCGGCGGCACGATGCAGCAGCAGTTCAATGCAAACGGAGATCGGATCGGAGAGACCTTTAACTGGTCCCCGAAACCATCCTCCATCGTTGTGGCAGCCACGGACGGACAGGCGTGGATCGGCGGCATGGCCCGCACCAGCAGTGGGACCCTGGCAGAAACCGGTGGTAACCTGTGGACGACAGACCGCATCGAAGTTCTCGGCGGTGTTAACTCCCAGGGTGTTGGGGTACGAATTTCGGCAGCCAGCCGGGTGGTCGCTGTCAATCCCTCGGCGTCCATTTTCATGGATTCCGCGGGAGATGCGGATCTGCAGGGATCAATTGTCGCGGGTGGTACGATCACACGGACTTACGACGCCACCGGTGCGTTCCTTGGCAGTACCGTGACAACCTATGACGGTGACTCGACAATTCGCGTGGAAGCGGACAGTCAGATTCGCCTTGGCCGCGACCTGCGTGCTGGTAAGAGCATTGATTTGGTGGGCGGTCTGGATCCTGTCGAACCCGGTGTCGAGTACTCCGGGAATGGGATTCTGCAGTCCGGCTTTGTCCAGCTCAGCACGTGGCGTCCCAACAGCGAAATCAATCTGAACGCGCCCGGGAAAATCTCCATTCTGGCCCCGGCCTACACGCAGGAAATCCGCGCCGAAGGCTTTATTGCCACGGCAAACGGCCGACTGGCTCAGAATGTGGTGCTTAGCCTGTGGCTGAGCAAAGTGGACTTTGACATCGCCGCACATGTCACGATTCCAGCCGCCTCCACGTCTACCAACACCAGCATCCAGGATCTGCTGGCCGACATTCAGGCGGCTCTGAACACAGCGACATGGAAGGTTGTGCGCACTGACAATTCCTCGTATCCGGTGAACAGCGATTACACATTTGATGGTGCAGCACCGGATCTTGTGCCGCAGCTGGCGGATTCCCGAATCGTGCTGACCAGTTCGTATAAGCATCGTCTGCAGAGTGATAGCGTGGCGGCCAACCTGCTGGGCTTCACCAGCACCGGAGCGGATCGCAGTTCCTCATTGCCGTACGTGTTGCTGGCCGACCAGCCAGGATCCGTGATTCGGATTGGAGCACCAGCCGGGCCCAACGGCAAACTGTACATCGCTGGCAAGGTCCTTGCGGATTCCAAAATCGAGCTGTACAGCGGAGCGCCAAATCAGGGGGCAGCGCCCGACACCGTGTACGTGGAGTTGGAAGCCACTGGCTTGCTGGAAACCGTCAACGGTTCCATT
>CAIYBH010000143.1 GCA_903924405.1 uncultured Planctomycetaceae bacterium | reverse complement strand
GGACACGGAAAACACGGATGGCCTGGAACGACGGGGAGGGCGAAGTTCCATCTGAGCCGATACAGATTTGCGGCTTGGCGGGAGCCGCGCCCACCCGAAGATTGTTTGCTGCGTTTGAGTTTTGAACCACGGATGGACACGGATGACACGGATAGCCTGGAATGACGGGGAGGGCGAAGTTCCATCTGAGCCGATACAGATTTGCGGCTTGGCGGGAGCCGCGCCCTCCCGAAGATTGTTGGCTGCGTTTGAGTTTGGAACCACGGATGGACACGGAAAACACGGATAGCGTGGGGTGGTGATTTGTGTGGAATGAATGAGCGGCCGTGAGTGCCGCCTTATCAGCCGGTACGCGAGAGCGTCCGGTTTTTTTGTTGGGATGGTGCCCGCGTCTGTTTTTTGCCGGGCCGCGAAGTATCTTTTGGGAATTCTTCGGCTCAGATGGAACTTCGCCCTCCCGGTCCCGTTGAGTTCATCGGCTCAGATGGAACTTTGCGTTCCCGTTACCGGTCCCGTTGAGGTCATCGATTCACGTGGAATTTGGCCCGCCTGAAAGTGGACGCGGCCACCTGAGGCGGAACGGGGGGGGCGGTCGTAACGGACTGTCAACCGGGATCAAAGGGCCCGCAGGACGGCAGCAGCGCTTTGCCCCATGGCCGTGCGGTTGACGGTAATGGCTGTTCGGTTGTTGAGTCGCTGAGCTTCACCGCGAGCGACGTTGAGTCGGCAGCGCGGGTCCGGGACTTCGTAGTTCAGAGTCGCGGGGACATAGCCATTTTTCAGGGACAGCAGAGTTCCAGCCAGTTCGACAGCACCGGCGCCGGCATCAAAGTGTCCGATGTAGCTTTTGAGTGCTGTGACGGGGATTTTCAGCGCGAGATCACCGAAGACACGGTGGTAAGCCCGCGATTCCACGATGTCGTCCGGCTGCGTGCTTTTGCCCTGTGCGTTGATGTGGCCAAGATCCTGCGGGGTAATGCCGGAGGCACTGATGGCGGATTCCATGGCTCGGACAAGCCCCAGACCGGCGGATTCATTTGCCACGCCACGGCCATCGCAGCCAGCGCCGGTACCCAGCACTTCCGCGTAGATCTCTGCACCACGGCGGACGGCGTGTTCGTAGCTTTCCACGATGAACGACGCGGCACCTTCACCGACAACGGTGCCATCGCGTTCGAAATCGAAGGGGCGGCATGCGCGGGACGGATCATCCGCCCGGCGTGAGAGCCCTTCGAAGTTATGGAACTTGGCGATGTCGACCGGGTGAATGTTGGAACTGCCGGCGCCAACGATCATCGCATCGGCGCGATCCGCCTGAATGACTCGAACGGCTTCTGCCAGGGCCAGTAGAGCCGACGCATCGCGGCAGGTGATGGTATTATTGGGCCCGCAGGCGTTGTGATCGATTGAAACGTGGCTGGCTGGCATATTGGGAAGCTGACGCAGCAGCCAGAGAGGTGCGATTCGCCCAACGGCTTCTGAACCCCATTTGTCCGGATCAAACCCGTCGGCACTGCGACAGACTTCAACGATTGCTGCCAGTTCCTGCGGGTGACAGGTCATGCGTCCGGCACCGAAGACGACGCCGAAACGTTCGGGATCAAACAGGCCGTCGGAAATGCGGGCGTCCTTCACCGCCAGCGATGAAGAAGCGACGCCGAGCTGGATGTCGCGGCACATCACTTTGACGAATTTTCGATCCCGCAGAAATTCCACAGGGTTAAAGTCGCGGACTTCTGCGCCAAATGCAGACGGGAGCCCTTCAGTCGGAATCGACTGCAGGAAATCAATCCCGGATTGGTTGCGCAGCAGGCTCTGCCAAAAGCGATCGTTGCCGATCCCTATCGGAGACACCACGCCGACACCGGTGATGACCACACGGGTTTGCTTGTGCCCAGCCATGGAATAGCCCCAACAAGGCCTGCAGATGACGGCTTCCTGATCTGCAAACCTGACCCAGTTTCGAGATCGAAGTATCCCTTCGACCTGAGATCACTGATCGTTGCCGGACGTTCCCCACGAACCAGCAACGACACTTTTCGAAAACGCCACAATCCCTGATTCTGTAATCGGCGTTCCGCCCCCGCGGAACTCCATGGAACAGGAATTACGACTTGCTTTCCTGAATCGAAAGGCCGAAAAATGGACTACCCCAGTCCCCTGATCAGCCCTGATTCATGGATGATTACACGCTTGTGGACTTTGTCTGTCAAGTGGACTAGAGGTTAACGCACCTGACCGAGAGAATTTCCAGGGTTTGATCACTGAACGTTTGTTTAGTTGATCGGAATGCGTAATTCTTGTCCATCGATGCAGAATTCAGTTCTTTGTTCACAGCATGCGCAATGGCGAGTGTGGTTTCAAAGCAACAACCGGTCAAATACGGCAGAATCGCTGCATTGGTTTTCTGCAAGCCGACCAGGTTGTTGATTTACCGGGAATGGAAGCCCTGATGCGCAGGATTCTCGTTTGGCCTGGCGTGACCGGTTGGTTCACAGCGAACCGGAAGGTATAGCGAACCGGCGGGGACACAGCACGTGGGTTGTGAACGGACGGCTGAGTGCGGTGGAGAGCCTGGTTGTTGGTGGCGGCTGTTGGAGTGGGTAATTGGTGGTGGTGGTTTTTTGTGGGGCAAAATACGCCAGGATTCTTCGGTGGGGCCTGGGGATTTCGTCTGGAGGCGTGGCCAACGCGAGACTTTGACTGTTGGGGAGCCCCTGGGGGTGTTGTAATTGCACGTGATTCAACTCAACGGCCAGCCCGTCGCGGGTTTAAGTGCAAACGTGGAAAAGGTTTATGGCGAATTTGGCGATCCGAGTTGTTGGTTTGGGGGCTCTGGGTCGTTCGGGTTGAACGGTTGGGCATCTGGAGTCAGCTGGGCAGAATCTGGCAAAATATGCCAAGAAGTTCTCGAACTTGGCGGAAAAAGGTGTAAATTCGGCGCAACCGAAATCTGGTTTTTTCTGTGATGAACAAAAGAACAGTATTTCGCGTCGCAGCGTTTTAGTCACTTGGGAGGCCAGTTCCGCGTGTTTCCCCAGTCGAGAATGATGCGAATGATTTGCGGAGCAACAGAATCCCTGGCCCTTAGCCGACGGAGTAGAGTGTACATGATGACAGTAGAGACCGCAGAGTCTGAAGTCGAGCGGCTGTATCCTGGCAGTCCCCTTCCTCCCTACACTTACTATCCCGGTTCCGGGATGCCTCATCCAATTCGGGATCCCAAGGGTCACAGTCACGGTCGCAAACATGCTCCGGGCCAGGGGCCACGGGCGTTAAGTCAGGACAGTTGGCATCTGAATCGCAACTATCTGCTGGGTCTGGACTACTTCAATCTTGGGTTCTACTGGGAAGCTCATGAAGAATGGGAGCGACTGTGGCGGGTGTCTGGTGCTGACACGACGGTCGGGCGGTTTCTGAAGGGATTGATCAAGTTGGCGGCTGCGGGTGTGAAGGTACGTGAGCGCAGCATTCATGGTGTACGTCGGCATGCGGCATCGGCTGGAGAGATGTTTGCGGACGTTGCGGCTGAGGCGGACATTGATTCCTTCTGCGGTCTGGAATTCATTCGACTGCAGTTTGCGGCCGACCGTGCGGCTCAGTTGGCTTACAAGAAGCAGCATGTGCCTGGTGCGGCGATTCGGGTGTTTCCGTTTCTGTTGAAGCCCGAGACGGCACCTGTGGTGTGAAGACTCGATTGGTCACTTGCTGACGAGTGATGACCAGAAATTGCATGAAAAGCCGGGTTGGCAGTTTCAGCCCGGCTTTTTTCGTATCTCAGCCAGGGTTTGGCTGAGGTCCATGTCGTTGATTTTTCCTGTCGGCTGGCTGTTGCTTTGCTGCGAGTTGGATTGTTTGCGGGCAACCTGATTGTTCCGGGTCCCGTGTTTGCGACAAAGTCAGGAACACGGCTGTTTCCGTTCGAATTCTGCTGCTGCTCCCGGTACTCTGCCACGCACCGGCTTTCGGGGCGTGTTTCCAGGAACGGCTGTCTTCTGTTGGTTGTTCCCGGGCGTCTTTCCGGGCCACATTCAGTGTTAGCATTGGGGTTGATGATTCCATGAAGATTCTTGTGATTGGCTCCGGTGGGCGTGAGCACGCATTGGTCTGGAAACTGAGCCAGTCGCCGCTTGTGAAGAAGGTCTACTGTGCTCCGGGCAACGCTGGAACTCTGGAAGACGGCGAGAATCTCGCGATTGCGGTGGACGACGTCACGCGGCTGGTTCGGTTTGCTCGAGAGAACGCGATTGATCTGACGGTGGTTGGTCCGGAAGCTCCGTTGGTTGCCGGGATTGTTGATGAGTTTCGTCGGCAGGGTTTAGTGATTTTTGGTCCAACGGCTGCCGCTGCGCGACTGGAAGGCAGCAAGGTCTTCACCAAAAAGTTACTGCGAAAGGCCAGCATTCCCACGGCCGATTTTGCGGTGTTCAGCCGGTTTCCGGAAGCAGAGCGTTACATTGATGAGGGGGACGAGCAGCCGCTGGTTGTGAAAGCTGATGGGCTGGCATCGGGCAAAGGCGTGTTTGTTTGTGCCACGCGTGCAGAGGCGAAAGCGGCCGTACGAACAATCCTTCAGGAGCGATCTTTCGGTGACGCCGGTTCACAGGTGGTCATTGAAGAGTGTCTGGTCGGTGAAGAGGCGAGTATTCTGGCGATCGTGGATGGCGACACCATTGTGCCGCTCGAGGTTGCTCAGGATCACAAACGGGCTTACGACAACGATCTGGGTCCGAACACTGGTGGCATGGGAGCCTATTGCCCGGCTCCGGTTGTGACTCCTGAAATCATGGATGAAATTGTGCGGCGCATTCTGGTGCCGACCGTCCATACGATGAAGGTCGATGGTTGTCCATTTTCCGGTGTCCTTTATGCCGGCGTGATGTTGACCGCCGGGGGCCCGAGGGTGCTGGAATACAACGTGCGATTTGGTGATCCCGAGGCTCAGCCTGTACTGATGCGGCTGAAGACAGATCTCGCCGATGTCTTACTGAAGGCGGCGACTGGTCGGCTGGGAGAGCTGGAGGGGCTCGACTGGGATCCCCGGCCGGCCGTGTGCGTGGTCATGGCTTCGGAAGGCTATCCTGGCGACTACAAAAAGGGGCATCCGATTTACGGACTGGACGAAGCCGACAAGCTCCCGGATGTCAAAGTGTTTCATGCGGGGACAGCGCTGAAGAATGGCGAGGTGCAGAACACCGGCGGTCGCGTCCTGGGTGTGACGGCACTGGGAAATACGATTTCTGAAGCCAAACAGAATGCGTATGCCGCGGTGGACAGGATTCGCTGGAACGGTGGCTGGTGTCGCCGTGATATTTCCGACCGGGCAAAGTAGCAGCGGGTGGAAGACTTGTCGTTCTCGTTAAGCTGTTGCCGCTGATTGGGAGCGCGAAGGCATCTGCTGAGTGGTCATGAGATTTTCTGAGATCAACGGCTCAGGTGGAACTTCGCCCTCCCGTTTTGGTGCGATGTGGGCGGCTCAGATGGAACTTCGCCCTCCCGTTTGGTGTGATGTGGGCGGCTCAGATGGAACTTCGCCCTCCCGGTCCCGTTGAGTTCATCGGCTCAGGTGGAACTTCGCCCTCCCGGGGCCGTTGAGAACGCTACGGGGTGTCTGTGGACTTCCACAGTCCGAGATCGTAGCGTTTCCAGAAGTCGACCGCCGACATGGGTTCATCCATGCGGACCTGAATCTGAGTCAGAGATTTCATGTTTCGCAGAATCTCCATACCCGTCTGAATGCGATTCGGGGTGAGAGTGATTCGCTGCAATTTCAATCCCTGCAGTGGTGTGAGGTCCGAGACGGGTGTCTCGGCGATGTTCAGTCGTTGCAGTAGCGAGCAACCGGCAAGCACGTCCAGACTGGCAACAGCCGTGCGTTCAATGTCGAGGCTTTTGAGGGACTTCACGGGCAGCATGGAAAGCTCTGTCACCTGAGTGCCAGCAAGCCAGATGGTGTCCAGCGGTGCCTGTTGCAGCAATTCCAGATCGGTATTGGTGAAAGGCAGATCCAGGACATTGAGTTGTTTCAGGGGCATGCCCTTCAGTATGGAAAAATCGGTGACTTTGGTTTTCTGCATTTTCAGGATCTGCAGCGGCATGCCCTGCAGCGGGGCGAGGCTGGCGACGGATGTGTTTTCCAGGTCCAGCCGTTCCAGTTTCATGCCGACAAGTGGAGTCAGATCGTCCACCTGAGTCATCCCCAGATCGAGGGCTCGCAGAGGCAGGCCGGCGAGGGGTTGAATATTTTTGATGCCGGTCTGGTACAGAGTGCCTTCGACGATTTCGTTTCCAAGCATCCGAAACTCGGCCTGAAAACAATTCAGTTGTCGTTTCAGTTCTTCCGGCGTCATGCGCACAGTGGTGGTGGTGTTGGCGGCTGCCTGACGAGCGATCGCTGCGGGATCAGCGGTCCGAGGTTCTTCGCTGCAGCTGCACAGGCAGAGTGGCAGGAGCAGCAGGCTTGTGCGCAACCACGCAGCGGTGCGGGAAGACGTGTGAGTCATTGAGTTGGTTTCCATTCCCCGGCAAGTGCCTGAAACTGTTCGCCGCGCTGACGATAATCCCTGAACCAGCCATAGCTTGCGCAACCCGGCGAAAGCAGAACAATATCGCCCGGACGGCTCATTGCAACAGCACGAGCGAACGCGTCGTGGAAGTCCGCAGCCTTTTCGATGGCGAGTGCCCTGCCCTGCGATGAGCTGTTCAGCAGTTGCTGCAGCGACTCTGCTGTCTGCCCCATCAGAACCACGCCGCGGGCAGAGCGCTGGATTTCACC
Organism: uncultured Planctomycetaceae bacterium; assembly: GCA_903924405.1. Taxonomy (GTDB): domain Bacteria; phylum Planctomycetota; class Planctomycetia; order Planctomycetales; family Planctomycetaceae; genus SXXK01. The sequence goes on along the minus strand of CAIYBH010000143.1, from coordinate 34,893 downwards.
GGCGAATTCCTGCAGGTCCTGACCTTTGTCGTAGCCACCGGCCAGCAGCACAGCGCGTCCCGAGAAATGTTTCAGTGCGGCGATCGCGGATTCCGGTGTGGTGGCGATGGAGTCATTCCAGAATTGGCGGCCACCACGATCGGCCACGCACTGCAGTCGATGCGGGAGTGGCTGGAAGGAACGGATGGAATCAGCAAAGGTCAGCGGATTACTACCAGCCAGCCAGGCAGCACAGCAGGCTGCTGCGAGATTGAGTTGGTTGTGTTGTCCCGGGAGTTGCCGTGGGGCTGACAAACGCACGGAATCCTCCTGCGTTCCGTGGTGAGTGCGGAGGATGAGGGATCCGGCCTCGAAAAACGCACCATCGTGGCCGGTGTCTTCGATGGCAAAACAATGCAACCGACCACGAATTCGCCAGGTGGTCCTGACGGCGTGTTCAGTTTCCTCCAACGCTGTCGGAATGATGCTGCAGTCTGTGCGTGACTGAGCAGCGAAGATTCCCTGCTTGGCCATGCGATAGGCTTCCAGAGTTCCATGCCAGTCGAGGTGATTGGGGGAAAAGTTGGTCAGTACGGCGATGTCCGGGCGAAATCGTCGGGAACGCAGCAGGTGCAGTTGAAAGCTGCTGAGTTCAAGGACGACATGATCATCCGAGGTGATGCTGTCCAGTTGGTCCAGCAGGCTGATGCCGATGTTTCCTCCCAGCCAGGCCGTCCCGGGGCTGCCGGAATGTTTCAGCAGATGGTGGATGAGGGCTGTCGTTGTGGATTTACCATTGCTTCCTGTGACGGCGATGACTTTGCCCCGCTGATGTCTCAGGAACAGTTCGATTTCTGTGGTCACATCAATGCCGACCTGACGAGCCTGAACAACGATTGGGTGCTCAGGAGGAACCGCAGGATTGACGACCAGCAGGCGACAGTTGCTGAGCACATCGTCAGGATGACCGCCCAGAGCCAGTCGATGCAGGGGCACGTGGTCCAGCTGTGCCAGTGATTCGGCCAGTTCGTGTTCTTTTTTCTGGTCGGTGATGGTAACGAGCGCGCCCTGAGCGGCGAGGAATCGGGCGGCTGCGAGTCCTCCTCCAAAGCTTCCCAGCCCCATGACGGTTACAGGCAGATTACGATAGATCAGCATGGTTCAGAGTGGTTCCGGGAATGGGGGAGATAGAAAGCCTGTCGGCAATGGCCGCAGGATGTCTCAATTGGTCAGGGAATAAGGTTTTTCAGAGGCTTTCTGCGGAAACAGCTTGCAACTGGTCAGGAGTTTTCAGAGGATGGACTGCAGGGGCTTTGAAGTCTGCAGCGGGGCACTTTTTGTGTCTGCGGGCGTTTAAGGCCGCCAGCCATGGGCTCTGAAACTTTATGGCGGATCGCTTTCTTTGAAGCGGGATTTCGTCGTTCCGGGTTCGGATTGTTCAGGCGATGCGCCGTTCGCCTGATGGTACCCTTGTACAGCACGCAGCATTTCGCTGGTTGTGCAGGCGGCAGTCAGTATGACACTTTTCACCTCCGGAATCATCTCGTCAAAGGACGCTGCTGTGTCGGCCATGGACTGGACACCTCTTAAAGAGCTGATTGACAGGCATTCGTCGTTCCTGATCACAAGTCATGTTCGCCCGGATGCTGATGCGCTGGGGTCTGAGCTGGGCCTGCGGGCGATTCTGCTGGCACTTGGTAAGTCGGTCGTTGTCGTGAATGGTTCTGCTGCACCGGCGAATCTTGAGTTCATGAATCCACCGGGTGCCATTTCGAAACTGAATGGAGATATTACCAAAGCCACACTGCCTCCTGTGGATGTGATCCTGATTGTGGATACCAGTTCGTGGCAGCAGTTGGGGTCAATGGCTGACGTAGTGCGTAATTCCGGGGCTGTGCGGGTGGTGATTGATCATCATGTCAGTTCCGATCAGATGGAGGCGCTGGAGTTTCGGGACGTCACAGCGGCTGCGACCGGGGAATTAATTTTCGAGCTGGCTCAGTTTTTCGGGGTTGGTTTTGATTCGACCACCGCAAATTGGGTGTATGCGGCCATCGCCACGGATACGGGTTGGTTTCGATTTCCCTCGACCACGCCCCGCACCCTGCGAATTACGGCGTCCCTGATGGATGCGGGTGCTGTTCCGCATAGCGTTTACAGCCTGGTTCACGAGCAGGTGTCGATGTCGCGTCTGCGCATGGGTGGTCGCATTTTAGGGCGGGCGACGGCCGAAGCGGAAGGTCGTCTGGTCTGGGTGCAGGTTGAGGCGCGGGATCTGGCGGAGACGGGAGCCGTGGCGGCCGACACTGAGGGACTTGTGAACCAGTGTCTGACCATTGCTGGTTCTGAAGCGGCCTTCATTGCGGTTGAGCTGCCGACTGGCCAGATCAAATTCAGTCTGCGATGTCGCCAGCCGCATAATGTGGCTGCCCTGGCCGAGCAGTTTGCTGGGGGTGGGCACCACCTGGCCTCGGGTTGCACGCTTCCTGGCCCGATCAAGGTGGCGGTGGATAAGGTGCGGGCCGCCTTTCTGACAATGCTGGGACCGGGGCTCCAGACGGACGCGGTTTCCGGCTGACGGTCAGGGTGATTGCGTGCTCAGTCTTTATCCGAAGGGGACGTTTGCGAGGTAGTCGGTATCCCATGCGGCGAGCAGTCGTTTATTCCTGATTCCGAGTTTTTCTGTTTTATCGTTCTTCAGCATACTCAGAGCGAGGCGACGGATCACGCTGAGACTTGCGTCGCTGTGACCTTTGCGGACTCGGCAATCGTCTTCGCGGAACGTCATATCCAGTTGCCAGTGCAGACTGTTCTCAATCCCCCAATGACTCCGCCCCTGCAGGACCTGCAAACGGAATACTGGCAGCGTTGCGGCGGAATTCGTTCTTTGGAGACCTGCGATACCGAATTGATCGGCTCAGTAACCACTTCTCGCAATGACAGAGATTCAAATGGTGATCGCACCCGAGCAGATGTCCGGTGGCGACACTGCAGTCAGGAACGAATATCGCAGAAAATCAGTGGTGTTGAAAGTCAACACATGTGTAATGAGGTGACGCTGGGCAGCAGCAGCCAATCGCGCGTCATGCGCCTGCTTGCCGCGGACGGCATGCTGAACCACAAGATCATGCCACATGGAATAAATCCCTCGCTCATCCTGCAGCAGCCGAAACAGTCTTCGAAGCATCGTCAGTTCCACTTTAGCCTCAGCTGGACTCAACCCGAATCCATTATTGGCCAACGGACGAGTGGCTACCGACCAATACTCGTAAAGGATTTGTGGCACCAGCACCAAGTCGTGTCCGTGACTTCGGAGCAGATCGATCGCCTCAACACTAAACTGAAAGTGGGCGTGACCCGGCTCAGCAGATCTCAGCAAAACGTTGGTGTCGACAAGGATACGCATCAGTCGTACATGCTCTCGCGACTGTCATCGACGTCGGGGTTGCGGGTTTCATGAGTACGCACCCACTGCTGGAACTGCTGTCTCCAGCGTTCGTACGGAAGATCACCACCTGACGGTTCGTCCGCCGAATCGGCATCAAAGACCATCTGCATGAGCAGGGTGTGGATATCGGTGCCGGCCAGCGACGCACGTCGCTTAAGCTCAGCAGCCTGATGGGGTTGAAGTGTCAGTGTGAGATTCATTTCAGACCCCTCGGTCAGCAAAACCACGCGAAAAGCAACGGATACAGACCCGTGTGGACTGCCGATCAAACTTCTATGCTACCCTCTGGGTATCTGTGGAGCAAGACTTTTCATGCTTCGACTTGAACCAATCCGGTGAAGCGTCTGGTGTCGTTTCGCCCATGTTGGACGGTTCGGCTCATCCGTGGATCATTTTGTGAGTCTCCGATGCCAAAAGGTCGCTCTGCCTTGCGAGCCGTCGAAAACCGGGGCGGAAAACCGGGGCGGAAAACCGGGGCGGAAACCGGGGCGGAAACCGGGGCCAGCCGTCTGTCATTTTACTCCCACGGTAAGTCCCGGTACTGGTTTTCCGGCAGTTGCAGTGCCTTCGGTTTGCTGCTCTTGTCCACGATCCATGGCAGTATCAGGCGGGCGCGACGACATGGCCCGGACATCCTGGCGGGGTGTGTTGGTGGAGCTTCAGCGGAGTATCAGCGGAGAGCCCGCAATCCGTGTGTGAAGCATCAATAGCCCATGCGCAACACCAAATTGCCAGGGAACTTGCGGGACCGCCCGACAGATGGATGGCCCCAATTCACCAATTCACCGCCAGGAAAGAAAAAGCCCGACCTTTGCAGGCCGGGCTTTTGTTTTCGCGAAACGCGATAGGGATCAGACCGCCTCACTTTGCAATGACGCGGGCCATTTCCAGAACCTTGTTGGAATAGCCCCACTCGTTGTCGTACCAGGCGACCAGTTTGACAAAGGTGCTGTCGAGAGCGATGCCGGCTTCTGCATCAAACACGCAGGTGTTGCTTTCGCCGACGAAGTCGGTGGAGACCACCTTGTCGTTGGTGTAGGCCAGAACGCCCTTCAGCGAGCCTTCTGATGCAGCCTTCATGGCGGCACAGATTTCTTCGTAGGTGGCTGGCTTGTTCAGTTCGCAGGTCAGGTCCACAACGGACACATCGGACGTGGGAACGCGAAACGCCATGCCGGTGAGCTTCTTGTTCAGCTCGGGGATGACTTTTCCAACGGCCTTGGCGGCACCTGTGGAAGACGGAATGATGTTTTCCAGAATTCCACGTCCACCACGCCAGTCCTTAGCACTTGGGCCGTCAACCGTTTTCTGAGTTGCAGTGGCGGCGTGCACGGTGGTCATCAAACCACGCTTGATGCCAAAGGTGTCGTTGACAACCTTGGCCAGCGGAGCGAGGCAGTTGGTGGTGCAGGAGGCGTTGGAGATGATGGTCTGACCAGCGTAGCTGGTGTGGTTGACACCGTAGACGAACATCGGAGTCTCGTCTTTGGACGGTGCGGACATGATGACCTTTTTCGCACCGGCCTTCAGGTGAGCTTCAGCAGTCGCGTGGTCGAGGAACAGTCCGGTTGATTCAACAACCACATCTGCGCCGACTTCGTCCCACTTCAGTGTGGAAGGGTCCTTCACAGCCGTCAGACGAATCTTTTTCCCATTGACGATCAGCGAATTGCCCTCAGTCGACACATCGCCTTTGAAGCGACCGTGAACTGAGTCAAACTTCAGCATGTAGGCCAGGTAGTCCGGTTCGAGAAGGTCATTGATGCCGACGATTTCGACATCTTTGGAGAAGTTCTGAACCGCTGCACGGAAGACCATTCTTCCGATACGTCCGAAACCGTTAATTCCGATCTTGATCATGGACCGCGCTACTCACAAAAACGAGACACAGAAAATGGACAGGAGTCGGGAAGTTTAACGGCTGGGAATGGAGGCGCCAATTCCGGTCGGTGCCCGCGAGAAGAGCGGGCCCGGTTTTGGGGGTTATGGTTGTTTCAGTCCTGCCGGGATCGTTCCGCGGCTTCGGCCGGACTAATGGCCCTGTGCTCACGCGCTGACAGGTAGCAGGCATCAACCAGTGCCATCGTCGGAAGATTGCTGCGGCCGGAAATCGACGGTTCACGGTGCTCTTCGAGCGCACACAGCAGCTCGGCCATCGGGCCGATAAAGGCGTCCGGAAACCAGACTGAGTCCCATGTCGGGCAATGCCAGATGCCCCGGTCGTTTATTGTCGAATACTTCAGTGTACTGGGGACTCGCGCAGGATATCCGGGCCAGCCGATCGTGCCGATGGCCAGCCCTTCCGTGCCCTCCAGACGCCAGGTAATGCCGTGATCTTCCGCACTGCCCTCTCGCGACGGCCCGGTCCAGACATCATCCCAGGACGATGCCCGAACACCACCCGGAAATTCGAGGATGTACAGGGCAATCCCGTCCTCATGCGGAAACTGTCGCATGGTTCTCGGATCGGGGCGAATACTGGCATACACGCGTTCCGGTTCACCCAGCCAGTATCGCAACGTATCCAGGTGATGAATGCTCATGATGCGCAGCGTTACCCAGCCCTGACGCTGCTGCCACGGCATCCAGTGCGGAATCGCCCGCATCTCGATGGTGGCCAGTACTGGTTCGCCAAGTTGTCGCTGATCAAGCAGTGTTCTGCAGGCACGGACGGATTGGTCAAACCGCATGTTCTGGTTGACGGCCAGGACTATGCCCCGGTCTTCACAAAGCTGAACCAGCCTGAGTGCCTCTGCGTAATTGCGCCCCAGTGGTTTCTGAGCCAGAATCGCTCGCAAGCGACTCTTCACCGCCAGCACACGCTGAATCACGTCGGCCTGGCAGTCCGGTGGTACGGCGATGTCCAGAACTTCCACCTCCGGGTCTGCCACCACTTCTTCCACGGTCTTCAGGACTCGCGGAATAGCATGCCGCTTTGCCACCTGCTCGGCTGTGGTCCACGTCCGGGAGGTGATGGCGACGGGACGCAGATTGTGCTCCCGATAGGCCACAAGATGACAATCGGCCATGATGAAACCAGCTCCGATGCATCCGATACCCACGTCCCGGCGGACAGGGAGCTTCGGCTGGATAGACTCAATCAGGTCAGGCATTGGCGGAAACTCGGCAGTCAGGTGAAGAGATTTGCAAGTCAGGATGAGTTGGGCAGGCAGGTTACCGAGTTGTTTATACCGACGAGGTCTGAGTCCACAAGTCGGTCGCAGAGTCCCGGTCCATGACCTGGGCCTGACAGCCTGTGCTGGCTCTGGCTACTGGCAGGGAACCGGGATGTGTCATGTGGCCGCAGTGACGCTGGTTCGGCCGGGGCGGACGTCAGGTGACCGCCGTTCGGAATGGACCTGCACCACGGCTGATCAACAAATTTGAAGGGCACAGACGCGGGTGAAGAGCATGACAAGCGAAATCACCGTGGGCAAGTCTGTCGCGCCCATGAGAGAGAGCCTGCGGGGATGGTGTTCAGGTTTCGAGTGAGGTGACGAGATGATGGCAATATGGAAGTTCCGGGGCGTTTTTTGCTCGATTGCGGAGGGCGGTTCACTGGATTTGCCAGTGAGAATCCAGGGCGCACGTTTCGTCGGAGCGAAACGCGACTATTTGTCGGTTTGGCATCGGTTCGCTATCCGGGAGTTCGGGTGCGGTGGGAGGACAAAAAAGAGGGCGCGTTGCCTGAGTTGGCAACGCGCCCTTTCGTGCGTCCGTCTGGTTCCGTGGCGGCCGGCAGGATCACTCAGCGTCGTCGGCCGGTGCTGCGGATTCGGCCACATCAGCACCTGGGGCGGTGAGGTTTTTCAGAGACAGAATACGCTGCCGGATCTCTGCTGCCACGGCCGGGTTTTCTTCAAGGAACACGCGGGCACGATCGCGCCCCTGTCCCAGCTTGTGGGTACCGAAGTTGAACCAGCTTCCGCTGCGATCCACGATCTTGTTTTCAGCGGCCAGATCCAGCAGGTCGGCTTCGTAGCTGATACCGCAGGTGCTGTACATGTCTAATTCTGCATTGCGGAACGGCGGTGCCACTTTGTTTTTGACAATCTTGACACGCATGCGCATCCCGATGGTCGTTTCCCCTTCTTTCAACTGGTTGATACGGCGAACATCCAGTCGGCAGGAACTGTAGAATTTCAGGGCGCGTCCGCCGGGTGTTGTTTCCGGGCTGCCGAACATGACCCCGATCTTCTCGCGAATCTGGTTGATGAAGATCACGGTGGCCCGGGCACGCGCGATGACTCCAGTGAGCTTTCGCATGGCCTGGCTCATCATGCGGGCCTGCAGACCCACATGGGAATCCCCGATTTCGCCGTCAAGTTCGGCTTTGGGAACGAGAGCAGCGACCGAGTCCACGACGATGATGTCGACGGAATTCGACTTCACCAGCATTTCGGCGATCTGCAGCCCTTCTTCGCCGTAAGACGGCTGACTGACCAGCAGTTCGTCCAGATTGACGCCCAGCCGACGGGCCCATTGTGGATCGAGCGCATGTTCGGCATCAATGAAGGCCGCGATGCCGCCTTCTTTCTGAGCGCTGGCGATGGCGTGCAGCGCCAGCGTTGTTTTTCCGCTGGATTCCGGTCCAAACAGCTCAATGATTCGCCCGCGGGGGAATCCACGTCCGCCCAGTGCCAGGTCCAGCGACAAGGCACCGGATGAAATCCCGGGGAATCCACCAATCTGCTCGGCGGAGTCGAGCTTCATGATGGAACCCTTGCCGAACATCTTTTCAATCTGACCGACTGTGTTTTCGAGCAGGACCTGATGTTCGTCCTGAGCCTTGGTTGCGGGAACTTTTTTGGGTGTTTTAGGTGCCATGGTCTAGTCCTGACTCTGTTGAGATTGCAAACGAACCGTCTGAGTTGGCCGGATGTTGTGGTCGCACCGGGTTGGTACAGCAGCATCACACCGCAGTGTCATGTTGTCGTGAGTATCACGTTATCATTGCGGAGGCAGACGCCTTAGCCAGTCACTGCGTGCGAAGTGGTTTTACAGAAGCTGGTCTGTCCGTGTTCTGTGTGCCGCCACTCGTTTGACGTAAGTCTAACGAATGCCGGCAAATCAGGAAACGACGGGTGAAGACAGGCGGATTCTGTTGTTGGTGCGGTCTTTCACATCACCCCTGATGTGGTGGGTTATATATTACAGGGTGTAATATTGTGTTCCGCGAGAATTCGACGGTTTTTCGACAGGAGCCGCGCGGAATTCGGCGGCTGTTTCCGAAATGCACGGCTTGAGGCGTTTTGTCAACATGCGGTGCAGCAAATGATGCCGTCACACGGGATTGAATGGTGTGCAGCCGGCTGATGTCGTGAGTCTGTCGATGCCTGACATCACCGGGGCTTCAAAGCGACCCGCCATCCACCAGACTCAATCCCAGCGAAAAATTCGCAGTGCGACGACAAATGTTCCGACGGCCCACAGTCCCATCAGTCCCAATTCCGGACCGAGTTGCATCAGGCTGACGCCTTCCTGCATCACCTGCCGCAGCGAGGAAATGACGGGAGTCAGTGGCAGAATGCGGATGAGTGGCTGCACCAGTGCCGGAAAGCGTTCGGAGGAAAAGAAGATGCCGGAGCCGATCCACATAGGGACCATGGCAAGATTCATCAACCCGGCGACGGCTTCCAGCGTCCGGGCTCGACTGGCGATCAGCAGTCCGATGGCAGCGAACTCAAGCGCCCCGAGGATCACGATGACGGCAATCGCCGGGTAGCCACCATGACTAGTGACGCCGAACATCAGTCGTGCCAGAATCAGAATCACAATGATCTCGGGAATCATGAAGACCATGCGACTGGCCATCATCGCGGCGACGAAATGCGGCTTCTTCATTGGCGTTCCGAGGAAGCGTTTGAGAACCTGTCGAATGCGCATGTCCACGATGGCATAGCCGACGCCCCAGATGCCTCCTCCCAGCAGGCCCATGCCGATCAGGCCGGGAACCAGAAAGTCGATGTAGCGGCTGCCTGGTTCGATGAGTGTCACGTCGGTAGTGGTCACGGGGTCCTGGCGTCCGGCGGCTTTCTGCAGGGCATCATTCACGAGATCGCGGGCGCTGATACTCCCCGGCCGCGTGGGGTCCCAGGCAAATTGCCATTCGGTTCGCCCTTCGTTCTGCAGGGCCGTGACGATTAATTCGGTCTTTCCCGAACGCATCAGGCGACGGCACTCCGCTTCTGTTCCTCTGGAAATCCGAAAGGCCGGATCTTTGCCCAGAGCGGCTTCGGCGGCGTCCGCTCCGGGGCCTTCCTGAATGGTGACAGCCACGGAACGCACGGGTTCACTGCGAAAGGCCAGGCCGAGGGCCAGCATCATTACCAATGGAAACACGTAGGACCAGAAAACGGCTTCCGGGGTGCGGATGAATTCGCGGAACCGTGTGATGAACAGCTGCACGAGTGGATGCATCAGGAATGCGGATTTCATCGAACACCTCCTTCGCCGTCGTTCAGGCCTCGTCCGGCATAGTGCACAAAGACGTCTTCCAGAGTTGCCTGGCGGGTTGTCAGGGACGTCAGCTGCAGGCCCTGCTGTGTAATCAGGGACAGGAGTGCCGGGATGGCCACGTGTGGTTCGCGGACCGACAGGCAACGGTGCTCGCTTTCTCTGCGGACACCAATGACTCCAGGCAATCCACTGCCAAAATCTTCCGGAAGGTTCTGATCACCGCTGACGGCGAAGACAATCACGTGTTCGGCGCCCAGAGCGGCGATCAATCGTTTGGGGGTATCGATTGCGAGGATTTGGCCGCGGTCGAAAATCGCCACACGATCACACAGACGTTCGGCTTCGTCCATGTAGTGGGTAGTGAGCAGGACGGTGCCGCCGGCCTGACGGAATTCGGTAATGATGCGCCACAGGTCACGGCGTGACTGCGGATCCAGGCCGGTGGTGGGTTCGTCCAGAAACAGGAGTCTGGGGTTGCCGACCAATGCTGTGGCGACTGCCACTCGTTGTTTCTGGCCACCGGACAGTGTCTTGATGCGGGCGTGAGCCTTTTCACGCAGGGACACTTTGTCAATGGCCTGCCATGGGTCAAGTCCGGCGTGGTAGAAGCTGCGAAACAGCGTGAGTGTTTCAAGCACGGTCAGTTTTTCGGAGAGCCGTGTTTCCTGCAGCGAAATACCGATCTGCTGGCGAATGCGATCGGCGTCGGAATTCCAGCTCAGCCCCAGAATCCGGGCCTCACCACTGGTGGCAGCGAGCAAGCCTTCACAGATTTCGATTGTGGTTGTTTTACCGGCACCATTGGGGCCCAGTACGCCGAAGCAGGTGCCCTGCTCCACCACCAGATCGATGCCGCGAACCGCTTCTACCGGGGGATTGCCGGGCCATGTGCGGGTCAGCCCACGGCACTCAATCGCATAGGTCATGCAACTATCCTGTTCTGTTCACTGTGCGGGCGGAAGCGGCATCAACGGTGATTCCGGATCAGTGCCTGTTCCGTCGATACGGCCAGCCGGCAATGGCGAACATATCGACATGGTGACCGGGTATTCGTTGGATGGCGGAAATGGATCGACGGGATCCTGCTGGGAATCAATCTCGCCGATTCTTCCGAGGGATTGTGAGCCCGCCAGGCAGGAATTCAATCCGCTGAGGCCCCTGAGAATGCCAATTTCCGTGAAACAACAGCAGAGGTCGACGATCGGGGAACGCAGGTAGGTCAGTTGAACTCGGCCACGAACTAATCGTTGGCATGGGTTTTCGGCTGGGGGAGCAGTTTTCAGTGAGAAGTGAGAAGTGAGAAGTGAGAAGGGGATTGCTGAATTGTGGGTTTCAGTGATTGGAGCTGTTCCCTGGGTTGGTCGAGGGGCATAGAATCGAGGTGTCAGTTGTGGGCGAGAGACTTGTCGCTGGCTGTTGGTGTTTGCGAAGTCTCCGTCTTTGCTGCTGTTTGGGGCCCTGTTCCATGAATGCTCGCGTGTGTCTGAGTCTTGCGGCTGTTTCCGGATTTGTGGCGGTGCTGCTGGGGGCCTTTGGTGCCCATGGGCTGAATGACACAAAGTTCCTCGAAAACAAATACGCCGACATGGCACCAAAGACCGTGGCGGGATTTTCAGTCCCGGCAAGTTTCAAGTACTTTCGTGATTTTGAAACGGCCGTGGATTATCAGCTCACCCACACCGCGGCTCTGCTGGCGTGCGGGCTGTTGATGCTGCACCGGCCGTCGCGGGTGCTGAGTGTCGCAGCGTGGTGTTTTCTTGGCGGCATCCTCTGCTTTTCCGGGGCGCTCTATCTGCTGGTGATTGCCGGGCCGCGCTGGGCCGGGATTCCGTGGGGCGCGATCGCGCCCATCGGGGGGACTCTGCAACTGGCCGGCTGGCTGGCTCTGGCCTTTGCCTGCCTGCGCTTGCCTGTGACCGTGACGGGCTCGCGGAGCGCATGAATCTGCGCAGCGGAAGAGCATGAGGGAGCGGGCTGTCAGCTGGTTCAGACGTTTGACGATGGCCGGACATGCATCACAACGGTTGCGCTGTGCCGTCGCGGACCTGTCGAATCCGGGCCCAGGGCAGTACCTTTGGATGGTCCCGTGAAACGTCAGGTGGCACCCAGTTGCCGGGACCGTGTCGTAGCGGCTTCGACCGCATTGATCAGTGCAGCACGGACAGCGCCGGATTCCATCGCGTGCAGCCCGGCGATGGTTGTTCCACCGGGGCTGGTCACAGCATCCTTCAATGCTGCGGGGTGCTGGCTTCCGGTCAGCACCATTTCAGCAGCGCCCAGCAGGGTTTGTGCGGCAAGGCGAGTGGCGACGGGACGGGGTAAGCCCATTTTCACCCCGCCATCGCTGAGCGCTTCGATGATCTGAAACACATAAGCGGGTCCGCTGCCGGATAGCCCGGTGACCGCATCCAGCAGCGGTTCGCTGACGGATTCGACAAGTCCCACGGTAGCCAGTAGTGAGGTGACCAGTTTCTGGTCGTGTGGATTTGAGGATTTCATAGCGACACCACTGGCACCTCGACCGATCAGGCATGGTGTGTTGGGCATGACGCGGGCCAGTCGCGTATCGGTGCCGAGTCCGGCTTCGAGGCGCGACAGAGTGATGCCAGCGGCGACGGAAATCACGAGGGGCGCGTGGGACAGCAGCGGGGCCAGTTCCCGCAGGACATCAGCCATCATCTGGGGCTTGACGGCGAGGATCACGACGGAGGCCTGCGGCACAACTGCGGCCATCGAGGCCGCGACCTGGCAGCCGGCACCTGCGGCCTGCTGAAAACCGGCTCGGGCTGTTTCGGAGGGATCGCAGCCGGCAATCTGATCAGGTCGGAGCAGTGAGCGAGTGAAGCCTGCGGCCAGTGCGGTTGCCATCTGACCGGTGCCTACAAATGCCACGCGAAGCTGAGCCGTCTCCATGGTTGGTTTCACACACTTTCAGAAGAACAAACGGACCACTGTGACTTTCTGAATCCTAGAAGCAGGGTACTGGAAAACAGGCTGCAACGCGAGTCTGCTGGCGGGCAGTCCGAGCAGGAGGACTCCGGGAATGTCCGGCAGCGGAATCCAGTGCTGTGGCGAACTTGTGTGGCGGAATGCTGTGCCTTGGCGAACTCTGCGATCAGGTTTGATGTGTGTGGCGACACTCAGGAGGAGCGCAGCAGAAAGCCCGGCGGCTGGAAGACCAGGGCCGGGCTTTTGCGAATTCAGAGCCTGAGTTGGTCTGCGGGGCGGGACTGTTCAGCAGGAGAACAAACCCTTCGCAGCCTGTGTCGGGCACTCACTTGTTGTTGGCGGTCACGCCTGGCCAGTCGTCGGTGCGGAAGGGTGTCAGCGGCAATCCGGCACCGCTGAACATGTTGCAGACGGGGTTGTCGGCCCAGGCATAGCGAACAGCGACGGGATTGGTGACCTTCGGGCTGGAAACTTCCACGCGGCCATCCTGCAGGATGCGGGCATCGGCCCAGACGAACTTACGGTCTTCGCCAGCGATGGCAAAGCCCACGGGGTTACCGACATCGAAGGGACGCCAGCCGCCGTCGGTGTGATTGAAGGACAGGACGATTTTTTCGCCCTGCTTTTCCATGGACTTGTACTGTGGGCTATGGAAGGGAACCTGAACACCGTACTCATTCGCCAGCGCCCAGCGTGCCAGTCGTCGGCCGACATCGACCTTGTTCTTCGGGTGAATGTCCTTGCCTTCACCGATGTCGATGATGACGGCTTCACCGGTGTGAGAGAGCGTGGACATGGTCATGGTTTGTGCTTCGCGCAGTTCGGCCCAGTCGCTTTCGACCGGTTCTGCCTGTTCGGCCTTGAAATCGGCCAGCTGGACCCAGTAGAACGGGAAGTCGCCCTGACCCCATTCCTTGCGCCAGTTGGAGATCATGGTGGGGAACAGTTCGCGGTACTGATAAGCGCGGCTGGCATTGCTTTCGCCCTGATACCAGATGGCTCCTCGGATGGTGTAGCCGAGGTGTGATTTGAGGACGCCGTTGTAGATGTTTGCCGGGCGAGCATTACCGGACATCTGTCGCTTCAGACCTTCCAGGGTTTTCTTCTGATCTTCGGACAGATCCTTTCCGGCGGACAGTTCAGCAAACTGATTCTCCATGGCCTGCCAGCGTTCCAGCAGGGGCTTGAAGTTTTCGTTTGCAGCCAGCACATCACGGTTGACCCAGGCTTCGCAGGCTGATCCGCCCCAGGCGTTGTTGATCATGCCGATTGGGACGTCGATGGTCTGGTGCAGTTGTCGGGCGAAGAAATAGCCCACGGCCGAGAATCCGCCCACGTTTTCGGGGGTGCAGACCATCCATGAGCGATCGTGCGTGAGAATGGGTTCCTGGGTTCCCACCTGCGGAAAGTTGATCATGCGGATGTTGGGGAACTTAGCCGCCAGCTTTTCGAGATCGGGATCGTTGGACGCATTGACCGACCACTGCATGTTGGACTGACCGGAACAGATCCAGACTTCGCCGACCAGAACATCCTGGAGGGAGCGGGTTTCGTCAGCGCGGATGGTCAGGACGTGGGGACCGCCGGCAGGGAGTTCCGGCAGGGACACATCGAAACGTCCTTCGGCATTGGCCTTTCCGGACACGGACTTGCCACCCATTTCCACGGTGACATCCTGGCCGGGGTTGGTCCAGCCCCAGACGCGAATGGGCATTTTCTGTTGGACGACCATGTGGTCACTGAAGATATTCGGCAGCTTCAGGGCAGCCTGAGCTGTGTTGGCGGTCAGCAGCAGAGCGACGGCCAGCAGGGAACGACAGATCACGGGTGGGATCTCCTTTCAGGAACGGCGGGACAGCTGCGTTCACGGTCGTCAGTTGACGCAGAACGTGGGAGCGGCCGCGAGCAGCGGGAAACGAAACAGGCAGAGAATTAGAACAACTGCTGCAGGTTTTTGCATGTCAGTCGGGAGAAAAGGTGGTTTTCGCGATGTTTGGCGACACGCGGTGTCGGTGGGGACCGGCGAAGCATTGACGAATGCCGGTTGAGTGTCATTCAGGGTTCGCAGGTAGGCTGTGTGGGGACACTCGGGCGGCTCGGGAGTGTGCGGCTGGCCGTGTTCTGTGTCGAGTTGTTCAGGGGATGGATCATGCCAGTTCTGCATTCAGACCTTTGGGAATTCAGCGGTCTGAGTTGAAGGAAACCGGCCTGGAATTGCAATTCAACGGGCTGAGTTCATACTTCAACGATACGGTGAGAGATTCTGCAGCCGGATTACGCCCATAACGGGGGGATGCACAGCCAGTGGTGGCTGTCGGCTGGTGTGAAGTTTCCTTTATCAACAGGACCCCGGGTGCAGCCTGAAAGGTGCGAACCTGGATACGGAGAAGACGATGTCTGTTTCTGCTGACTTTCCCATTCCGCTGCATCAGTACAAGGCGATTTCTCTTGATCCGCGAAATCCGGAACTGACGGCCGAACAGAAACAGACACTGCAGAACAACATTCAGCTCTGCCGGGACGCCATCATTTTCTTCACAGCGATTGCAGACGCCAAAGGACTGGGTGGGCACACCGGGGGGCCGTTTGATACGGTTCCGGAAGTCTGCATTATGCATGGGTTCATGAAGCATGCCGCCGCTGGTGGCACGCCGGACGTCCTGCCGGTGTTTTTTGACGAAGCCGGTCACCGCGTGGCGACTCAGTACCTGATGGCAGTGCTGGAAGGCGAGTTGCCGATTGAAAAGCTGTACCACTATCGTGAGTATCTGTCGCATCTTCCGGGGCATCCCGAGCGGGGCTTCACGCCGGGAGTGAAATTCTCGTCCGGTCGCCTGGGCCACATGTGGCCATTTGTCAACGGCGTCGCGATTGCCAACCCGGGTAAAGTCGTCTTCATGCTGGGTTCTGACGGATCGCAGATGGAAGGCAATGACGCCGAGGCTGCTCGACTGGCGGTTGCGCAAAATCTGAACGTGAAGCTGCTGATTGATGACAACGACGTGACGATTGCCGGACATCCCTCAGACTATCTGCCGGGCTACTGTGTCTCAAAGACCCTGGAAGGTCACGGCCTGCAGGTGAATATTGGCGACGGCGAAGATATCGAATCACTGTATGCCCGGATGTGTGCCGCGGTGACCTCCTCAGGCCCGATCGCTCTGATCAATCGCCGCAAAATGTGCGTCGGTGTGAAGGGTCTGGAAGGCAGCGCGCACGGTCATGATGTGATCAAGGTGGCGGTTGCGAAAGAGTACCTGACGGCGCGTGGTTGCACCGCAGCGGTGCAGTATCTGGATTCCGTGAAGAAGGGGCCTGCTGGTCCGACGTTTGAGGGATCTGATGCGAAGAGTGTAGGCCGCAACCGCGACTTGTTCGGCAAGATTGTGAATGAGATCCTGGATGGGATGTCCGAAGCCGAGCGGATTGCGTCGGTGCGTGTATTTGACAGTGACCTTGAGGGTTCGTGTGGTTTGAATCATGTGCGTGCTGCGCATCCGGAAGTGTTCATCCGGGGCGGCATCATGGAACGCGGCAATTACTCCGCGGCGGCAGGGTTTGGCTACGAAACTGGTCGTCAGGGCATCTTCGCCACGTTCTCCGCGTTTCTGGAAATGGTGGTTTCCGAAATCACCATGGCGCGTCTGAATCAGGCCAATGTCCTGGCCCATTTTTCTCATGCCGGCTGTGATGACATGGCAGACAACACCTGCCACTTCGGGCTGAACAACATGTACGCGGCCAACGGGTTGCCGGACGAAGGGCGTGACACAACTCGTCTGTACTTCCCTGCCGACCAGCATCAGTTTAAAGCCTGTCTCAAGACGATTTTCGGCCATCCGGGACTGCGATTCCTGTTTTCCACTCGGTCCGGCGTGCCGGACTTGCTGACGGACGATGGTCGCCGACTGTTTGGTGAGGATTACGTGTTTGTGCCGGGACGGGATGATGTGGTTCGGGAAGGCACGGACGGTTACATCGTGTCCTTCGGAGAAACGGTCTACCGCGCTGTTGACGCTGTGATCAGGTTGAAGGCGCAGGGGATTCACGTTGGGTTGATCAACAAGTCCACGCTGAATGTTTACGACGAAGCCATGATGGCGAAACTGGCCGCCGCGCCGATGGTGCTGGTTGCCGAATCGTTCAATGTCACGACCGGGCTGGGGTCGAGATTCGGCACGGAATTGCTGAAGCGTGGCTTCCGGGGGAAATACAACAACATCGGGACGCATCGCGAGGGATCAGGCGGGCTGTGGCAGCAGATGGGCCATCAGGGTGTGGATTCTGAGGGCATTCAAAGCGCGGTTAAAGCGTTGCTGAAGTAACGGTTAAACTCATGGGCCCGGGACGCCGTTTCGGGCCCGGTTTTTTCCTGAGACGGACACAGAAAAGTAGCGGCACAATGTTTCAATCCGGCTTTCTGGGTTACCAAACGACATTTATGCTGGACTTTGTTGTCTGTGCGCTGGCACTTGTCGTTCCGCTGCTGCTGTACAGTCTGTGGCTGGTGAAGGTTCGTCGAAACTATCTCGGGCATAAGCGTCTGCAGATTGCGTTGGGGCTGATTCTGCTGGTGGCTGTGACGGCCTTTGAAGTGGACGTGCAGCTGGTACACGGGGGCTGGGAGAATATTGTGGCACGGCAGCCGCTGGATGAAGTGCAGCTGGCTGCGAAGATTTCCGGTGTTCGTCCGTGGTTACTGGTGCATTTGCTGTTCGCCGTCACCACTCCAGTGCTGTGGATCATCACCATCACTCTGGCGCTTCGCCGATTTGGAAAAAACCCGCGGCCCGGGGCGCACAGTCGACTGCATGCCACACTGGGCTGGGCGTCCACTCTGGATATCACGCTGACGTCGATCACGGGCCTGCTGTTTTACTATGTGGCGTTTATGCGTTAGAGCCGGGACAACGTGGATCGATGATTTCCGGTGCTGGGCTGATTCCCACACGGCGACTCAGTAGTAGACTGGATTTCCATGAAAGCGGCTTACTTCACACACTGCGGGGCTCCGGAAGTGATCGAATACGGTGACGTACCGTTGCCGATTCCGGGGCGTGGGGAAGTGCTTGTTAAAGTCATGGCGGCGAGTGTCAACCCGATCGATACCTACATTCGCTCGGGAAAAGTGAGGGCCTCGCTGGCAGCGAAGCAGATTCCGGGCAGTGATCTGGCGGGCATTGTGGAGTCCACTGGTCCGGGCTGTGTTCAATTCCGGCCGGGCGATCGTGTCTGGTGCAGCAATCAGGGATTGTTTGGCTTGCAGGGGACGTGTGCTGAATACTGTGCAGTGGCGGAGCAGTGGTTGTATGCCATTCCGGACGGCGTGGACTTCCAGACGGCAGCAGCCGGCGCGATGGTCGGATTGACGGCACATCTGGGCCTGTTTCTGCATGGGGGATTGGCATCGGGCGAGGTGGTGTTTGTGAATGGTGGCACGGGTGGAGTGGGATCAGCGGTGCTGCAGTTGGCCGTGGCGGCCGGTGCCACCGTCATCACCACCGTGGGGTCACCGGCCAAAGCGGAAATCTGCCGACAACTTGGGGCGACCGCGGTTATCCAGTACAGAACAGATGACATTGATCAGCGGTTTCAGGAAATCCTCAGTACGACTGGCAGTATCAACCTGTGGTTTGAAACGCTGCGGACGCCCAGCCTTGACCGCTGTATAGCGCTGATGGCAAAACGAGGTCGATTGATCCTGATGGCCGGTCGTGATGCGCGACCCGAGTTTCCGATGGGCCCCTTTTATACCAGGGACCTGAGGGCTCTGGGATTTGCCATGTTCAATGCGTCGGCGGAAGAGCAGCGGGCGGCGGCTGAGTCACTGAACCAGCAACTGAAGACCGGTGCCTGGAAGCCTCTGATTGGCAGGTGTCTGTCACTGTCGCGGACCGCTGAAGCTCATCGAATTCAGGAAAGCGGGACTATCGACGGTTCTGCAGAACTGATGGGCAAAATTGTCCTCATTCCGGACGCCTGACGGCTGGCTGATGAATTTGTCGCGCTGGTGACGCTGTCGAGGAATAACGTCAGATCGAGGTAGATTCCTGATGGCGAGGCCGTGGCAGCGGGGGTAGAATTTCTGCAGGTGGGCGTGTAGATCCCGATCTGGTGGAAATGGAAGGTCATTTCAGTGGAACATCTCCCGGCAACACAAACGCAGTCCACATGGACGCAGGGTGATGGTGGCAGTGCCCGTGTGCAGTGGTCGCGGACGGCTGGTTTGGCGCGGCCGGGTTGGTTCATGCGGATCGTGCTGGGGCTCTTGTTCCTTGCTGTTCTGATCCTCGCTGCGGCGTTCGCGGTATTCCTTGCTGCTGCAGTGCTGCTGGTCGTTGCCCTGTTTCTGATTCGGTACTGGATCCTGCGGTGGTGGCAGGGGAAACCGAATCGACAGGAATCCGGCGTGGATTCGGGATTTGACCGTAGCCCCGTCTTTCGGACTCAGGGGTACATTCTGATCAATGGGCGGCCGCTGCAGCGAGGTGGGCAGTCCGTCCGTGCCGAATCACCACTGCCTCCGCATGTGATTGAAGTACCAGCGCAACCCCCTGATGATGTACGTGGCCTGTAAAGATTTGTTGACAGAATGCAACGGGCCTGTGCATTCCGTTGTCTGAATGCGTTATTGAGGGGTGAATGCGGGGGCGACGTCGTTGCCATGGGGTTTCAGTCGTGCCCAGTGAAGACAGGCCCTGCCATGGCGTGTTGCGGCAGCGTCCCTGCAATGGCTGATGGACGCGTAATGTGGGCTGGCGAAGTATTGCCGGGAAGAGCCGTCCGAAGCATAGATTGCTGACTTCGCCGGACGTCGTATTTTCTGCCGCAGCAGGCAAAAACGGTGGAGCGTCTCGTCGCGGGGGGACGCGACGATTTGCAGTCCGAACAGCTTTTCACCATGCCAAACGCGGCGTGCTGCAGCGGGGATGTGACGAACCTCAGACCAACTGGCGACGGCCGATTCTGATCAGGCCGAGACTGGGGCGATACGAGGCTGGCGGGACGATCAACGTGCAGGCGGGAATCATTGCAGCCAGAAAGACGCGACTCAGCTTCGAGAGAGTGAAGCGAGGGGAGATGCTGCCGGAAGGCGACATGTTGCGTTGATTCTGCAACATGTCCGCATACATGAAACTCTGTGATGTGGGATTTCATCAGATCGGGGAAAACCGGGGGAAAAAACCCGGATATGCATGTTGTGCGGGCAAGGATAGCAAAGGCGGGATTGTGTGTCGCAGAATTCTCTGACACTTTCCGCCAACGGAACCGAGTCACTGGCAACGGATTTTCAGACCATCGGCGATTTGTAAAGGTTCGTCCGCCCACGAGTTGTGAACCCCCTGGCATTGGTGGCAATCAAACGTGGTTTCCGGATCTTTCGCGGGATTGGCTGCGGTCTATTGATCCTCGATACATGCTCTTTGGGCTGACTTGTGGAGTTCGGCACAGGAATCGCTGAAGCGTGTGGTGTGGAAAGAATGAGAGCGAGTTGAAGACGGTGTTGTGTTGGGGACTGCAGCGGTCCTTGCCGTTCGGAATGCGACGGATGAAGGTTGAATTCCGAAAGGCGCGGAACCTCCCATTCTGCCTGGGCAACAACTGGTCGTTGGCGGTGATCGCGGAAGAGACCTTCAGGCGTCAGTCCAGACTGAACTGAACCGGGTGCTGGTGGGGACGTTTTTGGTGATTTCTTGAGAAGAGGTCGTGCAATATGTTGTGGAACAGCGGAAATCGTCGTCGAAGTCAGCGTGGTTTTTCTGCAAGGGGGCTGTGTCAGGTCGAATTGCAGGAGCATCGGGTTCTGTTGTCTGGAACAAACAAACTGGAGACGGTGCTTGAGGGGGCCGGGACGACATTCGGGGAAGCAGAGTACGAAGTAGACGGTGCGATTCGCAAGTTTGAAGTCAAAGCGTTCAACGCCACTCCCGGCAGCTATGAAGTGATTGTTGCGGGCGTGAATGTGGGAACGCTGGTGGTGAATTCCACCCGCCTTGGCGAACTGGAATTCGAAGATGAGGATGATCCTACGAAAGTGTCTGAGGATCCATTTCCGTCCAACTGGCCTGGCGTGGCAGCGGGTACAAATGTGAAGCTGGTCCGGGCTATCTCGGGGGGCCTGGAGCAGATTGCTGGTTCGCTGAAAGTGGAAGGCGAGGACGATCGCATCGCGGCGAATCTTTCTGTGCGAGTCGTTTCTGCACAGGGTCAGGTCCTGGAGTCTGAATATGAAGTGGAGCAGGAGGGGGCTCAGCAGCGACGTGAATTTGAGCTGAAGCTTTACAATCTGATGCCGAATACAGACTACCCCGTGACGATCGGCGGTGCTGCTGCCGGAACGATTCGAACCAATGCGATCGGGACGGCCGCGTGGCGATATTCCGATCGCAGCAAGGTCGGTTACACGGCGTTTCCGGCCTCGTTTCCGGCCATTGCGTCCGGAACGACGGTTGCGGTGGGTCAGTCTTTGAGTGGTGCTTACGCAGCACAGCAGGCCGTGCTCAGCAACATCACGACCAATGGCGATCACAGCAAGATCGAGCTGCATGGGACGGGAACCATGCAGGGGCGTGTGACCTATGAGGTGTACACGCCGGCAGGAGCGTCGACGACCAGACGCGAATTCAAGGCTGAGGTCTGGAATGGTGTTCCTGGTTCGAAGGTGGACGTCGCTGTGGGCGGCGTGGTTGTCGGCCAGATTTCAGTCACTCCGAAAGGCTATGGCAAACTGGCGTTTCAGGACGGCGATCCAGCGAAGTCATTTCCGGCAAGCTGGCCCGGCGTTTCATCGAACACGATTATCACAGTGGGCAAATCATTGTCCGGAGCAGTGACCGGGATCAATCAGACGCTGGCTCCTACCGAGCAGAATGCCCGTGATGCTTATGAGCTGGATCAGTCACTGGGCCTGACGGCCCTGGCGACGATGTATGAGAACTGGGGCGGCAAGGGTGAGAAGTGGCTGAAGGGCCGTGGCGAGGACTGGTACTTCGTGACGCCGGACGGGTCATTATTCCGCTGGGATGGGAAGCCCGGGTCAAATGGAAGTCGCGTGGCGGCTCTGGATGATTCCTTCTACCTGAAGCCGGAATTGCTGCATTCTGCCAAAGCCCGAGCCAGTGCGGCGTTGTCGGATGATGCGGCCAAAGCGGCGGCCGCGAAACTGGATCGCGAACTGGGTCTGACTCCCGCAGCGGCCAGCACGACCAACTGGGGTGGGCTTGGAGAAAAGTGGTTCCGTGGCAACGGAGGCAACTGGTACTTCATTACGGCTGACGGTTCGGTCACTCGCTGGGACAAATCGTCAAAGGCGAAGGGCACCGTGGTGGGAACACTGGATGGTCGCTACCACGAAGACTCATCACTGCTGGCTGAAGCCGAGAAATTTCTGTC
Source organism: uncultured Planctomycetaceae bacterium (assembly GCA_903924405.1). Taxonomy (GTDB): domain Bacteria; phylum Planctomycetota; class Planctomycetia; order Planctomycetales; family Planctomycetaceae; genus SXXK01. The sequence continues at coordinate 12,665 of CAIYBH010000143.1, read as the reverse complement.
GAAAGACGACACTCAGATTGCCGCCAAATCCTCGCTCAAGCTTTCCGAGTACCGAGGGGCTCTGACGGGGTGGCAGGTGGACGGTACGGAAGTCAAGTGGCTGAAGTCGGTTGCGGCCGACAAGAAGGTCACGTGGTACTTCATCACCAAATCTGAAGACCTTGTGAAGTGGGACGGCAGTTCCAAACCAAAGGGGACGACGGTTGCAAAGCTGAAGGATTCGTTTGCCGATCCGGCAGCGATTCTGACCGTCGACACAAAGGGCAAATCTCAGGATGCACTGGCCATTCTGGATGATCTGTATGTGGATCTTCCGGACCTGACATGACCTGAACTGTCTGCTGTCAACAAGCTCGCGTTTTGCCTTCCCAGGTGGAAGGACACGCGGGTTCCGGACGGCAGGCTGATGTGATCGATCCCCTCCGAGATTCCCCGCTGGCTGTTCTCTGAGCAGTTAGCGGGGAATTTTTTGCGCTCTGCACTGTTCAGAACGCCCCCGTTCTGGCTTCGTTGTAACTCGGCCTCGAGGTCGGATTCGAAATCGCCAACGATCAGGGGAACCAGACTGGTTTAAGCTGTTCAGAAATGCAGAACAGCACACCGATCGTTGCCGAACGATGTGCTGTGGAGTGGAAGAGTCACGAAGTCTGTGATCAGGCCGCTTTTCGCATCAGATCAGACATGGGCAGAACATCGGCTGGAGTGGCTTCTCGAGCGGCCGCATCGATGAAGGCTTCGAAGATCTGCAGGTCGAGTGCCGAGGCGGTCGAGCTCTCGGGGTGCCACTGCACACCGATGCAGAACCAATCGTCTTCGATGGATTCGTAGGCTTCAATCACACCGTCGGGGCAGGTTGCACTGACTCGGAATCGTCCGGCGAGGTCGCGGACGGCCATGTGGTGAGCGCTGTTGACGCGAACTTCTCCGGGGCCGTAGATGGCATCAAGGCGGGTACCTGGGACGATTTCGAGCACATGGCGGAGGTTCTGTTCGACCGGGTCCCGATGATGCAGAGCGCGAGGCACATCTTCAGGAATGTTCTGAAACAGGTTGCCACCGCAGAGAACGTTTACCAGTTGCATGCCGGAACCGATTGCCAGAATTGGCAGCCGTCGCTGAATGGCCAATTCTGCGACACGGCGGTCAAAGTCTTCGCGGCGTTTGGGCATGACTCTGACGGAGGGGTGCGGATGCAGTTTCATGCGAGCGGGGTCCAGATCCAGAGTGCATCCGGAGAGGACGACACCGCTCACGTTGTCCATCATGCGAACGAGGTCATCTTCATTTTCCAGCGGGGCCATCAGCAGTGGCAATCCACCTGCGGCTGTCACGCTGTCGTAGTAACCCGTGTTGAACCAGGTCAGTGCGGCGCCGTTATAACGTTCCGGACGAAAGTCGCCGGTAATTCCAACGAGTGGCTTTTGCTTGCTCATGATCAGATTCCTTCCCGCAATTGAGCGTTAGTGCGATCACATCCCGAGATCGCGTGTGTCGACGGATAAAACCGGACAGCGGCGGAAAGAAACAGAGGAAAGACGAGCACTTGCGGACACTTGCTTTGGCCTGCAGGACCAATGCAAGAGCGACAGTGGGCCGTCTTCCGGCAGCAGATTCCCTTCTGCACATCTGACCGAATCCTTCGGTCGGCTGGTTGAGCACCAGGGCTCGCAGAACCAGCGAAAACATCCCAAAGACCCCCTTCAGGATCCAGCAGCTTCAAATCCGAAGATTTCCGGCTGCTGACGGGCGGAAGAGTAGTCCGGCAATTTCTGCCTGTAAACCAAATCGCCGATTTTGTGCCCATTTTTTTTAGACCACTAGATCATGTGGTCGGAAGATCCATTCTGGTTCCCCGAGTGCAGGTAATGTTGCTGGTAAAAGAGATAATCGGCCAGCGGAGGACTGCTTTTGGGTGTTGTCTGCGGCAGAAATGGTGCAACTTACGCTTTTTTGCGATACATTATGGATCTGTAGGGAGCGTACTGCGATTTCAGGGAACTTCTGTTCGCGAGGCGGATATGCCGATCAGGGTGCAGTGTGACGGTTGCCAGACGGTGCTGAATGTTCAGGATCAGGCGGCCGGAAAAGTCATCAAATGTCGGCAATGCGGGGGGCGGGTCAAGGTTCCCATGGCTTCGGAGGGAGCTCCGACCAGACCGCGCGCAGCGAAGCCCGCAAGGAAGGTTGAGGATCCGGATGATCTGTTTGGTGACATTGACCTGCGCCAGGCGGAGGATACCAAAAAGCGGGTCTGTCCCGGCTGTACGGCACCTGTCGGCAACGAGGACATTGAGTGTCCGAAATGCGGCGTCAACATAGCGACCGGTGTGCTGAGTGAGCGTCAGCGGATCAAGCGGGAACGCAAGGGGCCGCCTCCGGATGAGTTTTACCGCAGTGTCTGGGGGAACTCCTGGAAGTTTCTGAAGAAGCACTGGCAGTTTGGGGTCCAGACAGCCGTTGTGTGGGCGTTATGCCTGTCGATGGCCACTACGTGCGCGTTCTCGCTGATGTACTATCATCGGACACGCAGTCTTGCGCTCTACGAGATGGCTCAGAAGGACACGGCCAACATCACGATTGCCGGGAATCGTCTGTACATCAACGTTCCGAAGGAAAAGGGTTCCAAGGTTGAGTTTGACGGGACCTATTACCAGAAACCGCATGTGATGTGGGCCCCGCACATTCAGCCGTGGCGTGAACCTCCTGCGTTATTCTGGATGGGCATGACGCTGGTGTTTCAGTTGGGTTTTGGCGGCTGGTTCTGGACACTGGCCACGACCATCACGAACACCACGATGGCGGGTGAGAAGCGGGTGAAGCGATTCCAGTTTGACTTCTTCGCCAATCTGACGATGGGTGTGCGTTTCTATGCGTGGCCCACTGTACTGACTCTGCCACTGATGGTGATTCCCGCCGGACTGGTTCCTTTCAATCCGGTGGCGGCCGGGATCCTTTACGGGGTGATCTCCCTGCTGCCGGTTCTGGTGCTGCCAGCGGCGGTTGTGCACATGTCTCAGAATTATTCTTATCGAGCCTGGCTGATTTACTGGATGCTGAAGGATTTCGGGCGGACTCTGGGTGCATCTCTGTACGTGTTCGGCATGATGCTTGTGCTGGTACTGCTGATTCCAGGTGCCGTGGCTGGGGCGATCGGGGCCATGCAGAGTCGTGTGGTGACATGGCTGCTGACGCAGGAAAGTGGCGCACTGGAGTGGTTGAAGTCCAATCTTGCCGACATGGGTGAGGGGAACCTGCGTTTTCTGTTTTACCAGATGCCCCTGGTGTTCTCATCGTCGTTTCTGTTCTTCGGAATCATCTGTGGACTGATTGCATTTCCGGCGGTATTCATGATGCGAGTGATCGGCCTGTATGGAGTCTATTTCCGGGCGGATCTGTCAATTGTGAATGAGTTTCCGGATCTGGAAGCGGCCACGTTTGGCCCACGATATCTGGCCTTCCTTGTCGATAGCATCATCCTGACTCTGCTGTCCGGAGTTGGAATGTTCATTGGCTCCATGTTCGGCTTTCTGTTCAGTTTTTATGGATGGTCGATTGCCAACCAGGCGGGTCAGGGAATTGGTGCGGTGGCGTCGCTGATTCTGGCAGGCATGTACTTTTCGCTCGGTGAATCGGGCGCCGCCCGGGCGACTCTTGGAAAGTGGAGTCTGGGTTTGATCGTGCTGCGTGACGAAAACCTTCCGCAAACACGTCAGGCGGCCTTTAAGCGCGCCTTCTGGTCCCTGCTATCGCTGGTTTCGTTATACATTGGTTTCATCATCTGCCTGTTCCGTCCTGACAGAAAGGCTCTGCAGGACATCATGACGAAGACCAAAGTGGTCTGGCAGTCTGAGCAGACCTGAGTGTGCTGGTGGGAGGTTATCCGGCAGAAATGTGCGCAAAGTCAGGTGGGATCTCGGTCACGTCCAATCACGAGACATGGAGATGGCTTTGTTCACGGAAGGACACCGACCCGAATCACAGCGGGATTGTGTGCAGCGGTGATTGCTGAAGCGACATCGCGCAGTGAAAACCAGTCTGCCACAATGCTGTCGAAGGGGAACTGCTCCTGATACTGGTCCAGAAAGTTCACGGCCTGCACGAGGTGGTCGGGGCCATAGTTGTGTATTCCGCGTAGAGTCAGATTTCTCCGCACGATCTGTTCTATGGCGATCGGGACGGGAGCGGATGGAAAGACGGCACCTATCAAAAGCAGTTGTCCACCCATGCGCACGTTGGGGAAGAGCAACTCAAACGCTTGCGGTGCTCCGGAGACTTCGAGCGCGATATCGACTCCCTGATTGCTGGTCAGTTCCCGAATCAGCGGTGTGAGTCCGTCCGGGTGGACACAGTGTGTGGCACCGAAACGCCGCGCCCAGTCCAGTCGTGCGGGCTGTACATCACAGACGACCACGACATCTGCTGAACGACTGCGCGACATCGCTGCGGCCGTCAATCCGAGGAGTCCTGCGCCGGTGATGCAGACTACGCGCCCACGGAGATCGCCTGTCGCTTCCAACGCTGACGTGATCGTTGCCGTCGCACATCCTGCCGGGCTGATGGTATTGAGCGTAAGTTTTTCGGGCACTCTGACGATTGCAGTTCCGGGTGTCAGCAGACAGCGCTCCGCCAATCCGCCCAGCAGTTCATAGCCGGTGCGAAAGGCTTCGTGACCATACTTCACAGCCGAAAGGCATTTCTGAGGAAGGTCTCGCTGGCAATACAGGCAACGACCACAGGCAGCGACCAGTGCCCAGACAATACGATCGCCTTCGCTGAGTGGTTTGCCGGAAAAATCCTGTCGGACAGCATCCGGCCCGAATGCTTCGATTCGCCCAACAATTTCGTGGCCCAGAATCGTCGGTACCGGAACCTTGCGACGTCCTTCGATGCTGTGGAGGTCGCTTCCACACAATGTGCAGCTCTCAACCTTCACAAGGACTTCGGGGCCACGTGGTGTCGGGGTCGTCAGTTCCTGAAGCTCGACGGTGCCGGGTACTCCATAGAAAACGGCAGCCAGTGATCTGGAAGTCATGACGGCGATATTCCTGTTTATTCTGCGGTGTTCGCTGAAGCCTGCCTGCGTCGCGGACCCGTCAGCGGAGGTGGACGATCAGCTGTTCTTTTCGGAGATTCGCTGACCGGAAAAATAAAACAAACTTGTCAGGACACAGAGAACAGAAAGTCCGCAGGTCAGCCAGCAGGCGATGGTAAAGAAAGGCAGGAAATCCCCCTGCAGGTCAAATGCTGCCTTGAAAAGCATGCAACTGATATAGCCCAGATAGCCGGTGGAATCGGCGAGGTACATCAGAAAGCCCACATTTCCCCGATCTCGTGTCATGGCGAGCAGGCGTTCAAAGACGGTTGCGTGCACAGCGACGTACGGCAGGTACAGGCCAAGTCCGTTCAGAACCATGAAGCTGAAACCGCTTAATCCGAACGAACGTGCGATGATAGCGAATCCGATGAGCACAAATCCACAGAGGCAGGTCAGCAGGGAGAGTCGAAACGCCTTCAGATTATCACGGATATACACAAGGCTTCCATTCACGAGCAGTACACCAGTTGCAACCACAATTTCTGAGACGGTAAATGTGGAGGGTACCGCGGACACACCGAGTCCACGCCAGATTTCGGAAGCAAAGTCGGCTCGCAGGCTTCTAAGGACAGTCAGCAGGAGGTACATCAGGATCAGTGCTGCAAGTCCGACACCATAGCGTCGCAGCATTGTCCGGCGTGCAGCCTGATTCATCTGGACTCGCTCGGAACGTGCTTCAATATCCTGTTGAGAAGGAGGTGGAGTGCGTGCGAGGACGGAGACTGAGATCAACAGCGGGACGAAAAAGAGCGCGCCCGCTGCGGAAGGCATCCAGTCTTCGGAGAATCCGAGCGTCAGTAGCCAGGCTCCTGCTGATTTGTGGGCACCATCCGCCACAATGAAACTGGCGCAGAGACCGGCTGTCAATGCTTCTGTAACTCGGCGTCCTTCCAGAAATCCGAGAACCAGTCCGAAGACCATGCCAAGAGGAAGACCATTCAGGAACAGACAGGCCACATTCCATGGTCTGGGGATGCAACCGAACAGGATAAGTGCGACTTCACTGGCCCCGATAAGAACAATCAACGCGCGTGCTCTGCCGGAAGCCGGCATTTCCGCGATGACACGAATTCCAACAAACTTGGAGATGGCGTAGCCGATGACCTGCGAAATGACCAGCAATGATTTCAGTGGCATGCCGAATGCCAGCTCTCCATCAAATTGTGCGGCAGTAAAAGGCTTTCGAAACGCATACATGCAGAAATACGTGCTGAAGGCTGCTGCGACAGTCCACAGGGCTGGAAAGTGATCGTGATCGACGACTTCACTGGATGAATTGTCTGCGTCTTTGCTTTTCACGATTTCCGTTCCCGTGAGGCCTGCTGTTCATGAAATCTTCAACATTCCAGTCAGACTGCAGGAAGGCGAAGCTGTGCTTCGTGCTTTTTCATGTTTCCTGAGCGGAATTGTCTGCAATTCGCAAAGTGTTTTCAGTTTTTTTAATATTGTGCGAAGCCGGAGCAATGGAAATGCGGATCAGCGGAGCAGCAGCCTGACACGTTCGATAGCCGTTGGGTGCAGGAGACGGATTTCTTCCTCTCACAGCAGATATTCAGCCGGTCGTCTTCCTTACAGAGTTTTCAGGTGATCGTATGAGCACCCGTGAGCGAGTTGCTGTGATAGGTGCCGGCATCGTCGGGCTGGCCCATGCGTGGTCTGCTGCCGAGCGAGGGCGATCTGTGACCGTCTTTGAACGGCATCATTTTGCTTCCGGAGCGTCGATCCGTAACTTTGGTATGGTCTGGCCGATCGGGCAACCGCATGGAGAGCTGTATCAGATGGCTCTTGCCAGCCGCGAAAGGTGGTTGCAACTGGAACGCGAGGCCGGGATTGCTGTCAATCCCTGTGGTTCCATCCATTTGGCGCACCACCCCGATGAGTGGCAGGTTTTGCAGCAGTTTGCGGCATTATCGTCGTCGTTAAAAGTTGCCTGTCAATTACTCAATCCCAACGAAATTCACCAGCAGACTCCGGCAGCCAATTCCACAGGACTGCTCGGCGGTTTACTCAGCCCCAGTGAACTGTGCGTCAACCCCCGCGAAGCAGTGCGCAGTCTGCCACGATGGCTGGAGGAAAGGCATCATGTCCGCTTTTATTTCAATTCCCGGATTGTGAGCCTGGATCAGATTTCAAAGAACCATGCGGGTACTACAGGGTATGCGATTGATGTAAAGACGGCATGCGGTCGCAGATTCGAGTTTGATCGAGTGATTATCTGCTGTGGGGCAGAGTTGATGTCACTTTATCCGCTGATCCTGCAGGCTTCAGGACTGGTCCGCTGTAAGTTACAGATGCTCAGTCTGCGGCCCGACAATCCACACTGGCGACAAGGGCCTCTGCTCGCAAGTGGACTGACACTCCGACATTATCGGATCTTTGAAGTCTGCCCGTCTCTGAATGATGTGCGGCAAAGAATCGCCGCTGATTTTCCCGAACTCAATCAGTACGGGATTCATGTCATGGCGGCGCAGAATAATCACGGCGACGTCATACTTGGTGATTCCCACGAATATGGGGACGACATTGATCCGTTTGACAAGTCGCTCATTGAAAACCTGATTCTGAGGGAACTCAGCAAAGTCTTTTGTCTGCCACCCGGGCAGATTCATCAGCGATGGCATGGCATCTACGCCAAACATCCGACTCTGCCGGTCTTTGAGGCCACGCCGATTCCCGATGTGCATCTTTTTACCGGGACAGGTGGGGCCGGGATGACGATGGCGTTCGGCCTGGCAGAGCAATTCTGGAATCGTTTCGACAACAGATCAGGTCTCGCATCATGAACCACAACGGGTTCTGAGGTTTACCGATGAACTGTCGACGTCGCAATCAAGTGATGTTCGATGTCCCTACTACTGCAGGATACTTGAAGATGGGTCGCCTTACTGAACTTCAGGCTGTCATTTTTGACTGGGCCGGGACGACTGTGGACTATGGCAGTCGCTGTCCGGCTCAGGTTTTTGTCGAGATTTTTCGTCGTCGAGGCGTTGAGATCACGGAAGCAGAAGCTCGTGGCCCCATGGGCCGAGCCAAGCACGAACACATCGCACTGGTGGCCGCCCTGCCCCGCGTGGCGGAATTGTGGCAGCGCCAGCATGGTTGTCCGGTCTCAGAGTCAGACATTCTGGGAATGTATCATGATTTTCTGCCACTGCAGAAGCAGATCCTCGCCGCCGGTTCGTCGGTGATTCCCGGAGTTCCTGAGGTGATCGATTGGTTGCGCCGGAATGGGTTGCGCATCGGGTCTTCGACAGGGTATACCCGTGAGCTGATGGATGTGGTTTGTCCGCTTGCAGAATCGCAGGGCTTTGTACCGGACGTAACAGTCTGCTCTAACGAAGTGCCCGCTGGAAGGCCAGCGCCATGGCTGAATCTGAGGGTTGCTGAACAACTTCAGGTCTTTCCACTCCATCAGATTGCAATTGTCGATGATACGCTTGTTGGCATTGAAGCCGGAAGAAATGCGGGCATGCTGACCATTGCCGTCAGTCAGACGGGAAACCTGCTGGGCTTATCGGCTGAAGAAGTCGCCGACCTTCCTCCAGATGTCCTGCAGCAGCACTTGAAGGAAATTGAAAAGCAATTTCTCAGTATCGGTGCTGATTACGTAATTCGATCCGTCACTGAACTCCCGGCTCTGCTGATATCTGAGGGCTTTCACACGCATGTCCGCCGGTGATCCTGTGGGGAATTGCTGCGGGATCTCATCATCAGCAAGACGTCGATTGATGACCTCAGTTCCCTTTCCAGACACTGATCAATTGCTTCGCTTCCGTCAGGAGTTTGCTTCGCAGTTTATCATTCGAAGGATCAAGTCGTCCAAATTCTACGACGCGATTGAGTGCCCCTGCGCACGCCATTGACGTCTTTCCTGTGGATCCAGCGTCTTTCAGGATCACAAGGTAGGCCTCCAGTTCCCGAGTGACTGTCTCGACTGTCTGGCCATATTTCTCCCGATCCATGGTCGCCTCAAGGCCCTCGAACGTCCTGATGGCTTCTTCGGCACGGCTGATGTAATGCGACTCACTGGTTGTCAGATATCGCTTCACAGGGCCATAGCCAAACCAGAAGGCAGCCAGCAGCAGCATTCCGGAAAGAACCTTCATGGGAGTGCTGAATTCAAAGTCAAAATCAAACGCCCGACTTCGACTGACGGTTTTGCGCGACGCAGGTGGGCGAGTTGGCATCAGGGACGCACGCTGACCGGTGCCGGAAGGAATTCCCATCCGGTCTGCTGCCACAGGCGGGATCGGAATCTGCGATGGCGACGTTGTCGGCACTGCAGGCGGTGCTTGCGGAGCGGGCATTGGTTTAAGCCGTGAGTCCGAGTGCCCTTCCGCGACGGTTGCCTGAGTGTGTCCCGCACTCTGTGCGGGTGCCGCCGGATCGTCTGCGAACACCTCCTGAAAAACGTCTTCATCCAGCTCCGCGGGCGAATTTGTTGCTTGCTGCCGTCGTTTCTTATTATTTGCACGAGGCTTTGCTGAGCCAGGTGGCTTTGGGGTGCGGCGTTCCTCCGGCCTTTCCATTACCGATTCGATACGTCGTTCCTTCGCTTCAGGGGTTGCCGCCGGTTTCTCGATTGTGGGCTCTATGGCTGCCGCTGTGGTTTGAGAATCAGCGGTGCGCCCAGCTGGAATAACCCTTTGCTTGCCCTGAGATTCTGCCTTCCGCAGCAGGAATGCAGCGGAGAATTCGTGATACTCCGCAGCTGCCTGCCAGAGGAATTCCGCAGCCGTTCTTACCATATCTGTGTCCGTGAGTCGCCCCTGCTCTGCCATTCGAATCAGAGTCTCGCGCGGGACCGGACCGTGACTCTGCCCACGGATCTGATAATAGTACAGGTCGTCGCTCGCATCATCTGCAAGAGCGGCAGATTGCCGGTCGGTATCATTCGTCTTCGAAGACTCCTGACCAGGCCGATTAAGCCGCGAGGACTGTTCAGTTGTCGATTCTTCAAATTCAAAAGACAGCTCTGACAGATCCGTCAGCATGGCAGATTGGTCCGTGTGCCCGGCCAGGGCCAGTTCGGCAGCAACCCACAGTGCTGAGTCCGCTGGCCTAACGAGGTCCTTTGGGCCGAGTGTTCCCTCGTGCAGCAAGGCCGCCAACGCGGAGTCAGAAACCGGTCCGAATTCCTCTCCAAGCAACTGATAATGCCATCCAGACATCGCTGACCCTTCACTGACTTCACAGTTTAATGACTGCATACACCTCAGGAACGAGGGGATGTTTCAGGCAGCGTCTGTTGACGTGTATTTCATCCTGGATGTATCAGCGTCTGAAAACGAATGACTGTCCGTGCATCTGCAAGAGTCGACCGTGAACTGTGCGGGTATTGCGAGCGCCGTTGAATGTCAGCCAACGGTGATTCCTCAATCTGAAGTCACCCTGCTGGCGTAGAATCAGTCCTTCAAAACTCATAAGACTTTCGACAGCGGACGGCCTGATTGCAGATACGTCATGCTTCAATGTAATCTGCAGAAGCGTCGATTCCTGCTGCGGATTCGTGGTCTTAATCAGAAATTAAGAGAGCGATCCTCAGGGCTGGAAGTTTCAATGTCTGGCTGATTTCTGAATCTACAGGCTCTGGGCTGCAGAATGGCCCTGTTGATATGCGATGGCCGTTTCGTAAGGGGCGGAATCGCCTTTTCGGGAATCCGGGCTGAGTACACAGTTCAGGGGCAGGTCCGAGCGTACCAGTAGCGTCCGGCCATGGACGGTTTTCAGACTAACCGAGTGTATTCAGCAGGTCAGCGGCGGACTGGAGTTCCCGGGCAATGCGGGAACCGAGGGATTCTGAGGCCGCGGCGGACAGGGCCGATTCTCCGGGCATCACGGGCCACGTGTAGGTTTCCACTTCCAGGTGGGGGGCGTAGCTCAAACGAGCGACCTGCTGCAGGGCAGCGGCCAGCTCGGCTCGAGTGGTCTTCAGAGGCCCCAGTGTCTCGGCAAATACCGGAACGTGAAAATGCACGCGCCATCGTTCGGCGGTCAGGAAAGCATCGGTGGAAGAATCAAGCAGATCCTCGACTCGCAAATCCAGTCGGGATTCGATGCGACCATCCGCAAATTGCGCAAATGTCTGATGCAGGTAGCGAGGTTCTGCAAACTGTCGCAGCGCTTCACGTCCTGCGGCATTGTGGCCGGGGTTTTCCAGTTCCACAGCATTCGTAATGTGCACCTTGTTGATCCGAATGCCTTCCCGATCGAAGGCGGCGATTGATGCGGCGACGTCCTCGAATTCCACGGCCTGATGACACACGTCAAAACACAAACCCAGATACTCACGAACCACGTCCTCGCAGCCGAGGGCTTCGGCCTGCTGAAACAAGCCCCGCATGACCGGCAGGCTCCACTGCTGCGTTCCTGAGAGCTCACACAATGGCTCAGGCTCAATCGCAAGGCGGATGCAACGTCCGGTTTCCTGATGCAGCGTCTTCAGGAACCGTGCCATACGGATCAGATTGGTGTAACACACGGCACGGAAACTGGGTGACTGGGGGTTCATACGACCGCCGAGCGGTACCGTGGACAGACTGCCTTCACCACCCGCCGGAAGCAGCTTTGCCAGGATTGTCGCGCAATTCTCTGTGTATTGTGTCCGTGAAAGACTGGCCCAGTCCGGCAGATAAACCTGTTCCTTCACACGATCACTGTGAAAGTCGCCGTAAGGAAACGTGTTCAGCGTGTAGCAGACAAGATCGTGTTGCCACAGCGTCTGGGCCAGAGATTCCAGGGCCGCTTCATTGTCGTTCAGTTCCTCAATTACACTGGCGGCCAGCCACAGTCCGGCGGCAATCGGGAAGTCGAGGGCTGCACGGGCTTCGGCGGTATATCGCGACAGACCATCATTGATTTCAGCGACGGTTCGACCGGGATGAACGTTAGTGCAGTAGCTGAGTGGCAGGCGGGAAAAAGTCATACCAGTCCTGGTCAGGGAAGAAACTGTGAAGTCGTCAGGTGCATGGTGAGGAGTCGGGGCGGTGGAATCCGCAGGTGACAAGCCTCTGAAGCAACCGCAGAGATTCAGGCAATGAGAGAGAGCCGGGAAGATTTTTGAATCGTATGAGACTGAGTCTGGTGAATACCAGTCCGCCGATGCGGGTTCGTCAGCAGATGTCACTCACGGGAGGACGCAGATCACGATTGTCCCTGCTGCCCTGCCTGAAGCAGCCGGATTTGAAAATCGCGGGAACACTCTGAAAATACTCAGGATCGTTTCAGGATTTCATGCACGATTCGGCATTCCCGCTGATCGGTCAGGGTCTGCAGGCGAGTGTTATGCAGAAATGCCAGTTTGCTGTGATCAAAACCAAACAGGTGAAACAGGGTTGCTTGGTAGTCGTTTGGAGTGACTCGATGTTCGGTGGCTGAGTGACCCAGCGGATCCGTTTCGCCCCACGTCAGACCTCCCCGGATACCACCACCTGCCAGCCACATACTGAACCCCTGACCGTTATGGTCGCGGCCGGCTGCGGCAGGATCCCCATGATTTTCTGTGACGGGAAGTCGACCGATTTCTCCCCCCCAGTGTACCAGCGTGGTATCCAGCAGACCTCGTTGTTTG
>CAIYBH010000142.1 GCA_903924405.1 uncultured Planctomycetaceae bacterium | reverse complement strand
GGGCATTGTGATGGTTTCATTCACCGCACCTCCAGTGGTGTTGATGCGCGCGGCCAGACTGCCGCTGAGCGTCAATCCCGAGATTCCCACCAGCGATGCTGTCCCTGACGCATCCAGCGCGTAAGTCGTTCCGGAAGCACCCTTATAGAACACCGCTCCAATGCGGCCATTAGTGATCCTGGCTCCGATATCATCCGCGGTGCCAATCACACCGTCTGCATCACTGCCCAGCAGGGCGCTGATGTTAGTGCCCGCAACGCGGATCCTGGTTGTGCTGCTGTCCGAGGTGTCCAGATCAAACACGTAAGACCCGGTCAGCGTTGTGAACCCGGCGACGGACAGCGACACATCGCCCGCCAGTCGCTGCACCACCGAGGCATCGGGGAATTCCACTGGAATTGTGACACCTGACAGAGTCGGGATATCCACGTCAATCGGATGGCCCAGTTTGTTGATCGCGATGTTCAGCGGTCCATCCAGATCGAGGCTCGGCAACCCCGAAATGCTGACGGTGCCGCCAAGGCTGCTGACCGCAAACAACGCATCCAGACCGGTTGCCTTTTCGATGACAATGGCCAGACCCGCATCGTCGATGCGAATTCCGAATTCCCCAGCCTGATTGAAGTTGACGCCAAGGAAAGCATCCAGATTCGAAGCGGATGCTGTGATCGTGGTCAGGCCTGCCGATTCCTGCTTTTCGAACAGGAAGTCCCCGGACGCCTGTACGAAGCTGGCAAACTGCACATTGAGCGAACTCTGCACGCGGACCACATCGGTGCCGTCCGCAAAGTTTACATCCACAGAACCTGTTGGCGTGGTGATCGTCTGGCTAATCGCTTCGCCCAGCTTATTGATGCGCACGCTACCAGTGCCGGTGACAGTCAACCCCGTCACACCTTCCAGGGCCACATTGCCCGACGCAACCAACGCGTATTTCTTTGTATCGGTTTTGACAACCACACCCAGTTCGCCATCGGTGACTCGCACGCCGGTGCTGCCCACCCCGACAAAGGCCGTCACATCAGACGCTGCGACGGTCAGTACAGAACCACTTTTCGAAACTGAGAATCCGCCGGCGATCGAGGCGAATCCACTGGCTTCGGCCGTGACGGTGCCACTGAACACTGGTGCGGTTTCGTCTGCTCCGAAGACCACCGATACGTCGGATCCGCTGGGCATCGTGATCGTTTCGTTCACTGCTCCACCGGTCGTGTTGACTCGTGCTGCAAGGTCACCGCTGAGCGTAAATCCAGGCACGCCGACGAGCGCCGCAGTACCGCTGGCGGTCAAGGCATAGCTTGTGCCCGAGGCACCCTTATAGAACACCGCTCCAATGCGGCCGTTGGTGATTTTTGCTCCGACATCATCTGCGGTGCCAATCACACCGTCAGCATCACTGCCCAGCAGAGCGCTGATGTTTGTGCCGGCGACGCGGACTTTCGTTTTGCTGCTGTCCGAGGTGTCCAGGTCAAACACGTACGACCCGGTCAGCGTTGTGAACCCGGCGACGGACAGCGACACATCGCCCGCCAGTCGCTGCACCACCGAGGCATCGGGGAATTC
>CAIYBH010000141.1 GCA_903924405.1 uncultured Planctomycetaceae bacterium | reverse complement strand
TTTTTCAATTGCAGATTACTAACAACTTACGACACCTCCGCACGGAACGGAACTGAAACACCCATGAAGGATCCTCGAATTGAACGCCTGGCTCATGTCCTGCTGCATCACAGTTGCCGGCTGAAACCCGGTCAGAAGGTGCTGATCGAAGCGATGGATCTGGCGGACCCGGCGCTTGTCTGTCGACTGATTGAAGAGGCCAGCCGAATGGGTGCCATTCCGGTGGTCTCCAAAAAGGACAACGCCGTGTTGCGGACGCTGTACCGCCACGCCACGGAAGACAGCATGGCGCTGGCCGGAAAGTTCGAAGCCGCGGTGATGAGCGAAATGCACGCGTACATCGGCATTCGTGGCTCGGCCAATTCCAACGAATTCTCGGACGTCCCCGGCGAATGCATGGACCTGTATCAGAAACACTGGTGGCAGCCCGTGCACATCCAGATTCGCGTCCCCAAAACGCGCTGGGTCGTTCTGCGTTACCCCACCCCCTCCATGGCTCAGGCAGCCGGGAAAAGCTGTGAAGCCTTTGAAGACTTTTTCTTCGACGTGTGTACCGCCGACTACGAAAAGATGGCTCGTGACCTGCAACCACTGAAACAGCGAATGGAAGCCGCTGATCAGGTGCACATCACCGGTCCGGGAACTGACCTGCGGTTTTCGATCCGCAATATTCCGGTGGTGCCATGTTCCGGTGAGTGCAACATTCCTGATGGCGAAATTTTCACGGCACCGGTCCGGGACAGCGTGCAGGGGACCATCCAGTTCAATACCGCGTCGCGATACCAGGGAACAGTCTTCGAAGGCATTCGCTTTGAACTGAAGGATGGACGCATCGTGGACGCGACCTGCCGTAATGCTCCCGAGCGATTGAATCAGATTCTGGATTCAGACGAAGGGGCGCGCTACATCGGTGAATGGTCGTTCGGGACCAACAACCGCATCCTGCATCCCATGCTGGACACCTTGTTCGACGAAAAAATCGGAGGCTCATTCCACTTCACCCCCGGCAATGCGTATGACGAGGCGGACAATGGCAATCGCAGTCGCGTTCACTGGGATTTGGTCCTGATCCAGCGTCCGGATTACGGCGGAGGAGAAATCTGGTTTGACGGCGAGTTGATTCGGAAGGATGGCCGCTTCCTGCCAGCTGATCTGCATCCACTGAATGAGGGTTTGCCATAGGCATCTTCGCCCGTTGTTGTCGCCTGATGATCGGGCAGGGCGACAAGGCGAGCTCGTGTCCTCGCTGACAAACCCGCTCCTGTCCGCCATCCGACGGATTGACAAGGCGGGTAGCGATCAAAGAGCATATCGTGACCGTCACCGTTGGTCACATGCTGGTGCGTTGGAATTCTGCCTCCACTGGAATGGTGTTTCCATGGTTTCTGAAATGCTGTTTCACTTGCGAAGCTGGCTGCCGGTCCTGTTGGTCGTCGCGTTTGCCGGATCAGGTGCCAGTGGCCAGGACGATTCGCAGCGACCACTGCCACTCCCCGAACAGGCAGCGGCCGACCCCGGCGTCCATCTGGAACTGCTCAAGCGTTTGCGCAGCACCATCACTCAGCAGACGCAGGCAGACCGCGACGTCAGCTCAGAACAACAGCCGCAGAGCCCCACCAGAAATCCGCAGACGGACAGCACGCCGCGTGCGCCGGGTGGCAGGACACCCGACATTCCCGGATCCCGGCTCAACCCGGCCCCGGCTGATTCACCGGCGCAACCCCAGCAGCCTGAGTCACCAGATTCATCCACCGCGTCCGGGCTCCGGCAACTCGGAGACCTCATCAACCAGTGGAAAGATCGTCTGCCGGAAAACATGCTTCCGCCAGGTCTGGATCAGCTCACACCGCAGCAGATCCAGAAAGCAGCTCAGGCGCCCGAGGCTCAGCAGAAGCTGCGAGAACTCCTGCAGCAGTTTCAGCGGGACGGCATGCTGCCACCTCCAGCGGAAGACGGTGCCACCCCGGCGCCACTGCCCCCCACGGCCACAAAACCCGACCTGCCCCGCAGCTCGCTGAAAGCCCTCGACAATTTCCTTCGAAAGCTGCAGGAAAAGGCGACCGCCCCAGAACCTTCGTCGCAGGCCCCAGGTGCTGTGCCGGGGATGCCGGCGGAACCTGAAGAGACCGGCGGGGCCAATAATCAACAGCCACTCAAAGAAAACGTCGCCTCGGACGACTCAGCGCCAACTCGTCCCGGAGCCGGCAGTCCGCCTCGCGCGGGTCGATCCATCCGCCGGCGAGATCGGCAGTCAGCAACTCCACCCGCCACGCAAAACACACCTCAGACAGACCGACCGGCTGTTCCCGGGCCGTCCACAGAAACTCCCGGCGCGATGAATCCGGAGACTGCGAATCCGGAGACTGGCAATCCGCCTGCGTCCAACCCTGAGAGCGGGACGCGTGGCCAGACGAGCAACGAGACGGAACCGAATGCAGTGGATGCGCCGTCGTCCAGGCAACCACGAAATCCCGCAGCCCCAGCACCGGACAAAACGCCAGCGCCCGATGTCAGTTCCACGTCCCCGGCAACGCCTCGCAATCCAGCGGGACCACCGACATCCCGCGGAACAGATGCCCCACAGGGATCAGCCCCAGCAGCGGGAGTCAAGGAAAATCAGCCTCTGGATGCCGATTCTCAGGCTACAGAACCTCGGTCGGTACGCCCGCAGGCAGAAAGTGAATCCGCTGGCGGCCCGACCACACCAACGGCCCCGAGGTCACCGATCGAATCACTTCAGCGACTGTTCCGGGACCTGGCGCAGCCGGGAACCGAACGTCCACCAGTCAACGAGGCGACGCCCACGCCCGAGTCGCTTTCGGGCACCCGGGAACCGAATGCGGACGTGAACCAGCGAGTCCCCGGTACCAGTAAGCGCAGCACGCCACCGTCCGCATCCGGACGGTCCAACCAGAGTTCAGGCAATGCTCAGGGTGGCAGGGCTGACACCACGGCCGAGCCGCGGTCACTGGGGGACAACGTGCCGGGGCAGAGCCCCGAAGCGGATTCCTCGGCAGCCCCGTTTTCGGTCGAGAATTTTCTTCGTGAGCAATTGCAGGATCCTGATTTGCGATCGGCTGCGGAATCGCCGGAAATGCAACGAGCGATCCAGCAGATGCTGCAACAGGGAGCGGGTGCACTTGGCGAATCGACGCCACAGGCATCCGGCGGCGCTGGCGATCGGCGGAACGGCCCACCCGACCCGAACGCCTCTCCACGCAGTGATCATCGCGCCCCACGACCGCAGGACAGCAGAGCGGGCGTTCCGGTGAAACCTGAATCTGTCGAGCCCGGGCAGGATCCATCAGCAACGGCGCCGCGCAGCATGCCCGCGCCGGACGCGGAGAACTCAGCCGGAAATGCCGCAGGCAACGCGGCCGAAGGCGGTGCCCAACGCGACGAACAGGCAGAACGTGTGCAGCAGCAGTTGCAGCAGAAAGGGTTTGGAGCCACCCTGCGGCAGCTTGTGGACGAAGCCCGACGTGACGTCCAGCAGCAGCAGGAGCAGCAGGACGAACTGGAATCCGCCCGGAACGCGGCATCGGAGAATTCCGCGTCAAAGGAACTGCCGCCGTCGACACCTCCAGCGGGCCCAGTGCCTCAAGGGGGCCCGACACCACCCAGCGGGCTGTCTCAGGGCGGCAACAATCCCGGCATGAACAATTCCGACAAACCCTTTGACCCACGAGCCCTGCTGGAGATGCTGGATCGGCTGGGAGATCCACCGCGCGCGACAACGCCAAACGGGGAAGCAGGTTCTGCTGAGGAACAATCGAATCGCGGTCCGGGCGATCTGCAACTGCCGGAAAATCTGAATTTTCCGGAGCGAAACGTTCCGCTCACCGAGAAACCCTCGGTGGGCCCGGGGGCATTGGACCGAATGCGACAGCTGGCGGACCGATTGATTTCCGGAGAAAAATCGCCTGGGGCATCTTCAACGGGACCAGCAGCGTCTGGCGCCACACCAGCAGCAGCGTCTTCCCCGGCAAACCTGCAGTTTGACTGGACACCGGCTCTGATCCTGGCCGGCTTGTTGATCACAGCGGCAGCGGTCCTGCTGATTGCACGCTGGAGTTTGCGGCGGACCGATGCCGGGGTGCAGAACATGGAAAAGGAACTGCTGCAAACCACCCAGACAATTACGACTCAGGCCGACGTGATCCGCGCGTTTCATCAATTGGCCCGGCGGTGCAGTCGTGCAGTCCGGCCGTGGTGGAACCATCAGCAACTGGCAACGGAACTGACTCGTGTGTTGCCGGATCGCCAGCAGACCGTCACGGAACTGGCTGCCGTATACGAGCGAGCGCGATATCAGCCACGGGACCAGGCACTGACACCAGACGAGGTCGCGGCAGCGCGTGGTGCAATCCGTTCGTGCGTCGCCGCAACAGGCTGAATGAGAAATAGGACTGATAGGACTGATAGGACTGATAGGACTGATAGGACTGATAGGACTGATAGGACTGATAGGACTGATAGGACTGATAGGACTGATAGGACCGATAGGACTGATAGGACCGATAGGACCGATAGGACCGATAGGACCGATAGGACCGATAGGACCGATCATTCATATTCGTCCCATCGGTCGCATCAGTCCCATCAGTCCCATTTCTCATCAGTCCCATTGCCCATTCCCCATTTCCCATTCCCCATTTCCCATTCCCCATTTCCCATTTCCCATTTCCCGTGAAAACGAACACCAATATGCATTGTTTTTCCTTAGCGTCTGCGTCAGCAGTTCGGTCATGGATCGTTGTGTTGCTTTTGGTTTGCCGATGGTGTTCCGGCACTACGCAGGCGCAGACGGCAGACGAAGTTGCTCGACAGATTGCCGCGATCAATGCTGAGCAGGCGCAGATGCACCAGGAAGAGTTGAAATCGCTGCCAAAGCCGGATCCGCAGTCCAAAGCCTCCGTCGACGTGTACTCACAACTGGGTGATGCGGAGTTGTTTCTGGGGAATGCAGCGCGAGCGGAGGAGCATTACCGGCAGATGGTGGTGCTGGATCCTGCCCTCGAGGCTTCACACTGGCGTCTGGGGATTGCCTGTTTTCTGGCGGATCATCCGCAGGCCGGAGCGGCGCAGTTTGAAAAGTATCACAGTTTTGACAGTGTGGACCGTGAGAACGGGATCTGGCGTTACTTCTGTCACTACCGTGCGTCGGGAAAGGCGGCTGCGCGTGAACAGTTGCTGCGGTATGAGAAAGACGACCGACCACCGTTTCGCGAAGTGTATCAGTTTTTTCAGGGGACGATGACGGCGGAGCAGGTTCTGCAGGCGGCAAATGGGGGTGAAGAACGCAACCGGGCCTCACGTCAGTTCTATTCGCATCTGTATATTGGTCTGAACGCCTCACTGGAAGGTGACACGGCCACTGCTGTGCGTTCGCTGCAGCAGGCGACTCTGAATTCATGGCCACAAAACGCGGGCTATGGACCTCGCTACATGTGGCAGGTAGGACGACTGGAATTGAATCGTATACAGAAGGCAGGGCGTGAAAGATGACTCCATCGCTGTGGACAGACGGAGTGATTGTCATTGGGTGTCGTGACAACACGGCGGAATTTGTGGCGGCCCTCCTGAGCAGCGGTTGCCGCGTCTCGGGGATCGTCACCATTTCACGGCGGGCCGCGGAGCGAAACCAGGTCCCCACGTGGGCGGACTTGCAGGCAGAGTTTGGAGCATCGCTGCCGGTTTATGTTTCAGAGAACTATGGGTTGTCCGGTGAGGCTGATCGGCGTGTTCTGGAAGGGACTCGCAGTGCAGCGGGCTTTTGTATTGGCTGGCAGCGGCTGCTTCCCGCGTGGTTTCTGGCAACATGTCGCAATGGTGTGTTCGGCATGCATGCCTGTGCCAATCGGCTTCCCAACGGACGAGGTCGATCGCCGATCAACTGGAGTGTGATCGAGGGAGCTCGTCACCTGTATGCGCATATTTTCCGGTACAACGATCAACCGGATGCCGGCGACCTGCTCAGCGCGCCGGTGATGACTGTGGAACCCCACGATGATATTCAGACGCTGCAGCAGAAAGCACGCGTGGTGTTTGTACGCGAAGTGGTCCGTCACTGGCAGGCGCTGACCACCGGGACGGTCCCGTTAACAGCATTGCAGGATTCGGAAGAACCTGAGCGATTTTACCCAAAGCGGACGGCCGATGACGGAGTGATTGACTGGACGTGGCCCGCCGGTCAGATCACCGACTGGATCCGCGCACAGACTCGCCCCTACCCCGGTGCCTTTACCGTAGTGGATGATCAACGTTACTCTGTGTGGCGGGCAGGACCGACAGGGCTGGATTACCAGGAACCCGCGGGGACTCTGCTGGAACGATTTCGCGACGGCACGTGGTATGTACAATGCGGGCTGAACACGAGCCTGCATTTGCTGGATCATGAACTGCCTGCGGGGCTGACGACGGGAAGGAAACTGGGACAATGAAAGTGACGCGGCCAGCGGAGCCGGGGAAGGATTTCAGCACCGAGCATTATCGGGAAATCGTGGCGGCCATTCGCCAGACCCATCAGACTCTGTGTTTTCGGGACCTG
The DNA here is from genome assembly GCA_903924405.1 of uncultured Planctomycetaceae bacterium. Lineage (GTDB taxonomy): Bacteria > Planctomycetota > Planctomycetia > Planctomycetales > Planctomycetaceae > SXXK01. The sequence goes on along the minus strand of CAIYBH010000141.1, from coordinate 4,977 downwards.
CACCGACTGGGTCGGGAAGTGTTTGACATTCCGAGATTTGTCGTCATGCGCCATGATGTGGAATTCAGTATTCCTGCAGCGCTGCGGATGGCAGAGATTGAAGCGGAACAGGGAGTGCAATCCACTTTTTTTCTGCTGCAGACCAGTGACTACAATCCGTTTGAAGAAGAAGAGGCGGTGCAGATTCGTCGGATTCTGGAACTGGGGCATGATCTCGGCCTGCACTACGACGCGGCGCTGTTTGAACGACTGAATCTGGATCCGCTGGCCACAGCCAAAGCCCAGATCGATCTTTTTGAAGCCTTCTTCCAGACGCGCATTCACGCGATGTCATCGCACATGCCGATGCGATCGGGAAAAACGTTTTCGATCCCGGGGGTGATTGACACCTACGATCCGATGTATCTGACAGAAATGAAATACATCAGTGACAGTACGCAGTCGTGGCGAGAAGGAGTGGTGACGGAGAATCTGGCGAAATACAACCACATTCACCTGCTGACTCACGAATACATCTGGCATCCCGGCAGCTGGGACTGGTCGGCGTTGCTGTTTGTCGAAGTTCAGGACAAGTTCCAGCGCGCCTGGAAACGGGCCGAGAACTTTATCAATATGTACCGCGAGGGGCTGCGGATGCGGGCGGAAAAGGATCGTCTGTTTAAAGAGCGCTACATGGCTCCGGGCAGCAAAGCGGAGAGTGGCCCCGGGGATTCACCCGGAAAGCCCTGAACTGGGTGCAGTCGGCACGTTGGACAATGGTTCACTATTAAGTCTGCGTCGACAACGGTGACAGCAACGACTGCGAATCTATTCCCCGTCCGATGTTTCACGCGACCGAAGGTGTTCGGATTCGAAACCTCAGGACTCTGAAAAAGGGCAGAACACCTCGCAGAATCACGCTGGAGCAATTGGGCTGCACACTCCGTGTGATCCTTGACGTTCTTTCAGAAAACCCGGGGCATTGCCGGAAAACATTTGACTTTGATTGCCCCGAGTGAGTTCCGGCCCATCACCCCGATCGCCATCATGCACAACCCCTGACATGGCGCATGTTTCGCGATCGTGTGTCATAGCGGGAGATTATTTGTGGCGATTATTCGGCGAATGAAGCGAGCGGAGTTGGACCAATTGGTTTCATGGGCCGCGATTGAGGGCTGGAATCCGGGGCTGCATGACGCGGAATTGTTCTGGAACGCAGACCCGAACGGTTTTTTAGCGTTGGAGCTGCATGGGCAACTGGCGGGTGGTGGCGCGATTGTTCGCCACAACGCGTCGTACGGATTCATGGGCCTGTTCATCGTCCGGCCGGAGTTTCGAGGTCGGGGTCTGGGGACGGAATTATGGTATGCGCGACGAGATCAGTTGCGTGCGCGTCTGGGATCTGGGGGTGTCATTGGTCTGGATGCTGTGGACGCCATGATTCCGTTTTATGCCCGCGGTGGTTTCAGTGTCTGGACGCGTCATCGTCGATATCGCTGGGACCAGCCAAATCTGAATGACCAATCGGCGACAGAGGGATTGGTGACGGATCTGCGAACGGTCGACCTGTCTGAGCTGCTGGAACTGGATCGAGTCTGTTTTCCCGGCGAGCGTGCGGAATTCCTGCAGTCCTGGAGGAATCAGCCGGATAGTGTGGCATTTGGCGTGGTCACTGAAAAGGGATTGCGTGGCATGGGTGTGATGCGGAAATGTCTCGAAGGATGGAAGATCGGGCCGTTGTTTTCGCGATCGCCTGAAGTCGCTCAGCAGTTACTGACAGCCTTTGCAGCACGTAGCGGGGGAGCGCCGATTCTCGTGGATGTACCGGACAATAATCCGGTGGCAGGAGAACTCTGTCGTCAGTTCGGCATGCAGGAAGTGTTTGGTTGTGTCAGAATGTATTTGGGTGAGCCCCCGCGGCTGCAGGATTCGCTGATCTTTGGAATCACAACGCTGGAAACAGGTTGAGACGGCCGGTGCCGTGGACTCCGCGAATGGTGCGAACTTCAGTGAATGGTAAGGTCAGCAGCGACCGCGGCCGCCGGTATGCTTGGCGGACGGGGCGGACGGGGTGGAAGGAAGAGAAGCGGAGCCACGGAAATCCAGTGGGAAAGTGGGCAGAGAGATGTGGGACCGACGCATAGGTCGACGACTGCAGATTGTGATGGGAGTGACCGCGGGGCTGGTGCTGACGGTCACCTTGTGGCTGAATTATCGCAGCAGTCGGCAGCAGTTGATTCGGGGCACTGTGCTGCGGTCGCAGGAGGCGGTGCATTCCGCTGTTGGGCGACTGGATGATTTTCTCACTCGCATCGGGCAGATCCCGATCCTGATTGCGGCGCGTCAGGCGATTCTGGGGCAGTCACCGGATCCGCTGATGAAAGACTACCTGCGGACCCTGCTGAAAGCCCTGGACGATGTGGACCCCTATGGCGTGTACATCGCCTATGACGGGCTGGCATGGAATGCCCCCGGAGCCATGCCCTGGGTGGATCGAAACGGCGAGCCGATTGTCCAGTACGACTATCACTTGCCGGAGTACGAATGGTATCACGAGACCAGACAGCGTCGCGTTCTGCACATTTCAGAGCCCTATTTCGACGAAGGGGGTTCCAATGTGGAGATGGTCAGTGTGAACTTCCCGGCCCTGGATGAGGAGGGCCGATTGATTGGGATCGCCGGCGCGGATCTGCATCTGGAGCGGATCCGGGAGATTGTTCGCACCATGGAAACGGTGTTCGAACGGGAATCCGGCGTGCGCAGTGAAGCGGCCATCGACGCCTTCCTGATCAGCCGCCAGGGGAAAGTGATTGCAGCGCCATCGGACCGCGGGCAGCAGCCGCCGAAAACGCTGAAAGACATCCCGGGGATGCCGCTGATGGACTCTGACAAGGGGAGCTCCACTTTGGAGCTTAACGGGGAACAGTATCGGCTTGTTTGGGTCACCTCCGCCATGACGGGTTGGCGTCTGGTGTTGCGGATTTCGGAACGAGCTGTGATGGGACCGGTTCACGAACTGGGACTGCAATCCGCCACGGTTGCCGTCGTGGGGCTTGGCATCCTGCTGGTGCTCCTGTCCTGGGTCTCGAGAAAACTCACGCGTCCCATCGAACAGTTGACGGTCTGCGCAGCTGAGTTTGCTCAGGGCGAATACGGAACGGACGGATTGCGGGCGATTGTGGAGCGGCGCGATGAACTCGGAGAACTGGCACGCAGCTTTCAGACCATGTCGTCCGAGATTCTGTCCCGGGAAAAACGACTGGTGGACTGGAATCGGAATCTGAAACAAATGGTCGAGGATCGCACTCAGGACCTTGAGCTGACGGCACGTCGCGCTGAACAGGCGCGACAGGATGCCGAAGCCGCCAACCGCACCAAAAGTGTCTTTCTGGCCAACATGAGTCATGAGTTGCGGACACCGATGAATGCAATCATCGGTTACAGTGAAATGCTGATGGAAGACATGCAGGATGCTGGCAATACGGCCGCCGAAGCCGACCTGAAAAAGATTCACGGGGCCGGCAAACACCTGCTCGGGCTGATTAATGACATTCTGGATCTGTCCCGTATTGAGGCGGGCCGAATGACGGTCTACTGCGAACCCTTTCAGGTGCGGGACCTCGTGCAGGATGTACAGCAAACCATTCAGCCGCTGGTCAGCCGAAACCAGAATCAGCTGCATCTGCAGATCGCTGCCGACGCGGGGCAAATGCACAGTGATCTGACAAAAGTGCGTCAGATCCTGCTGAATCTGCTCAGCAACGCCTGTAAATTCAGTGACCATGGTCAGATCCGGCTCACAGTTCAGCGAATCGCGGACTGGGTGGAATTCGAGGTGACGGACAGCGGCATCGGGATGACGGAGGAGCAGATTTCCCGATTGTTTCAGGCATTTTCGCAGGCGGATGTTTCCACGACACGGAAATATGGAGGCACCGGGCTGGGACTGGCGATCAGTCGCCACTTCAGTGAACTGCTGGGCGGACGTATTGACGTGCTGAGTACGGTGGGTAAGGGCTCCACCTTCACAGTCCGATTGCCGGCTGTTGTCAGCGAACAGCCACCGACTGAAGCGGTCAGCGACGCCTCACCGTCACCTGCGATTCAGGACGGGACAGAGTCCGCGGCGGAGTCGTCTGAACGTCCCCTGGTGATTGTCATTGATGATGATCCTGCGGTTCTGGATCTGATGCAGAGATTTCTGGCCCGGGAAGGCTATGCAGTTCGCACTGCTGACAATGGACGTGAGGGCCTCGAACTGGCGCGGGCCCTGCACCCGCTGCTGGTGACAGTGGATGTGATGATGCCCGGTATGGACGGGTGGTCTGTCCTGAACGCGTTGAAAACTGACAGCAGCACGGCTGATATTCCGGTCATTATGGTGACCATGGATGGCAATCGTGAGCTTGGGATGGCGCTTGGCGCCCTGGATTATCTGTCCAAACCGCTGGATTGGCCGCGTTTGTTCCGCCATCTTCAGCACATGCAGCTGGTGCAGAATCGGGATCAGATTCTGCTGGTGGAAGATGATGCGGCGACACAGGAACTGATTGCGCGGAAACTGCGGGAATCGGGCTGGACGGTGGCGATCGCCGGAAACGGCCTGGAAGCACTTCACACACTTGACAACTTTTCCCCGGCGGTGGTTCTGCTGGACCTGATGATGCCGCAGATGGACGGGTTTCAGTTTCTGGCGGAATTTCGTCGTCAGGAGCGATTTCGAAAAACACCGGTCGTTGTGCTGACGGCGATGGAGTTGAATCAGGCCGACCGCGAGTTGCTGAATGACCAAGTACTGTTAGTCCTGCAGAAAGCCGGCATCGGGCTGGACGAGTTGCAGGGACAATTGCAGCAGCTGTTCAGAAAATAGTGGTGAGCTTGAAAAAAGGGGCCAGGAACCAATAGTGCGGGTGCATTAAATACCAACCCGAAGCGCCAGCAAGGAAGAATTCACTGATTAAATACCAACCCGAAGCGCCAGCAAGGAAGAATTCACTG